>DASVUK010000049.1:0-88850 GCA_036387095.1 Pseudomonas sp.
GGCGAGCCTGTTGCTGATCCTGGCGCTGTTCATCCTGCTGCTCAAGCAGTGGAGCGAAGCGCGCATTAACCGTCTGCGCCAAAGTGCGGCGGAGGAATAATTCATGTCGATCGAAGTCCGTAATGTCAGCAAGAATTTCAACGCCTTCAAGGCCCTGAACAGCATCAATCTGGACATCCAGAGTGGCGAGCTGGTGGCGTTGCTCGGCCCGTCCGGCTGTGGCAAGACCACCTTGCTGCGCATCATTGCCGGTCTGGAAACCCCCGACACCGGCAGCATCGTGTTCCATGGCGAAGACGTTTCCGGCCACGACGTGCGGGATCGCAACGTCGGTTTTGTGTTCCAGCATTACGCGCTGTTCCGGCACATGACGGTGTTCGATAACGTCGCGTTCGGCCTGCGCATGAAGCCCAAGAACCAGCGCCCGAATGAAACCCAGATCGCGGTCAAGGTTCATGAGTTGCTGAATATGGTGCAACTGGACTGGCTGGCGGATCGCTATCCGGAGCAGTTGTCCGGTGGCCAGCGGCAGCGGATTGCTTTGGCGCGTGCCCTGGCAGTGGAGCCTAAAGTGTTGCTGCTGGATGAGCCGTTCGGTGCGCTGGACGCCAAGGTCCGCAAGGAGCTGCGCCGCTGGCTGGCGCGGCTGCATGAGGACATCAACCTGACGTCGGTTTTCGTGACCCACGATCAGGAAGAAGCGATGGAAGTGGCGGACCGCATCGTGGTCATGAACAAAGGCGTGATCGAGCAGATCGGCTCGCCCGGCGAAGTCTATGAAAACCCGGCCAGTGATTTTGTTTATCACTTCCTGGGCGACTCGAACCGTCTACACCTTGGCGGGGATCAAGTGCTGTTCCGGCCCCACGAAGTCTCTTTGTCACGTCACGAGCTGGAAGACCACCACGCTGCGCAGGTGCGTGACATCCGGCCATTGGGTGCGACTACGCGGGTGACGCTGAAGGTGGAAGGGCAGAACGAGTTGATCGAAGCCGAAGTGGTCAAGGATCACGACAGCCTGATCGGTCTGACGCGGGGCGAGACGTTGTTCTTCAAGCCCAAGGTCTGGCAGAAGATCGCGAACATCTAAAGGCGGCAGCCCCTGTAGGAGCGAGCTTGCTCGTGATAGCGCCAAGTCAGACAGGCAATGCCCAACTGTCAGACTCGAATCGCGAGCAAGCTCGCTCCTACAGGAACAGGCATCAACTTCAAGTTCGTAGTTTCGAATCCCGCTTTTGAACAACCCCCACCCGGGCCTCGATCGCATGCTGCAACGGCTTGCGCATCCCCAATAGAAACGCCAGTTCCGCCACCACAAACAGCGGACCGATGATCAGCCCCATTACGTCATCGATGAACGCCGGTTTGCGGCCTTCGAAATAATGGCCGATGAACTGGATGATCCATCCCGCCAGAAACATCCCGACCCCTGCACCCAGCCAGATCAAGGTCGATTGCTGCGCCAGATGCGCGCCTGTCCATAGGCAGCCGCCCAGCAACGCCGCCATCAGCACGCCGAAACGAAAGTCCAGTCGCAGGTAGAAAAGCACCGATGCCAAAGTCGCCAGGGTTGCCGGCGATAACCACAGGCCGCCCAGCATCCAGCCTGGCCGTGACAACACTATGGCGACGGCAAGTACGATCAACGGGATCCCTATGAAATGGCTCACAATATTTCGAGAATCACGATGGTAAGCGGCGTATTGGCTGAGGTGATCGATAAGGTTTTTCATTATTATTTTCCCTTTGGATGGCGATGAGAGTTTGCTACGGTTTCGCCCTTAAAAGAACACCCGCACTCACAGGGAGTCGACACAACTATGTCAAACGGAGCGCAATGGCGGCTAAGGTTAATGAGCGATTACTGGTTCGCGAATCTTCCCGCCGATTTGCAGGATAGTCTGCTGTACGCCTCGCGGCAGCGGCGTAAAACCCCCGGCAAATTGCTGTTCGAAAAGGATGATGCACCCTGCGGCGTTTACGTCCTGCTCGAAGGCGGCTTTCGCGTCGGCAGTGTCGTGGATCAAAGGCTCGCCCCTCGGCTGGAGGAAGTCCGGACACCGTACTGGTTTGGTGAAGTGTCATTGTTTGACGGCTTGGCCCGCGCACATGATGTCTATTCCACGGCCAATACCATTTATTTGCACATTCCTCAGGCAGCGATTCTTGAGCTGCTGGAAAAGCCCCCGGCCTATTGGCGCGCTTTTGCTGATTTGCTCAGCCAGAAGCTTGGCCTGTCGTTGGTGCATCCCGAGCGCCTCAAGCTGCTCCCGGCCAAGGCGCGGGTGGCATGGCGACTGCTGCTCTTGTCCGAAGGGTATGGTCACCTGAGCCATGCCCGTCGCTTGATCTCCCTGGACGATATTCAATCGATAAGCACCGCTGACCTGTCGCGTCCGGCACTGCTCGACGTGCTTCAAGAACTGCACTCGCGCAAGATATTGCGGCTTGATACCGATCGGGTCGAAATCTTCGATGTCGTCAAATTACGCAAGGCAGCCAACTACATGGGTGCCAAGTCGTTATGCTGATGCCTACAGACAAGCGAGGTGAGTGATGCGGCTGCTGTTAGTGGAATACGATGCCAAGACGGCAAACAACCTGGCTGAAGGCTTCTCCAAGGCGGGTTTTACTCTGGATGTGGCGCTCAATGGCCTGGATGGCCGTCACTTTGTCGAAGAGCAAACTTACGACCTGATCATCCTCGACGTCATGTTGCCCGGCCTCAATGGCTGGCAACTGCTGAAACTGATACGTCAGCGCGGTACCACGCCGGTTCTGTTCCTGACCGCGGCCGATGCTATCGAGGATCGCCTGCGTGGCTTGGAACTGGGCGCCGACGATTATCTGCTCAAGCCCTTCAGCTTCGATGAGCTGCTGGTTCGGGTTCGCACCTTGTTGCGCCGCGGCCCGACCGGGGATGCCGCGAGCTACAGCATTGCGGATCTGGAAATCGACATCACCCGGCAACGCGTCAGCCGGGGCGGGCAGCGCATCTCCTTGAGTGAAAACGAATTCGCCTTGCTGCAATTGCTGGCCAGCCGCCAGGGCGACGTCCTTTCCCGTAGCCTCATCGCAGCCCAGATATTTGCTGGCGATCCCCGGCCCATTGACGTCGCTATCCATCGTCTGCGCTCAAAAATCGACGAGCGCTATCTGCCCAAGCTGATCCACACCGTGGGCGAGGTGGGGTATCAGCTGGCTGTGCTGGACGCATTCGACCTGCGTTGAATCTGCGCATCATCTACACCATTTCCCTGTAGGAGCCAACTCGTTGGCGATGCGGCTTGGTAGCCCGCTTCGCCAACAAGCTGGCTACTACAACGAGTTGCCAGTCGTCGTATGACGCTTCAGGTCATCACCGCCATCGCTAAGCCAAAAACCCCCCACCTATTAGTCGTAGCGCCATTTCTCTAGTTGACATTGTTACGGGATGTGTCTTTAAATCAGCCAAGTCATACGATGACTCGGCGAAATCGACTTTCGCCCACCATAAAAATAATACAAACGGTAACAACGTCATGAACCTCTCTTTCCACACCCTCGGGTGGCCTTTCCTGCAAAGACTCCGTCATCGCCCATCCGGCGTTGTCGACTCGTGCGCTGCAATCGGTCACGCATAACTGAATATAACCGCCGCCCGGTATTCTCCGGGGGACGCTCGCCACCACTCCAAAAACAACAGGGTGAAGAGATGAAAATCAAAGGAATACGCTGGTGGATGGTCGGGCTGGTCACGGCCGGCCTAATCGTCAATTATCTGGCCCGCAATACGCTGTCCGTCGCCGCGCCGACGCTCATGAGCGAGTTGAGCATCAGCACTGAGCAGTACTCGCATATTGTCGTCGCCTGGCAGGTTTGCTATGCGCTGATGCAGCCGGTGGCGGGCTACATCATTGATGCCATTGGCACCAAGATGGGCTTTGCAATTTTCGCTGTAGCCTGGTCGGCCGCCTGTGCGGCAGCAGCCTTTGCTACCGGCTGGCAGAGCCTGGCGATCTTTCGCGGGATGCTGGGTCTGACCGAAGCCGCTGGCTTGCCGGCCGGCGTCAAAGCCACCACCGAATGGTTCCCGGCCAAAGAGCGCTCGGTGGCCATTGGCTGGTTCAACATCGGATCGTCAATCGGTGCGCTACTGGCGCCACCGCTGGTGGTCTGGGCGATTCTGCAAAGTGGCTGGGAGCTGGCGTTCCTGATGGTCGGCGCGCTGGGCATTGTGTGGAGCGGCCTATGGTTGCTGCTCTACAAGCATCCGCGCGATCAGAAACGCTTGAGCGACATCGAGCGCGATTACATCCTCAGCGGCCAGGAATCCCATCTCAAAGATGTGCCCACTCAAAAAGGCAGCTGGAAGAAAATCATCACCAGCCGTAATTTCTACGCGATTGCTTCGGCGCGGATTCTCTCCGAGCCGGCCTGGCAGACGTTCAACGCCTGGATTCCGCTGTACCTGATGACCGAACGGCACATGAATATCAAGGAAATCGCCATGTTCGCGTGGCTGCCTTTCCTTGCTGCGGACATTGGCTGCGTGTTGGGCGGCTACCTGAGCCCGTTCTTCCATAAATATTGCAAGGTTTCACTGTTCACCTCTCGCAAGCTGGTGCTGTTGTTCGGCGCGTCCTGCATGATCGGCCCGGCCTGTATCGGCTTGGTAGACAGCCCGTACACCGCCATTGCGTTGCTGTGCGTCGGTGGTTTCGCGCACCAGACATTGTCCGGGGCTCTGTATTCGATCACTTCCGACTCATTTGGCAAGAACGAAGTGGCAACCGCCACCGGTATGGGCGGCATGTTCGGCTACTTGGGCGCTGCGGCCTTCACGTTGGTGTTCGGCGTGTTGGTGACCAAGATCGGCTACAGCCCGCTGTTTGTCGTGCTGGCAATCTTTGATGTGGTGGCCGCGATTGTGGTCTGGAACGTTGCCCGCGAATTGCCAAAGCAGCCCGAGCCGATTGATGCAGGCCCTGGGAATACGCCGCTGTTGCCAACAGCAGGGTGACAACGCTTGTGGGGCGCGAACGTGCTCGCCCCCACACGTTGCTGAATGAGCGGTAGTTTTCTTGTAACAAAATCTGGCTATCTTCAATCCTGTCCGCAGCGACACGCGGGCACGAACACAGCAGTTGTTATCGGGGTCGTTCCTTAGGCAGGGGACGGCCCTTTTTTTTGCATGATCAGCCCTTATGCATTACAGGTCTTAATAAATAGCTTCTTATTCCTTAACGAATATATATAGCGTCCTTATACTTGGCCTACGAATGTACCCATGCAGGAGGCTGACCCCATGCATAACGAGTCGATTCGGTATCTGATCGTGCCAGGCTGGCAAGGGTCACCCGATGATCATTGGCAAACCCACTGGCAGAACAGCCTGCCGAACAGCACGCGTGTTGAGCAGGCCGATTGGCTCAGACCACGTCGTGAAGATTGGGTCGGTGAATTACAACGCAGCATCGCCGCAGACAGCACACCGGTGATCCTCATTGCTCACAGCCTGGGATGTGTGACCGTTGCGCATTGGGCGCGTCTGGCGCCGCTGGAATCCCTGCGACAAGTGCACGGCGCGTTGCTGGTCGCGCCCGCTGATGTCGAGCGGCCCGGTTGCTCGCCGGCGTTGCGTAATTTCGCGCCGATCCCCAAGGACCTGCTGCCATTCCCGACGCAGATCGTCACCTCCGATAACGATGCGGCCGTCAGCAGTCAGCGGGCCATCGAGATGGCTCGGGACTGGGGAGCCGATGTCGGCATCCTGAGTGAGGCGGGGCATATCAACGTCAAGTCAGGCCACCGACGCTGGGAACAAGGCTTTGCTTACCTGTATCGCTTGCAGAGCCGTCTGGAACATCACGCTCGGCGTCGCGCATGACGTCATCAGGCGCGATGAACCTCGCGTTGGTGTGCTCTGTTATCCGCCATTCATTTCAGCCGGGCCCTGTGGTCCGGGTTTTTATTTTTAACGCGTGAGCTGTATGCAAGGCTCGGGCGGGAGTTTGTCATGAGCCTTAAAGAACCCTTCGGTCAGCCTTTGTTGACCTTCCCCGACGCCGAAAAAAGCCCGCTGAGCATTCGTGCCAAAGCGCTGGTGTTCGTTGATCCGCGGTCGCGACAACTGCGCGAGGAAATGGAGCACCTGGCGCCGCGTTCGCTTCCGGTGCTGATCCGTGGTGAATCAGGTACGGGCAAGGAATTGCTGGCCCGGCATATTCATCGCGGCAGTGACCGCACCGGCCTGTTCGTGTCCGTCAATTGCGGCGCCATCAGTCCGACGTACGCCGATGCGGAGCTGTTCGGTTACGCCGCCGGTGCTCATGCCGGTTCAGTCAGCAGCCGCGCGGGCTGGTTCGGTTCGGCCAATGGCGGCACGCTCTATCTGGACGAAATCGGTGACTTGCCTCTGCCGATTCAAACCAAGCTACTGGCTGCCCTGGAAAACCACGAAGTGACCCGCGTCGGGGCGCAGCAGCCCAGCCCCGTAGATGTGCGATTGGTCGCGGCAACCAGCATCGACCTGGCCAAGGCTGTGGCTGCCGGCAAATTCCACGAGCGGCTTTTTCACTACCTCAGCGAAGGTCATCTGGAGCTGCCGTCGTTACGCGAACAGCCGGGCAATATCCTGCCGCTTGCCGAATATTTTCTCGGTATTTACAGCCAGCGCCTTAACCTTGCCGTGCCGCTCATCAGCGAGGCCGCGCAACAGGTGCTGGAAGCCCATGGCTGGCCCGGCAATACGCGAGAGCTGGAGAATGTCATCCACTTTGCATTGCTGGTCAGCAGCGGGGACGAAATACTGCCGGAGCACTTGAATCTACCTGACCTTGCAGACCCTCTGGCGCAGCTGGAGCGACGCTTGGCGCCCGGGCAATGGCTTGAACTCAAGCAGTTACTGGCGACATTTGGTGTTCTCTGAGTCAGAGCAAGATTTCAAGGGATGCACAAAAAGGCATAAGCATTTGCCAAAAAAGTATTGTCTTGGAATAAGAAATATCGGTAATGTCCGCTCCACGCCCGACCGCATCTGCGCCAGGGCAACGCATAGATGAGCTGTTGTCTCGACGACCTCGATTTTCCTAAGGACATTGCATGAAAAAGACGTTTCTGTTGACCGCTTTGGCGGCTGCGCTTTCGATCGGCCTGGCTCACGCAGGCGAAAAACTGGTGGTCGGCGCGACGCCGGTTCCTCACGCGGAAATCCTTGAGCTGATCAAGCCGGAGCTGGCCAAAGAAGGCGTAGACCTGGAAATCAAAGTCTTCACTGACTATGTGCAGCCTAACGTGCAGCTGAACGAGAAGCGCCTGGACGCCAACTACTTCCAGACCAAGCCTTACCTGGATGGCTTCAACAAGGGCAAAGGCGCGACTCTGGTGACTGGCGTTGGCGTACACGTTGAACCATTCGGTGGCTACTCGAAAAAGTACAAATCCCTGGCTGATCTGCCCGAAGGCGCAACCATCGCGATCCCTAACGAAGGCAGCAATGCCGGGCGCGCGCTGTTGCTGTTGCAGAAAGGCGGTCTGATCACCCTGAAAGATCCGACCAACGCTCTGGCAACGCCGAAAGACATCGCCAGCAACCCGAAGAAATTCAAGTTCCGCGAACTGGAATCCGCTGTTCTGCCGCGAGTTCTGGATCAGGTTGACCTGGACATGATCAACACCAACTACGCGCTCGAAGCCAAGCTGAGCCCGAAAAAAGATGCGTTGATCATCGAAGGTGCTGATTCGCCTTACGTCAATTACCTGGTGACCCGTACTGATAACGCTCACACCGACGCTATCGAGAAACTGTCCAAGGCGCTGACCAGCCAGCAAGTCAAAGATTTCATCAACAAGAAGTACGACGGCGCCGTAGTGCCAGCGTTCTGATTGACGCTTTAGCAGCTGCTATACCCAACGCCGACGCTGGCAACAGCGTCGGCGTTTTTGTGCCTGAAGGTTTTTCCCCCATGGCTCACTCCCACCTGGGCTATCGCTTTACGAACTATCCATATGCAATAAAGGTATTTAAATTTCGATTCTTATATCTATAAAGTCATAGCTCTTAACCACCAGTCTTCTGGAGTCGGAGTTCATGCCCGCATCGTCCCTCGCTTCATCACCTGTTCAAGCCGCGCTTCAGTTATTTGATGTGCGTCCGTTCGCCGAAAAGGTGGGGGCGGAAATTGTCGGGCTGGATGTGTCCCGTCCGCTCAACGACGCCGACTTCGCACGTGTTCATCAGGCGCATCTGGATTATCACGTTGTGGTGTTCCGCGATCAGCAGATCACCCCCCAGCAGCAGATCGATTTCAGCCGTCGCTTTGGCGTGCTGCAAATCCACGTACTCAAGCAGTTCCTGCTGGCCAATCATCCCGAAATCCTCATTGTTTCCAACATCGTTGAAGACGGTCAGCCCATTGGCCTGGGCGATGCCGGAAAATATTGGCATTCGGACCTGTCCTACAAGGAACTGCCAAGCCTGGGTTCAATGCTGCACGCCCAGGAACTGCCAAGCGAAGGCGGCGATACCTTGTTCGCGGACATGCATCTGGCCTGGGACACGCTGCCAAAACATTTGCGCGACGCCGTTGAAGGTCGCTCTGCGGTGCATAACTACACCGCGCGCTACAGCGAAGGTCATAACGCCGCCAGCTGGCGTCCTGCCCTGACGCCGGAGCAACTGGCTCAAGTGGTTGAAGTCACCCACCCGATTGTGCGCACTCACCCTGAAAACGGGCGCAAGGCGTTGTTCGTCAGCGAAGGTTTTACCACTCGCATCGTTGGCCTGCCGGAAGACGAAAGCCGCGATCTGCTCAACGAACTCTACGCCCACAGCGTGCGGCCCGAGCATGTCTATCGCCATCAATGGCAGCCCCATGACCTGGTGTTCTGGGACAACCGCTCGCTGATCCACCTGGCCGCCGGTACGCCGCCGCATCTGCGCCGCAAACTCTTTCGCACGACCATTCAGGGCGACGCGCCGTTCTGATTTCCGGGAGTTTTTCCATGAATGCTGTTCTGCAAAGCCACACGGCTAGCGAAAGCTCGCTCGCGCAGCAGGTCAACCAGCCAACCGCTGAAGCCCTGTTGCAAGTCCAGAACGTTAGTCTTGAATACCGCACGCCGGAACGCGTGGTGCGGGCGACGCATCAAGTGAGTTTCGAGGTCGATCCGGCTGACCGGTTTGTCTTGCTCGGGCCCTCGGGTTGCGGCAAGTCGACCTTGCTCAAGGCCGTTGCGGGCTTTATCAAACCCAGTGAGGGGCATATTCGCCTTGCGGGCGCCGAGGTCACTGAGCCGGGGCCGGACCGCATCGTCGTATTCCAGGAGTTTGACCAGCTGCCGCCGTGGAAAACCGTGATCCAGAACGTCATGTTTCCCTTGCTCGCCTCGCGCACCTTGAAGCGCAAGGAAGCCGAGGAGCGGGCGCATTACTACCTGGCAAAAGTCGGCCTGAGTGCCTTTGCCGATGCATATCCGCACACCTTGTCCGGCGGTATGAAGGCGCGCGTGGCGATTGCCCGGGCGTTGGCGATGCAGCCGAAAATCCTGCTCATGGACGAACCGTTCGCCGCCCTGGACGCCTTGACCCGTCGCAAGATGCAGGAAGAGTTGCTGGAGCTGTGGGAAGAGGTGCGCTTCACCCTGCTGTTCGTGACCCACTCCATCGAAGAAGCATTGGTGGTGGGCAACCGGATTCTGCTGCTGTCGCCCCATCCCGGTCGCGTGCGGGCGGAAATCAATAGCCACCAGTACGACTTGAAAAGCCTGGGCGGCGTCGGGTTCCAGCACACCGCCCAGCGCATTCATCGGTTGTTGTTCGATGAAGGCGAAGAGCAGGCAGTTGACCGTGAACTGAGCTTTCAGGACATCCGGATCGCGTATTAACACCAGACCCCTTTTGGGAGTTGCTGACAGAGAATCAATCATGAGCCTTGCCCCCCCGATCCGCGAAGAATACGAAGTCACGCTCCAGCCATTCACTCAGGCAGAACTGGCTCGTGACATCCCGTTGGCGCAACGCATCTGGCAAGTGAGCTGGGTACGCAAAAGTGTGATCCTGATCGTGCTCGCCATCATCTGGGAAGTGGCCGCGCGGATTCAGAACAATGACCTGTTGCTGCCCAGCGTTCTGCAAACCGCCGCAGCGTTCTATGACGGCATTGCCAGCGGCGAACTACTGGCCAAAGTGTGGATATCCCTGAAGGTACTGGTCCAGGGCTACCTCATCGGCATTGTGCTGGCTTTTGTCCTGACGACCCTGGCCGTTTCAACCCAACTGGGGCGCGATCTGCTCAGCACCCTGACGGCCATGTTCAACCCGTTGCCTGCCATCGCGCTGCTGCCGTTGTCACTGCTGTGGTTCGGCCTGGGTCAGAACAGCCTGATTTTCGTGCTGGTGCATTCAGTGCTGTGGGCGCTGGCCCTCAATACCTACGCAGGTTTTCTCGGGGTGTCCGAAACCCAGCGCATGGCAGGACGCAACTACGGCCTAAAAGGCCTGCGCTTCGTCTGGTACATCCTGATTCCCGCTGCGCTGCCGTCGATTCTGGCCGGATTGAAGATCGGCTGGGCCTTCGCCTGGCGCACGTTGATCGCGGCTGAACTGGTCTTCGGGGCCTCATCCGGCAAAGGAGGTCTGGGCTGGTACATCTATCAGAACCGCAACGAGCTCTACACCGACAAAGTGTTCGCCGGGCTTGCCGCCGTCATCCTGATCGGCCTGCTGGTGGAAAACCTGCTGTTCGCCAACATCGAGCGCCTGACCGTCAAGCGCTGGGGCATGCAGCGCTAACGCCTGTTCAAAAAACAACACATCTTTCGAATTATCACGGTGAGTAAATAAATGGCCACTCCTTTCCAGCGTCCGGTGCTGACCGCATTGGCAGCAACACTCGGTTTGTTTGGCGCACTGCTCAGCAGCGGCGCCCAGGCTGAAGGCAAAATCAGCATCGCCCAGCAATTCGGCATCGGTTATCTGATTCTCGATGTGGTGCGCGACCAACAGCTGATCGAAAAGCACGGTAAAGAGCAGGGCCTGGACATCAAGGTCGACTGGAACAGCATCTCAGGCGCCACCGCGATGAATGAAGCGCTGCTGGCCGGTGCGCTGGACGTCGTATCGGCGGGTGTGCCGCCGATGCTGACTATCTGGGATCGCACCAAAGGCAAGCAGAACGTCAAAGCGATTGCCTCCCTGGGTTCGATGCCTAACTACTTGCTGACCAACAATCCCAATGTGAAATCCCTCAAGGATTTCACCGAAAAAGACCGCATCGCCGTGCCAGCCGCAGGCGTGGGTTTCCAGTCGCGCACGTTGCAGATCGAAACGGCCAAGCAGTTTGGCAATGAGAACTTCAAGAAATTCGACAACATCTCCATCAGCCTGCCACACCCGGACGCCACTTCGGCGCTCATCGCCGGTGGTTCGGAAATCAACGCGCACTTTTCCAGCCCGCCGTTCCAGTACCAGGAACTGGAAAACCCCAACGTGCATAAAGTGCTGAGTTCTTACGACGCATTGGGCGGTCAGGCGACCTTCAACGTCTTGTACACTACCGAAAAATTCCACGACGAAAACCCGAAAACCTACAAGGCGTTTTACGACGCACTGGCCGAAGCCGAGAAAATCATCAAGGCAGACAAACCTGCCGCCGCCAAGACTTACATCAAGGTAGAACAGTCCAAATTGCCGCTGCCACTGGTGGAGAAAATCGTCTCCGATCCGGAAATCGACTTTACTATCGTGCCGCAACGCACCTTCATCTATGCCGAGAAACTGCAAGAACTGGGCGTGCTGAAAAACAAGGCTGCCAGCTGGAAGGATTACTTCTTCGAAGAGGCCCATGGCGGTGCGGGCAGCTGATTAGATACTCATCCAGGGCACGAAATCAGCCGCGAATGTTGCGCCGCAAACGTCAGATACCCGGCGAACGCCGCAGCCTCTTCGCGGATGAATTCGCTCCTGAAGTGGAATCACCTGACCACAGGAACCCCATGACCCAACGTGCCAACTACCGCCACTTCCAGCCCATCACCACTCGCTGGCAGGACAACGACATTTACGGTCATGTGAACAACGTGACCTACTACAGCTTTTTCGACAGCGCGGTGAATACCTACCTCATCGAACGTGGCGGCCTGGATATTCACGACGGGGCGGTGGTGGCATTTGTTGTGAGCTCGGCCTGCGATTACTTTGCGTCAATCGCCTACCCGGATTTGATCGAAGTCGGATTGCGCGTGGCGAAACTGGCCAATAGCTCGGTGCAGTACGAATTGGCAGTCTTCAAGGTCGGAGAGGATGAAGCGTGCGCGGCGGGGCGGCTGGTTCATGTGTTTGTGGACCGGGCATCGAATCTGCCGGCCGCACTGCCTCAGGCGTTACGCGAGGCTTTGCAGGTGTTGGCCGTCTGAATACAACACTGGCCGCTTTTCGGGCGGCCAGTATTGAGCGACGGGTTAACTGATCAATTAACGGTGACGGTTGTCGCGATGGTTTTTGCGATGACCATAGGCATGTCCGCGCGGGCCGTGGCCACGGTCGTAGCGACGATCATCACCACGGTAGCGGCGATCCGAACGCTCATCGTTACGGCTTTCATTGCCCATGTAATTACCCAGCGCACCACCAGCACCGCCGCCTGCGGCTGCGCCCACAAGGCTACCGGTATTGCCGCCGACGCTACGGCCAATCACGTTACCGCCTGCTGCGCCCAGACCGCCACCAATGGCAGCTTCTGTGCGGTTTCGACGGTCTGCACCGACGGCCGCGCCACCTGCGCCACCCAGGCCAGCGCCAATCGCTGCCCCTGTGCTGCCGCCCACTTGCTGGCCGACTACTGAACCGAGTACCCCACCCAATGCTCCGCCCACACCGGATTCAAGCGTACCGCCTGCTGAGGCGAAACCACTGGCCAGAGTGAGTGACAACAACAGAATCGAGGAATACTTCATGTAAGGAACCTCATAGGGATGACGGCGCGATCCTGAGGTCGGGCGAGGGATGTGGCAATGTAATTCCGACGAGTAACACGATTGGTACACATATTGCTAAGTTGCTGATTTAGCTAAGGAACTTAAATCGATTCCGACAGTCTGAGGTTACTTGATCAAGGCCCGTTTCTCGCGAAAACGGGCCTTTTTTTTGTCCGCCGGCCTCGGGATAAGTCAGCTGCACCCATCCTGTGTGACCGGGTTCATCCGGGAAAGCGTCAGTGCAGACGCCTGCAGGACTCAGCCAGCATCCGTTTTCCGCACGGCCTGTGGGACACCTGGCGAATGAATCGGCTCCCGCCAGAATAAACCCACCCTCGATCAAACAATCCGCATCGACTCACTCGCCCGCTCCAGCCGAATGGCCACGAACTTGGAGGTCGGCGTGCTGCTGCCGTCGCCGATGCTTTCCAGCGGTACCAGCGGGTTCACTTCCGGGTAATAAGCAGCGGCTTGTCCCGCCGGGATGTCGAACGCCAGCAACGTGAAGCCTTTGACGCGGCGTTCGCGGTTGTCGCCCCAGATCGAGACCAGGTCAGCTTTCTGCCCCGGCTGAAAGCCTAGGCGGATGATGTCGGCTTCGTTGACGAACAACACGTCGCGCTGGCCTTTGACGCCGCGATAGCGGTCGTCAAGTCCATAGATCGTGGTGTTGTACTGATCATGGGAGCGCATGGATTGCATGATCAGGTCCGGGATCTGGCCGGTCGAGCGCACGCTTTCATGCACCAGATCCAACGGCAGCACGTTGGCCTTGAAGTTGGCGCGAGTGGTCGGTGTATTCCAGCGACGGGCGCCCGCAGCGTTACCTAGGTAGAAACCACCTGGATTTTTTACCCGTTCGTTGAAGTCCTTGAAGCCCGGAATCGTGTCGGCGATCAAGTCGCGGATGCGGCTGTAATCTTCCACCAGCCACAACCAGTCCACCGGCTGCTTGCCCAGGGTTGCGTTGGCGATGCCCGCAAGGATCGCCGGCTCGGACTTCATCAAGGAAGACAGTGGTTCTAGCTGGCCATTGGACCCGTGAACCATGCTGAACGAATCTTCCACGGTGACCGCTTGTGGGCCGTTGGCCTGTATATCGATGTCGGTACGGCCATAGCACGGCAAGATCAGCGCTTGCTTGCCATGAGTAAGATGGCTGCGGTTGAGCTTGGTGCTGATCTGCACGGTCAGGTCGCAATTGCCCAGCGCGGCGACGGTGCGGGTGCTGTCCGGTGTGGCTTGGGCAAAGTTGCCACCCAGACCGATAAAGACCTTGGCGCGACCTTCGGCCATGGCGTGAATCGCTTCCACCACGTTGTGGCCGCTTTCACGCGGGACCTTGAACTGGAAACGCTTTTCCAGCGCATCGAGGAAGAACGCTGGCGGACGTTCGTTGATGCCCATGGTTCGGTCGCCCTGCACATTGCTGTGCCCACGCACCGGGCACAGACCCGCGCCGGGGCGGCCAATGTTGCCGCGCAGCAGCATCAGATTGGCGACTTCCTGGATGGTCGGCACCGAGTGGCGATGCTGGGTAATGCCCATCGCCCAGCACATGATCACGTTCTTGCCTTTGGCGTACATGCGCGCTGCCTGCTCGACGTCGCTCAATGGCAGTCCGGACTGCTCGACAATCGATTCCCACGAGGTATCGTCGATGGCTGCCAGGTAATCCAGCACGCCATGAGTGTGTTCGTTGAGGAAGGCATGATCAAACACCAGCGGTGCATCGGCAGCCTGAGCCTCGCGTTCCCATTGCAGCAGGAACTTCGCCATGCCGCGCAGCAACGCCATGTCGCCACCCAATGCAGGGCGGAAATAAGCCGTGTTGGTCGGGCGGTCGCCGTTGGTAAGCATTTCGATCGGGTGCTGTGGATGCTGGAAGCGTTCCAGGCCACGCTCTTTAAGCGGGTTGACGCACACCACCTGAGCGCCGCGTTTCACGGCTTCGCGCAGGGGTTCAAGCATGCGCGGGTGGTTGGTGCCGGGATTCTGGCCCAGGACGAAGATCGCATCGGCGTGTTCGAAGTCATCGAAGGTCACCGTGCCTTTGCCGACGCCCACGCTTTGCGACAAGGCTACGCCGCTGGCTTCGTGGCACATGTTCGAGCAGTCGGGAAAATTGTTGGTGCCATAGGCGCGCACGAATAGCTGATACAGGTAAGCGGCTTCGTTGCTCGCTCGACCCGAGGTATAGAACTCGGCCATGTTCGGGCTGGGCAGCGCCTTGAGGTGTTTGGCGATCAAAGCAAACGCGTTGTCCCAACTGATGGGCTTGTAACGGTCGGTTTCGGCATCGTAGGCCATCGGCTCGGTCAGACGGCCTTGATATTCAAGCCAGTAATCGCTTTGCTCGCGCAAGGCGCTGACGCTGTAGCGGGCGAAGAATGAAGCATCGACGCGGCGTTTGGTGGCTTCCCAGTTCACAGCCTTGGCGCCGTTCTCGCAGAACTTGACCATGCCGCTTTCCGGCGAATCGCCCCACGCACAGCCAGGGCAGTCGAACCCGCCGTTCTGGTTGGTCTTGAGCATCATGCGCAGGTTTTTCAGTGCGTTGTCGCTGCTCAGCCAAGCGTGAGTCACGCTGATCAAAGCACCCCAGCCGCCGGCAGCGCCTTTGTAGGGCTTGTAGCGCGGGGTTGGTTTGATATCGGCTTCTTTGTGCATGCTCACGCTTGATTCTCCATTGCTGGGCTGTAGACCCGGGGCGCGCTGTGTTGCGGCAGGTGAATGAGGTTCAGGTTATGCCGGCGCGCCCATTGCAGGGCCAGACCGGTGGGTGACGACAGGCTGACCAGCGTCTGGATGCCCGCCCGCAGGACTTTTTGGATCAACTCCAGGCTGCAACGGCTGGTAACAATGGCAGTGCCACCGGTCATGGGGATGTCCTGGCGGATCAGCGCGCCGATCAATTTATCCAGCGCGTTGTGTCGGCCGATGTCTTCGCGGCCCAGCAGCAACTGACCCTGGTGGTCCATGAAAATCGCGGCGTGGACTGCGCCGCAATGGCGGCCAAGGGGCTGGAACTCGCCGATGCGCTGGCGCAGGCCGTCTAGCCACTCAATCGGTGGCAAAGGCGCACCGGGTAACACGTCCAATTGGGGCAAGGCTTGCTCTACCGCTTCCACGCCACACAAACCGCAGCCGCTGGTGCCCGCCATCTGCCGACGTTGCTGTTTCAGGTTCCAGAAAGCACGGCTGGCGATCTCGACCTGCGCTTCTCGCGCCGAACCGCAGCCACTGAGCTTGACGTCGTAGATTTCGTCAGGGGAAGCAATGATGCCGCTGGCCAGGCTGAAACCGACGACGAAGTCTTCCAGATCCGTAGGGCTGACCAGCATGACGGCCTGACTGATGCCATTGAAGGCAATCGCCAGCGCGACTTCTTCGGCCAGCTCAGCGCGTGTTGACGCATCGCGCTCCAGGTTCGAGTAGCTGTAGGACTGACTTGCGTCGGGCGCGGGCGAATGTTGAGCGGGCGCCGTGCTGACCGTGCGCTTGGCGTGCATGGGAAAGTACCGGCAGAGTGATAGGTCCTTAGCCTAGGCCTCTGGTCGGATAACGTCTAATCGCTAGTTCTGATGCTTCGATAGATGACGTCGATCAATGTTTTTCCACGAGTTTCTGATATTGGGCGAAGCAGGCTTCGGCCAGTGCCGAGCGTGGGGCGCTGCGGCGCATGATCAAGCCCAGGCGCGCCAGTGTGCGAGCCTCGTCGATAGGATGCAGGCGTAAGTGTTCGGTCAGGTTTTCCAACCCGCCGTGCAGCGGCATGATCGCGCAGCAGAAGCCGCCGTGTACCGCTTGCAGCAACTGGTGGACAGCATCGGTTTGCAGCAGTGGCTGAGGTTGCAGGCCGCGACTGTGGAAGTTGTGATCGATGGACTGGCGAAAGTGCATGCCGCTGGTCAGCAGGCCCAAGGGCAGTTCGATCAGATCCGCCCAGCTCAACGGCTGCTCGCCGAACGTGTAATACCGTTGGTCGTAAAGCAGGCCCATACGGGTTTCGGCCAGTTCAAGCGCATCGAAGCGTTCGGTATCCAGACGTTCCAGATAAGAAATACCCAGGTCAATACCGTTGCTTGCCAGCTGTTCGAGGATCTGCTCGGAACTCAGAGCCGATAGCTCGAAGCGCAGGTTCGGGTGCGTCTGGTGCAGGCGTTGCAGCAAAGGCAGCGGATCGAAGCTGGACAACGGCACAACGCCCAGGCGCAGCGTACCCACCAAGTGCCCGCGACAGGCGGCGGCTTCGGCCTGCAAGCCGTCGTAAGCCGCCAGCACTGTACGAGCCCACGCCAGCACGCGCTCGCCGGGTGCGGTGAAGCCTTCAAAGCGTTGGCCGCGATTGACCAGCGGTAGGTCCAACTCTTCTTCGAGGTTGCGCAGGCGCATGGACAAGGTGGGCTGGGTGATATTGCAGCGGGCGGCGGCCTGGCCGAAATGGCGGGTTTCGTCCAGGGCAATCAGGAATTTAAGTTGTTTGATATCCATCGTCACTCCAGTGCGCAATGCAGGCGGCTGATTCTAGCCTGTCGGACCGTCGGATGGGCGGGCGGCAATTAGTCGGAACGAAGGAGCAAGGCGTTGGCTCGAACTATCGTTATCAATACCAACCCAACGATAAGCATGGAGAACCATCGATGAGCATTTTTAGTTTCCTGAAAGAAGCCGGCGAGAAGATCCTGGACGCGATCACGCCTGGTGATGCCAACGCTTCCGAAGAAGCGCTGAAAAAACATATCTCAACAGTGGGGCTGGGCAACCCGAACATTCAGACCAAAGTGGAAGGCAGCACAGTTACCGTAACCGGTGAGGTGGCCAGCCAGGAAGAGAAGGAAAAGATCCTGCTGACCCTGGGCAATATCAACGGTGTCGAAAAAGTCGACGACCAGATGACTATCGCCGCTGGCGCAGCTCCCGCCACCGAGGCGAAATTTGTGACGGTCGAGAAGGGCGATACCCTCAGCGCCATTTCCAAGCGTGTCTATGGCGATGCGAACAAGTACCAGAAAATATTCGACGCCAACAAGCCGATGCTCAAGGACGTGAACAAGATCTATCCAGGTCAGGTGTTGCGTATTCCGGAGTAGTTGCCCGATCCCTGTAGGAGCCAACTTGTTGGCGAGCGGTCGTAAGATCGATAGACATGCATCGTCATTGCACGGTCTCGCGAACAAGCTCGCTCCTACAGGTTTAGAGATATCACAGCCCCTCGATCAGCGCTCGATAGTCCTTAACGGCTGCAAATTCCTCAGTGTCTTTGGGGCCTTTCTGACTATTGGGCTCGCTGACGGCCAATAAATGCGCGACGCCAAAGTTTCGAGCGCTGCGCAGGATGGGCAGGGTGTCGTCGATGAACAGGCTGCGGGCCGGATCAAAGCCAATATCGGCCTGTAGGGCATCCCAGAACTGCGGGTTTTCCTTCGGGAAACCGTAATCGTGAGAGCTGATCAGCCGTTCGAAATAAGGCGCCAGCTCGATGCGTTCCATCTTCAGCGATAACGAGTCGCGATGAGCATTGGTGATCATGATCACGCGCTTGCCGGCCCGCCGTATCGCAGCCAGAAAGGTTTCTGCATCCGGACGAAGGGCAATCAAGTGCGCGGTTTCCAGCTTCAGATCGCGGATCGACAGCTTCAGCTCCGCGCTCCAGAAATCCAGGCAATACCAATTGAGCGTGCCCGCGTTGTTTTCAAACAGCGGTTTCATTTCCAGCATAGCCATCGTCGTACTTATGCCGTGCAGTTCTGCATAGCGTTGCGGCAGGTGCTGCATCCAGAAATGTTCGTCGTAATGCAGGTCCAACAATGTGCCGTCCATATCCAGCAGAACGGTATCGATGTCGCGCCAAGGCATGGAAGGCATTGGGGTCCCTCAAAGTCATGAATTGCGTAAGCATATCCGACACAGACAATCGGAAAAGCCACGGTATAGTACTGCGTCTACGCAAAGGAGCCCGTCATGCGCCAGAAACCCACCGTACTTGCCCGCGAAATCGTCGCCAGTAGCCGCTTGTTCCGCGTCGAAGAGCTGCAGTTGCGCTTTGCCAACGGCGTCGAGCGCACCTACGAACGTCTGGTTGGCCGGGGCGCCGGTTATGGCGCGGTCATGATCGTCGCAATGCTGGACGCCGATCATGCGGTGTTGATCGAGGAATATTGCGGCGGCACTGACGAATACGAGCTGTCGCTGCCCAAGGGCTTGATCGAGCCGGGAGAAGACGTGCTGGCCGCCGCCAATCGCGAGCTCAAGGAAGAAGCAGGCTATGGCGCGCACCAGTTGGAACACCTGACCGAACTGTCGCTGTCGCCGGGCTATATGAGCCAGAAAATCCAGGTGGTGCTGGCCACCGATCTCTACGAAGAGCGTCTGGAAGGTGACGAGCCGGAGCCAATGCGCGTGGACAAGGTCAACCTGCGCGAGCTGTCGAGCCTGATCGAACACCCGCAATTCAGCGAAGGTCGCGCCCTGGCTGCGTTGTACCTGGTCCGCGACCTGTTGACCCAGCGAGGACTGTTCCTGCCATGATCGACACGCTCCATCACCTGCCCCATCCGCTGCTGGAACCGGTGATCAAGCTGGCCCGGCTGGCTGGCGACGTCATCATGCCGTACTGGCGCGCCAACGTGAGCGTCACTTCCAAGGCAGACGATTCGCCGGTCACCGCTGCCGACCTGGCCGCGCATCAGCTATTGGTCAAAGGCTTGCAGGCACTGGCGCCGGATATTCATGTGCTGTCTGAAGAAGACGCCGATATCCCGTTGAGCGAGCGCGCTGGTTGGGAGCGCTGGTGGCTGGTAGATCCGCTGGACGGTACCAAGGAGTTTATTTCCGGCAGCGAAGAGTTCACCGTCAACGTTGCGCTGATCGAGCGCGGCCGCGTGGTGTTTGGCGTGGTATCGATGCCCACCAACAACCGCTGCTACTTTGGTGGCGCGGGCCTGGGCGCTTGGCGCAGTGACGATGACGACCACATTTCGCGCATCAGCGTGCGCACAGAGCCGGGCGAGGGCCATGATTTCACGGTCGTGGCCAGCCGCCGCCACACAAGCCCTGAGCAAGAGCGTCTACTGGCGGGTTTGTCCGCCGCAGTGGGTCATCTGCATCTGACCAATATCGGCAGTTCGTTGAAGTTCTGCCTGCTGGCCGAAGGCGCTGCCGACTGTTATCCGCGTCTGGCACCGACCTCGCAATGGGACACCGCTGCGGCGCAAGGCGTGCTGGAAGGCGCGGGCGGGGAAGTGGTGGCGTTGTCCGGTGAGGCATTCAACTATCCCGCGCGGGAATCCTTGTTGAACCCGTTTTTCCTGGCGCTGCCCGCTCAGGCGCCGTGGCGGGAGAAGCTGCTGGAGTTGGCGAGGTCCTGATGAAGTGGGGGCGGCTCTAGCGATGCAGCACAAACTGCCCGACGAATCTGACGGCCTCGGCATTGCTGCCTTGCGCACAAATTCGGGTCTGTAGCGTCAACCGCGCCCTGCCGCGCCGCTCGAAGGTCGCGATGAATTTTTCCCAGAGCGCGGCATCCGGCGCCTCGCAGATCGCTACCGCATCGCCACGCACCGGCAGCGGATAGTTGATCTGTCCGTCCTGGATCACGATGTGCCCGTCGGTGATTCCCGCTTCACGCAAGCGCAAGTGCAGCCAACCCCAGCCCGCCAGCACAGCGCCGCAATACAGGCTGCCACCAAACATCGTGCTCTTGTGATTGATATTGGGCTCAAGTGGTAAATGCAGGCGCAACTCGTGGTTGTTCCAGCTCAGCACGTTCACGCCCATTTCCCGGGTTAACGGGATGTCGTGATGAAGGACTCGCTCCAGCTCTACGCCTTCAGGGCTTGGCGGATTGTCGTGGCTCATTCGGTATCCTCGGCGCTGGAGCCGCTGTCGCTAAAACTCAGCCCATGTTTGCGTAGTTTGTCGTGCAGTGTTTTGCGCGGCAGACCCAGCGCTTCGGCCAGGCTGCGTACCGAGCTGTGTGGGCGGGCCAGTTCGGCGGCGATCAGCGAACGCTCGAAGCTTTCAACCTGCTCACTCAGGCCGCCGCCTGTGGTTGGCATCGTGGGCACATCGTTGCCTTCCAGCGCCAGTTCCAGGCCCAACGCAAAGCGCTCGGCGGCGTTTTGCAACTCCCTGACATTGCCCGGCCAGGTATGACGCAGCAACAGGGCGCGGTGTCCCGGTTGCAGCTCATGTTTGGGCAGCCCATGGCGCATGCTGGCGGCGTCGGCGTAATGCTGGAATAACATCAGCGCATCTTCGCCTCGTTCCCGCAACGGCGGAATGCGCAGCGGTGCGACGTTGAGGCGGTAATACAAGTCAGCACGAAAGCGGCCTTGGTCGGCGGCCTGCCGCAGGTCTTCCTTGGTCGCGGCGATCACCCGGATATCCAGGGCGATCTGCTGATTGCCGCCCAGCCGTTCAACGACGCGCTCCTGCAAGAGGCGCAGCAGCTTGACCTGCACATCCATGCTCATGCTTTCGATTTCATCCAGGAACAACGTGCCGCCGTTGGCGAATTCGAACTTGCCGATCCGGCGTTTCTGCGCCCCGGTAAAGGCGCCCGGTTCATGACCGAACAGTTCACTCTCGACCACGGATTCGGCCAGCGCGCCCGCGTTGATCGCCACAAATGGGCCGTTACGCCGAGCGGATAAGTCATGCAGCGCGCGCGCGACCACTTCTTTACCCGCGCCGGTTTCGCCGAGGATCAGTACGTCGGCCTTGGTCGCTGCCAGCGCACCTATTTGCTCACGCAAACGCAGCATGGGCGCGGACTGGCCTACCAGTCGCGTGCTCAATTGCTGACGGTCGCTCAAGGCCAGACGCAAGCTGCGGTTGTCCAGAACCAGGCGCCGTAATGCCAGAGCACGGCGCACGCTGTCGAGCAGCGCATCGCTGGCGAAGGGTTTTTCCAGAAAGTCGTAGGCCCCGGCGCGCATCGCCTGCACCGCCAGCGGCACATCGCCGTGGCCGGTGATCAACAGCACCGGTAGCTCCTGATCTTGACTGTGCAGCTGGCTCAGCAGTTCGAGCCCGTCCATGCCGGGCATGCGAATGTCGCTGACGACCACGCCGGGCCAGTCCCGACCGACACGGCCGACCAACCCATTGGCTTCGGTCAGGGTCAACACCTTGAGTCCGGCCAGATCCAGCGTCTGGCTCAACGCCTGGCGCAGGTGCGGGTCGTCGTCGATCAGCACTACCTGGATCTGGCTGTCGATGGCGGTCATGCGGAAAGATCCTCGGGAGGTTGAAGGTTGACGCCGGATGCCCCGGCCCGCAGGCGCAAGGTCAGTACCGCGCCGCCGCTGGGATGATTGGCGAACAGCAATTCGCCGCCCAGCGCACGCATCAACGTATCGCAAATGGCCAGACCGAGGCCTAGCCCCTGGGTGCGGGTCTTTGTCGTGAAAAACGGTTCGCGGGCATGGGCCAGCGCTTCCAGGGAAAACCCCGGACCGTTATCGCGAATGAACAGGTTGACGCCTTCCGGGGTTTGCTCGGCACTTAGCCAGAGTTTACGCGGCGGGCCTTTTTCGGTCAGGGCGTCCAGCGCATTCGCCAGCACATTACCCAGCACCTGACGCAAGCGGGTTTCTCCGGCCTGAACCCAGAGTGTGGCATCTGGCAGGTCGCGAATCAGTTCCACTTCCATGGCGCGGCGACGTTTGGCCAGCAATGCCAGGGCGTCATCCAGCGCCGGTTGCAGGGCGACGCTTTCCGGCGCATGGCGATCCCGGCGGGCGAAGGCGCGCAGGTGGGCAATGATCGACGCCATGCGCCCGGTGAGTTCGTTGATCAGCTTGAGATTACTTCGCGCGTCATCGGTTCGGGCATGGTCGAGCAGCACTTCAGCGTTTTCCGCGTAGCTGCGGATGGCCGCCAGGGGTTGATTGAGCTCATGACTGATGCTCGCCGACATGGTGCCCAGCGCCGAAAGTTTGCTGGCCTGCACCAGCTCATCCTGGGCGCGAACCAGTTCCTGTTGTGCTTGTTCGCGTTCGAGCACTTCCTGCTTGAGGCGACTGTTAAGGCCTTCCAGGTCGCTGGTGCGCTCGATCACTCGCGCTTCCAGCTCGCGGCGCGCCTGGGCTTCGAAAGCAATGCGATCCAGATAATGACGACGGCGCTGGATCATGATGCCCAGCAGTAGCATCACCACCAGCAAGGTCGCGCCGCCCACCGCGACCACGGTGCGCACCGGACGATCGATCAGGACGCGAGGTGCGAGGATATTCACACTCCAGCCGGTTTCATCGATATGTTGAGTTTGAGTCAGCCAGTCTTTCTCGTTAAGCACCAGCGGACGCGGATCCCGGGTCGGATAAGGCTGGATCGCGATGATCGCCTGCTTTTCCTCGTCGCTCAGTGCGCGGGTGGCGCGGAAACGCCAGTCCGGGTTCGAGGTCAGGATGACCACGCCGTTATGGTCCGTGAGCAGCAATTGCTCGGGCGTCTTGCCCCACAGGTTTTCGGTGTGATCCAGATCGACCTTGACCACCAGCGCGCCGATGACCTGATTTTCATTGCGCACCGCCGAGGCGAAAAAATACCCGCGCTTGGCTGAAGTGGTGCCCAGCCCGAAAAAACGCCCGAGGTTGCCGGCCATCGCGTCGTTGAAATACGGTCGAAAGGCGAAGTTGCGGCCGACGAAGCTGTCGCGTTTATCCCAGTTCGAGGCTGCCAGCGTCGTGCCGTCAGAACTCATCAGGTACATGACCTCCGCACCGGTCTGATGGCTGATTTCCTGTAGCAGTTGATTAGCGGTGCTCAGCGCCTGGGCGTCATGAGGGGATGCCAGCGCCGCACGCAAGGCGGGCAACTGACTGAGAATCTGCGGCAAGGTTTCGTAGCGATGCAAGGTGCCCAGCAGGTTGGCAACGTACAAATCCAGCGTCTGGCGGTTCTGGCTGACCAGCTCGTTGCGGTAATAGCGCTCAGCCAGATGCTCCAGAGGCCATAACAACGGCGCCAGCAGGATCGCCAAAAGCGCAAGACTGCGCCAGCGGGGACGGGGCGGAAGTTTGGAGGTGGTGATCATGTGGAATGCGCCTGTGGGTCAGTTCGACGACTGGTCCCTTGGCGCATATGGAGTCTTCGCGAGCAAGCTCACTCTCACAAAATTCCTCGAAAGAAGCGTGGGAGCGAGCTTGCTCGCGAAGGCGTCGGTTCAAGCACAAGAGCCATCAGCCTGGATGTGGTGCGCATTATGCCTAACGCTGCTCGCTCAGGCACTCCAGCAATGCGCTGTGCCAGTCGGGTTGGGTTACGCCCCACTCGCGCTGCAAAAGACTGCAATCGAGCCGCGAGTTGAGTGGGCGCGGGGCGGGCGTCGGGTAGGCGCTGGACGGGATCGGATGCAGCGCAGCGCATTTTTTGCCGCTTTTGATCAATTCCTGACCAATGGCTTCGGCGAACCCGAACCACGACGTCTCGCCGCTGGCCGTCAGGTGATAGGTGCCCCACGCGCCGGGATTGCCGTCACGCCAGCGCTCGATCAACTGGCGCGTGCTGTGGGCGATGGTGCCAGCCCAGGTCGGTGCGCCGATCTGATCAGCCACCACGTTCAACTCATCGCGTTCCTGCAACAAGCGTTGCATGGTCAGCAGGAAATTGCGCCCGACGTTGGAGTAGACCCAACTGGTGCGCAAAATCAGGTATTGCCCGCCAGTGGCCTTGATCGCTTGTTCGCCGGTCAGCTTGCTGGCGCCATACACGCTCAGAGGGTTGGTTTCGTCGTTTTCGGTGTAAGGCGATTGCTTGCTGCCATCGAACACATAATCGGTGGAGTAATGAATCAGCGGAATGCCCAGTTCTTCGGCCTGCTGGGCAAAAACGCCCGCCGACATCGCATTGATCTGGAAGGCTGCCGCCGCATCGGTTTCGGCCTGATCCACGGCCGTGTAAGCGGCTGCGTTGATGATCAAATCCGGTTGCACGTTTTGCACGTGATCAATCACCGCCAGCGGGTCGTTCAGGTCCAACCGGTCGCGGCCCATCACGATCAGTTCGCCCATGTCCGCCAGGCTTTTCTGCAAGGCTTGGGAAACCTGCCCATGCTGGCCGGAAATCAGGATTTTCAGCGGTTTTCTGGTGCTGTCATTCATGGGAAAAGATCAGACTCCTTCAAGGTTTTTGCATTCTGGTCCTTGGCCGACATCTGCGGTTGCTTGCCATCCAGTTCCCAGTTGATATCAAGGTCCGGGTCATCCCAGCGGATGCAACGCTCGGCGGCCGGGGTGTAGTAATCGGTGGTTTTGTACAGAAACTCGGCGTATTCGCTGAGCACCACGAAGCCATGGGCGAAGCCGGGTGGTACCCATAGCTGGCGGAAATTTTCGGCAGACAGCTTCACGCCGACCCACTGGCCGAACGTCGGGGAGCTGCGACGAATGTCCACCGCGATATCGAGCACTTCCCCCGACGTCACGCGCACCAGTTTTCCCTGGGGGTGTTCGATCTGGTAATGCAGGCCGCGCAGCACGCCCCTGGCCGAGCGCGAATGGTTGTCCTGCACGAACTGCGTATTGATGCCGGTCGCATCCGCGAAGGTTTTGGCATTGAAACTTTCATAGAAGAAACCCCGTTCATCACCGAAAACCCGCGGTTCGATGATGATGACTTCGGGCACTTCACAGGCAATCACGTTCACTGATGTTCCCCTGCAAGTTTGAACAGGTATTGGCCATAACCGGTCTTGCCAAAATAGTCGGCGCGCTTGAGCAGATATTCGCGGTCGATCCAGCCTTGCTGATAGGCGATTTCTTCAAGACAGGCGACTTTCAGGCCCTGGCGATGTTCGATGGTCTGCACGTATTGCGAGGCGTCGAGCAGGCTGTCGTGGGTGCCGGTATCGAGCCAGGCAAAACCGCGCCCGAATCGCTCGACCCGCAGGTCGCCGCGCTCCAGATAAGCGTTGTTCACGTCAGTGATTTCCAGTTCGCCTCGTGGCGATGGCTTGACGTTCTTGGCGATCTGGATCACTTCGTTATCGTAGAAGTACAAACCGGTCACGGCGTAGCTGGACTTGGGCTGTTTGGGTTTCTCTTCGATGGACAGCGCACGGCCGTTTTCATCGAAGTCGATCACACCGAAGCGCTCCGGGTCCTTGACCCAATAACCAAAGACCGTCGCGCCTTCGGTATGGGACGCGGCTTTTTGCAGCTGCTCGCTAAAGTGCTGGCCGTGAAAGATGTTGTCGCCCAGGATCAGGCACACCGAATCGTCACCGATGAAATCTTCGCCAATCAGGAATGCTTGGGCCAGACCGTCTGGCCTGGGCTGTTCGGCGTAGTGAAAATTCACGCCGAACTGACTGCCGTCGCCCAGCAGGCTGCGGTATTGCGGCAAATCCTGCGGGGTGGAAATGATCAGGATTTCCCGGATGCCGGTCAGCATCAGCACCGAAATCGGGTAATAGATCATTGGCTTGTCGTAGATGGGCAACAGCTGTTTGGAGACGCCCAGAGTGATGGGGTGCAGGCGCGTGCCCGACCCGCCTGCCAGTACGATTCCCTTGGTCATGCGATCAGATCCTTGAGGTCAGTGAAGCCCAGTCGTTGGCCTTGATAGCTGCCGTCCTGCACTCTGCGGCACCATTCCAGGTTGTCCAGATACCATTGCACGGTCTTGCGCAGGCCGGATTCGAACGTTTCTTCAGGTTTCCAGCCCAGCTCGCGTTCAATCTTGCTGGCGTCAATGGCATAGCGTTGGTCGTGGCCGGGACGATCCACTACGTAAGTGATCAGATCGGCGAAGTTCGCCACACCTGGCGGATGCTCTGGCGCCAGCTCTTCGAGCAATGCGCAGATACTGCGCACGACATCAATATTCTTCTGCTCGTTATGGCCGCCGATATTGTAGGTCTCGCCGACCACGCCTTCGGTCACTACCTTGAGCAACGCCCTGGCGTGATCTTCGACAAACAGCCAGTCGCGCACTTGCAGGCCGTTGCCATAAACAGGCAGCGGTTTGCCGGCGAGGGCGTTGAGGATCACCAGCGGGATCAGCTTCTCGGGAAAGTGAAACGGGCCGTAGTTGTTGGAGCAGTTGGTGAGGACGACCGGCAAGCCATAGGTGCGATGCCAGGCGCGAACCAGATGATCGGACGCCGCCTTGCTCGCGGAATATGGCGAGCTGGGTGCGTAAGGCGTGGTTTCGGTGAACAGGTCATCGACGCCATGCAGGTCGCCATACACTTCGTCGGTAGAAATATGGTGGAAACGAAACGCGCCACGCTCGGCTTCAGGCAGCGTGAGCCAATAGCCGCGCACGGCTTCCAGCAAGCTGTAAGTGCCGACGATGTTGGTCTGGATGAACTCCGCCGGACCATCAATGGAGCGGTCGACATGGGATTCAGCCGCCAGGTGCATGATGGCGTGTGGCTTGAAGTGTTCGAGCACTGCGCTGACGGCGGCCTGATCGCAAATGTCGGCCTGCACGAACTCGTATCGCGTATTAGTGGCGATGCTGGCCAGAGACTCCAGATTGCCGGCGTAAGTCAGTTTGTCGAAATTGAGCACATCGTGTTCGGTGTTCTGAATCAGGTGACGAATGAGCGCCGAGCCAATAAAGCCCGCGCCGCCAGTGACAAGTATTCGCATGAGCTGGCCTTCTTCCTTGTTGGTCGTGAAACGTGTGAAGCATAGCTTGTCGACGTGAGCCAGGACACGCAAGCCGATTGAGCCAAGAAAATCCGCTTGGGCGATGAAAAGAATTGATGGCCCCCCGCAGCTTGCGTCATAAAACCGGCGATAACGATTTCAAGGCTGCGGTTGGTGCCCTGATCCGACATCACTATAGTTGTGAGTCTGAATCCTCCCCGCCAATGCCTGGTGTGTGCCCTTTAAGGGACCAGGCAGGCCCGCATAACAACATGAGGTGTTGCATGCCCCTGGCCACATTGATTCGCCGTTCCAGCCTGCCATGTCCGCACATCAGTACCGAGCGGGCATCGCAATTGCTCGATCAGCACTACGGCCTGAGCGGCGCGTTGAAGGAGTTGGGCAGCCAGCAAGACCGCAATTTTCTGCTCGACAGCGGCCAGCGGCGCTATGTACTGAAAATCTGCCATGGCGCCTACTCGCCCGCCGAATTGCATGCCCAGCATGCGGCCCTTGAGCATTTGGCCGCGCACTCAGCCGTCCCGGTGCCCGGCGTTGTCCAGACGGTGGAGGGTGAACAGCTGCTGACGCTGGAGATCGACGGACAATCGGTGCATGTGCGTCTGCTGGATTTCGTCGCCGGTCAATCCCTCAGTCATCTGGCCCATTTGCCGCGGGACGTGGTGATCGGGTTGGGTGAGCTGTGCGCCCAGGTTGATCATGCCCTGGCCGATTTCGAACATCCGGGCCTTGACCGTATCCTGCAATGGGACCCGCGCCATGCCATGGCCCTGATCAAACACCTGCTGCCCGTGATCGAGAATGCCGACGAGCGCGCCTGTATTGCCGAGGCCGCCGAGCAGGCGCATGAGCATCTGCTGCCGTTGATTGCGGCACTGCCGATGCAGGCCGTGCATCTGGATATCACCGAATACAACGTGGTGTGGGCGCGCGACGACGGCCAGCAATGGCAATTGCAGGGTTTGATTGATTTCGGCGATCTGGTGACCACCTGGCGGATCGCCGACCTGTCCGTCACCTGCGCGGCACTGTTGCACCACGCCGACGGCGACCCGCTGTATGTGTTGCCAGCAATCGGCGCTTATCACGCTGTCAATCCACTGACCCTGGCTGAAGTGCAGGCCCTTTGGCCACTGATCGTGGCGCGCTCGGCGGTGTTAGTCCTCAGCAGCGAGCAGCAAGCCAGAGTCGAGCCGGGTAACACTTACATCCAGGCCAATATCGCCAGCGAATGGGGGATTTTCGATCTCGCTACGTCGGTGCCGATTGCCTTAATGGAGGCGGCCATTCTTGCAGCGCTGGAGATGCCTGCGCCCCAGCCCCCCGAACCGATCTACTTTCCGCTGTTGCCCAGTCTGGTGGGCCGGGAGTTTCGGCTGGTGGACCTGGGGGTTCTGAGCGAGCATTTCGTGGCGGGCAACTGGCAACAGGATGGCATCGACGAGCAGCTGATAAAGCACGCTGCCGAGGTAACGGGCCAGGCGTCGAGTCGTTTCGGTGAATACCGCCTGTCGCGCACGTTGATCGACAGTGCGAAGGAGCCCGAAACCTGCGCCCTGCACGTTGAGCTGAGCCTGCCGAGCCAGATTGCACTGCACGCGCCTTTCAATGGCACCGTGCGCATGACCGCCGACGCCGCCTTGTTGCTGGTGGGCGAGGACTTGAGCCTGCGTTTGTGGGGCGCCGATTCGGAGCTGATGTCTGGCCAGAAGATTGCTGCCGGCGACGAGATCGGACAGAGCGCCGGTCCGCTGATTTTGCAACTGTGTCGGGCAACGCAGTTGAGTCCGCCGTTGTTCGTCGCGCCCTCATGGGCCCAGGCCTGGCGCGCATTGTGCCCGTCACCTTCGACGCTGTTGGGTTTTGCATGCGATGCACCGCCGCTGCCGGATGCCACGGCGTTGTTGGCGCGGCGTGATGCCAGCTTCGCCCGCTCACAAAAGCACTACTATCAAGCGCCGCCGCAGATCGAGCGCGGCTGGCGCAATCATCTGATCGACATGCAGGGCAGGTCTTATCTGGACATGCTCAATAACGTGGCGGTGCTTGGCCATGGTCATCCACGCATGGCCGCTGAAGCCAGCCGGCAGTGGTCGTTGCTCAATACCAACTCGCGCTTTCATTACGCTGCCATCGCCGAATTTTCCGAGCGCCTGCTGAAGCTGGCACCCGAAGGCATGGATCGGGTGTTCCTGGTCAACAGCGGTACCGAAGCCAACGACCTGGCGATCCGCCTGGCGTGGGCGTATAGCGGCGGGCGCGACATGCTCAGCGTGCTGGAGGCCTACCACGGCTGGTCAGTGGCCACCGATGCAATTTCCACGTCTATCGCCGATAACCCGCAAGCGCTGAGCACCCGGCCGGACTGGGTGCATCCGGTGATGGCGCCTAACACCTATCGCGGCGAATTTCGTGGGCCGCACAGCGCGGCGCAGTACGTGCGCAGCGTCGAGCACGTGCTGGGGCAGCTCGCTGCACAGCAGCGGCAAGTGGCCGGTTTTATCTGCGAGCCGGTGTACGGCAACGCGGGCGGGATTTCCCTGCCGCCGGGTTATCTCCAACAGGTTTATCAGAAGGTACGCGAGCAAGGCGGCATCTGTGTCGCCGACGAAGTGCAGGTGGGTTATGGCCGTTTGGGCCGGTACTTCTGGGGTTTTGAAGAACAGGGCGTGGTGCCGGACATCATTACCATGGCCAAAGGCATGGGCAACGGCCAGCCACTGGGCGCTGTCATCACGCGGCGGGAAATCGCAGAGGCGCTGGAGGCAGAAGGTTATTTCTTCTCTTCATCCGGAGGAAGTCCGGTCAGTTGCCGGATTGGCATGGCGGTCCTCGACGTGATGCATGAGGAAAAACTGTGGGAGAACGCCGAAATCGTCGGCGGGCATTTCAAAGCGCGGCTTGAAGCGCTGATTGATCAGCATCCTCTGGTGGGCGCGGTACACGGCATGGGGTTTTACCTGGGTGTCGAGCTGGTGCGCAATCGCCAGACCCTTGAACCCGCTACGCAAGAAACCGCTTACCTGTGCGACCGCCTGCGGGAACTGAGCATCTTCATGCAGCCCACTGGCGACCACCTGAATATTCTCAAGATCAAACCACCGATGGTCACCACACGGCAGAGTGTGGATTTCTTTGTGGATACAGTGTCGAAGGTGTTGATGGAGTTGGAGTGAACTCAATCCGTTGTCTTTTAGTCGATTAATATCGACTAAGCAGGCCATTTATTTCGATTCACTTTAACGAAATCCTTTTAAGCTCGATTTTTATCGGCTATAAAGGCGCCCAGATTGTCATGGCACGTCTGCTATGGTGATAAGCCCTTTGTATCCGCCCCCTGGAGGTATGTTCCATGAGCCGTATCGTTACTGTCGCCGCCACCCAGATGGCCTGTTCCTGGGATCTTGAAGCCAACATCGAAACCGCTGAAAAGCTGGTACGGGAAGCGGCTGCCAAGGGCGCGCAGATCATCCTGATTCAAGAACTGTTCGAAATGCCGTACTTCTGCCAGAAGCCGAACCCGGACTACCTGCAGTTGGCCACGACCGTTGAAGAAAACGTCGCGATCAAGCATTTCCAGAAAATCGCCAAAGAACTGCAAGTCGTGCTGCCCATCAGCTTCTTCGAGCTGGCCGGTCGTGCGCGCTTCAATACCATTGCGATCATTGACGCCGATGGCACCAACCTCGGGATTTATCGTAAAAGTCACATCCCGGACGGCCCTGGCTACCACGAGAAGTATTACTTCAACCCGGGTGACACCGGTTTTAAAGTCTGGCAGACCCGCTATGCGAAAATCGGCGTCGGTATCTGCTGGGATCAGTGGTTCCCGGAATGTGCGCGCAGCATGGCGTTGCAGGGCGCGGAAATTTTGTTCTACCCGACGGCCATCGGCAGCGAGCCACACGACAAGACCATTACCTCTCGCGATCACTGGCAGCGAGTGCAGCAAGGCCATGCCGGCGCGAACCTGATGCCGCTGGTTGCCAGCAACCGCATTGGTAACGAGGAGCAGGACGGCTACGACATCGATTTCTACGGTTCTTCGTTTATTGCCAACCAGTTCGGCGAAAAAGTCGAAGAGCTCAACGAAACTGAAGAAGGCGTCCTTGTACACAGCTTTGACCTGGACGAACTGGAGCACACCCGCAGTGCCTGGGGTACGTTCCGCGACCGTCGTCCAAACCTGTACGGCGCGATCAAGACCCTCGACGGTTCGCTGGAGTCCTGACCTCATGACGACGCTGAACAGCACGCCCCGCGCCGACGGTTTTTATATGCCGGCCGAGTGGGCGCCGCAGACCCAGACCTGGATGGTCTGGCCTGAGCGCCCGGACAACTGGCGCCTGGGCGGCAAGCCGGTGCAGAGCGCACACGTCGCGGTGGCCAAGGCCATTGCGCGTTTCGAGCCGGTGACGGTCGCGGTTAGCGCCGCGCAGTACGATAACGCCCGCGCCCGACTTGATGTGCCAAACATTCGCGTCGTGGAAATCAGCAGCGACGACGCCTGGGTGCGCGATACCGGCCCGACGTTCGTGATCAATGACCACGGCCAGGTGCGCGGCGTGGATTGGGACTTCAACGCCTGGGGCGGTTTCGACGGTGGGTTATATTCGCCGTGGAACCTGGATTCCCAACTGGCGAGCAAGGTGCTGGAAATCGAACGCTGCCCGCGTTACCAGACCAAGGGTTTCGTGCTTGAAGGCGGTTCGATCCACGTCGATGGTGAAGGCACGCTGATTACCACCGAAGAATGCCTGCTCAATCGCAATCGCAACCCGCATTTGTCTCGGCAAGAGATCGAAAAAGTGCTCGGCGACTACCTGGCAGTGGACAAAATCATCTGGCTGCCAGACGGGCTGTTCAACGACGAAACGGATGGGCATGTGGATAACTTCTGCTGCTACGTCCGCCCCGGTGAGGTGCTGCTGGCCTGGACGGATGATCCGAAAGACCCCAACTACCCACGCTGTCATGCGGCATTGAGTATTTTGGAAAACAATCGGGACGCTAAAGGGCGGCCATTCATCGTTCATAAAATGCCAATCCCCGGTCCATTGTTCGCCACCGACGAAGAATGCGCTGGCGTCGATCAGGTGCACGGCAGTCAGGAACGCAATCCTTCGGTGCGTTTGGCTGGTTCATACGTGAACTTTCTGATCGTGAACGGCGGGATTATCGCCCCCAGCTTCAACGATCCACTTGACGAAACAGCCCGGCAAATCCTGCAAACACTGTTCCCCGAGCACGAAGTGGTGATGGTGCCAGGCCGCGAGCTGTTGCTCGGCGGCGGTAACATTCACTGCCTGACGCAGCAGCAACCGGCCCCTCACAGGGTCTGAATTGCAGGACGTTGTTTCACCTCGAATACATAGTTGGTCCTGTTCTTGCTCTCATTAGCCCATCACTTGATGGGCTTTTTTGTGGGTGACGGTTCTTTGAACTATGTTTTCGGATAGCTCCCTATCCAAATGATAAATCGTCATCCGCATCTCTCGTCTGTCATGAAGCACCCGTACCTTAGCTCCTCACGACTTACAGAGGTTGTCCCTATGAACGCAGCTCTAGAGCACCACGCTCGCGGTATGTCTGCTAGTAGCGAAGCACGCCAAAGGATGGCGGATTGGTTAAGGACGACCAAAAACCCCAAGGTCCTGCGAATCGACCTTCGTAAAATGCTTATTCAGCGTTATCCGGCAGGGCTGCTGGAAGAGGCTGAACTCGAAGCATTGATCTGTGTGCACAGAGACGCGAAAACCTCGTTTTAGAGCTTTCAGTTCTAACTACTGCGTTACAGCGAAATTGACACCCCTCGGCCCCGGGACTAGGATTCGCCTCCTCAGCCCGTGGCCTAATGCCATGCATCAGTAGTCCACTGCGATGTTTTTGTGCCGGTCTTTTCGAGCCTGTATTCGGAAGAGCCAAGCGACCTGAAAGTCGTTGCCACGGCGCGTGAATCATCCGCAGAAAGGGAATTACGATGCTCACTACACGTGTCAGTTTGCTCGCACTGGGTCTGATCAGTGCCAGCCAGGCCATTGCTAACAGCCAGGCAGAATCCAAGGGTTTCGTTGAGGACAGCAGCCTCAACCTGTTCCTGCGCAACGCCTACATCAATCGCGATTACAAAAACGGCCGTGAAGACAAGGCGGAATGGGGCCAGGGCGTCACCGCCAACTTCGCTTCGGGCTTCACCCAAGGCACCGTTGGCGTTGGCGTCGATGCATTCGCGCTCTACGGATTGCGTCTGGACGGTGGCAAAGGGCGTAGCGGCGCGGGCGGTATCGACTTCTTCAAACAGGGCGACAGCGGCGCTGCGGCAGATGATCTGTCCCGTTTCGGCGGCGCTGTGAAGGCGCGTTTTTCCAATACCGTGATCAAGTACGGCGATCAGATGCCTGAGTTGCCCGTGCTGAGCTACGACAACTCGCGATTGCTGCCCGAAAGCTACACCGGCACGCTGATTACCTCCAAAGAGATCGATGGCCTGGTCGTCAACGTAGGTCGCTTTACCCAGCAAACACGTAAAAGTGCCGAGGGTCGCGACAGTGGCGATCTGAAAAGCATTAACGTCTACGGCGCCAGCTACAAATTCACCGACGCGTTTAGCGCAGCGTTCTACGCCTCCGACGACGAAGACACGCTGAAAAAGCAGTACCTGAACCTCAATTACGTGTTTGCCCTTCAGCCTGATCAGTCGTTGACCTTCGACTTCAACGGCTACAAGACCGAGCTGGACAAGGCAATCGCGGACAGCGGTGAGCGCGACAACAAAATCTGGAGCCTGGCGGCGACGTGGGCAGTGGGCATTCACTCCTTCACCATCGCCCATCAACGCAGCACAGGCGATACCGGCTACAACTACGGCGGTTATCGCAACGCCGGCGGTTTCGGTGACGGTGGTAACACCATCTACTTGGCGAACTCCTATTGGTCCGACTTCAACGGCAAGGACGAGCGTTCCTGGCAGGCAGGTTACGGCGTGAACCTGTCCACGGTGGTCACTCCGGGCCTGAGCTACAAAGTGGCTTACGTGCGCGGTGACAACATCGATGACGGCACTAACCGCGGCAGTGGCCAGGAGCGGGAAATCTTCAGTCAGCTGACGTATGTGGTGCAGAGCGGCCCGGCCAAGGACTTATCCCTGCGCCTGCGCAACTCGTTCCTGCGCGTTTCCGATAACGCCAGCAACTACAACAGCGAAGGTAACGAAACACGAATCTTCGTGGATTACCCAATCAACGTGTTCTGATCGGGAGTGATCCGGGGGTGAACTGGTTCGCGAAGCACTGAGCAGGCGATCGTTATCTGCCGCCTGTGACAAGGCCTCGCGAACGGGTTCGCTCCCACAAATCATCCACCGCCGCCATCCGACCCGCTACCATGTGCCATCCCAGCACATGACCGGTCATCCCATGGCACTCGCCACGCCCCCCGATCTGTCCGATACCGCCGTGCCCGTGCAGCCTTTGGCGCGCACGTACCCGCGTGGACGATATATCGAGCCCCATAAGCATGTCTGGGGCCAGGTGCTGTACGCCACGTCCGGCGTAATGTGGGTCGAAACGCCGATGGAAGCCCTGGTGGTCCCGCCTCAGCGAGCGGTGTGGTTACCGCCTGGCGTGATGCACGGCATTCGGGTCGTGACCGATCTGCAAATGCGCAACATCTACTTGCGTCCGGCGATTGCCGAAACCCTTGAAAGCACTGTGCAGGTGTTTGAAGTGGGACGCTTGCTGCGTGAATTGATCCTTGGACTTGTCGCTCAGGATCATGAACAAGCGTCGGACTATTACGACGCCTTGGTCGCACTGGCGCTACTGGAACTCAAGCGCGCCAAACGCTCGGTACTGAAAATCCCCATGCCCGATCACTCCGACCGACGCTTGATGAACCTGTGTCAGGCAGTCATGAGCGAGCCATCGTTGGCTATTGCTTTCGAGCAGCATGCCCAAAACGCCGGAGCCAGCGTCCGGACCCTGTCGCGGCTGTTCCAGAGCGCCCTGGGCATGGGCTTCGCCGAGTGGCGTCGGCAAGTACAACTGGCCACCGCCGTGGCGGAGATCATTCAAGGCGTACCGGTCAGCACCATCGCTCGCTCACTGGGTTACTCGCCCAGCAGCTTCAGCGACATGTTTCGCCGGGAGTTGGGCGTGGCGCCGTCGAAATACCCTGCGACGACCCCTTTGTAAGAACTAACGTGTTGGGGGCGACAGGCCTGGCTTTGCAGGCCTGCCGTTTCGCCAACACGTTGGCTTCTGTCGGGAACGTGGCACAGGGATTGACCGATATTCCGAAGTCCTTGGCCGGTAGCTTTTCCCGGTCGCTCTTAAACTCTGGGTATTGCATTTACACCGGAGTTCACCATGAGCTACCTCATCTCTATCGCCATCGGCATCGCTGTGGGCCTGCTCTACGGCGCCCTTGATTTTCGCTCGCCTGCACCGCCCGCCATTGCCCTGGTCGGGCTGACCGGCATGCTCTTGGGCGAGAAAATCTGGCCTATGGGTAAACAACTTTTGGCGGGCTGGGCGTCCTGATTCAGGCGGCGTAATCACATTTCAATGGAGCAAGTCATGAAAGCACTGCAATTTTCCCGAACCGGCGACCTTGCCGCGCTGCAATACGTCGAACTGCCCATGCCGGTTGCCGGGGCCGATGAAGTATTGATCCAGATAAAGGCCGCCGGTTTAAACCCCAGCGATGTGAAAAATGTCCTCGGTCGTTTTCCCTACACCACCTTGCCGCGCATCCCAGGGCGTGATTTCGCCGGTGTTGTGGTTCAAGGGCCGCAAGCGTTGATCGGCCAGGAAGTCTGGGGCACCGGGAAAGAACCGGGTTTCTTTCGTGATGGCTCCCATGCCGAATTCCTCACCTTGCCGGCCAAGGGCGTGGCGATCAAACCCCGGCATTTGAGTTTCAGCCAGGCGGCCAGTCTGGGCGTGCCTTACACCACCGCATGGGATGCCCTCCAACGTAGCCTGGTGGGTGCGGGCACGCGTTTGTTGGTAATCGGCGCCAATGGCGCCGTCGGCAGCGCAGCACTGGCGCTGGGCAGGATTCTTGGCGCACAGGTGCTCGGCGCGGTACGCCGACCGGAACAGCTCGAAACCTTGCAAAGACAAGGCTTCGATGGCCTCTTGCTGGACAAACCCGAGGCATTGGCCGGGGAGGCCAATGTCATTTTCAAGGGCGGCGCCGACGTTATATTCGACACCACGGGCTTCTGGCTGCCTGCGGCCGTTGGCGCATTGGCCCCGTTTGGCCGCATCGCGATCATTGCTGCGCCAGCTGACGGCCATGTGCCGCTGCCCGCGTTGGCGTTGTACCGCAAAGGCGGTTCGGTGGTGGGCGTCAACTCGCTGCTTTACGACTGCCAGGCCTGCGCAGTGATGCTCGATCAGTTTGGCCGGTTCTTCGACGAAGGCACCTTGCCGCTGCCCACCGGATTGTTTGAGTCGCCACTTAGCGAGGGATTGGCGAGGTACGCCGAGGTCAATGCAGGCGCGGGAGAGAAAGTGGTTTTAGTGCCTTGACTGTGGCTATCCCCATCGGAGGGAATTTATTCCCGAAGGCGTGGGAAAGGGCGACACATATTGGTCGCCCGAGCCCACGCCTTACAATCCCAAGCGCCGTTGATGCTCTTAACGATTAAACCGCTCAACCAACGCACGCAAACCGCGTGAAGCCGCTTCCAGTTCGGTCCCCCGTGACACGGCGGCGCTCGCGTTGCTGGCTGAGCGTTCGAAAGTCTCGGCAACATTGTTGATCTGCCGCGAGATGTCCTCGGCCACATGAGCCTGCTCTTCCGACGCCGTCGCCATTTGATGGCCCATGCTGCTGATCCGGGCGATGACTTCGCGAATGCCTTGCAGTGCGTCCTGCGCTTCGATCACCTGGGCAACCCCTCGGTCGGCTTCGCTGATACCCAACTGGGCGATGCTCACCGCCTCGTCGGCACCTTTTTTCAAAGACGCGATGACGGCCTGGATCTGCTGAGTCGACTCACGTGTCTTGCCCGCCAACGCACGCACTTCATCGGCCACCACGGCAAAGCCACGGCCTTGCTCACCGGCCCTGGCCGCTTCGATGGCCGCATTGAGCGCCAACAAGTTGGTCTGGTCGGCAATGGCCTGAATCACGCTGGCGGCGGACATGATTTGCTGGGTTTCATTGGCCAGGTTATCCACGGCGCTGCTGATGTTCGTGACTGTGCCCGCCAGACGCTGAATGGCCTCGCGGGAAGTGCCGGCCACTTTGCTGCCTTGTTCAGCCAGGTCATTGGCGGTACTGGCTTCCGTTGCAGTGTGCTGCACGTGCCTGGCAACTTCGTTGATCGAGGCCGCCATTTCAGTCATGGCGGCAGCGGTCATGTCGGTCTCGGCGCGCTGTTCCAGCATGGCATGCTCGGTCTGAGAAGACAGGCGCGAAGAGTGCCCCGCCGCCTCTGAGACCTGACCGGCCAGATCGCTCAAGCGCGTCAACGCGGTTTTAAGGCGCGCATCTTCGCTGACCAGAATCATTTCCACGCGCCCATGGGTGCCGTAGGCGTCGCTGTAAGTCAGCGCGCTCACCGGGTCCGTAAAGGCGTTCGGAGCACTGCTGATGATGGCCAATAACTGACGTTCGAAACGCATGTAAGCCCACGCGCCCAAGCCTAGGAACAGGGCCGCGATCACCCCTTGGGCCACCAGACCGGGAAAGAAATGATTCACCGCCACGGCAATGATTGCTGCGAGGATCGGCACTGCCATGACACTGGCAAACGCACCCAGGTGACGAGCGCCGGTAATTGCACTTTTGCCTTCACGCAAGCGGGCATATAGCGCTTCGGCGCGGGTGATCTGTTCCCGAGTCGGCTTGACCCGCACCGACTCGTAACCGACCAGGCGGCCGTTCTCCAGAATCGGTGTCACGTAAGCGCTGACCCAATAGAAGTCGCCGTTTTTGCAGCGATTCTTGACGATGCCCATCCAGCTTTTACCCGCCTTCAAATATCCCCACATCACGCCGAAAACATCCTTGGGCATGTCGGGATGGCGAACCAGATTGTGCGGACTGCCGATGAGTTCGGCTTGGGAATAACCACTAATCTTCGCAAACTCATCGTTGCAATAAGTGATTTTACCGCTGGAATCTGTCGCTGAAATCAGACGTTGTTCGGCAGGGAAGGTTTGTTCGGATTGAGTTACATGCTTAGCCATCTTCAGCGTCCCTGAAAGGTGTATCGAGAACCTGTGGAATCCATGCATAACAATGGATCCTGCGTCGCAGGTATTTATCTGTAAAGGGAAATCCCTTGAAAAACAGGCCGTTACACACTTCGTTTTAGAATGCCCTATGTTGACTTCAAATAGGACATAAATCTGATGCGTCAGACGCTGGCAGGAAACCGGATTAACAGTGAAGCGGAGTATAGGTAGCGCTTGGCCGTTATCAAATTTCCACCAGACTTTCTCTGGCTCTTTTATTCGCCTGAAAACACCTATCGGCTTACCCCGGCAGTTCTGTAATGCAAATGATGAAAGGCAAACTTGCGCGGCTCCCGTCAGGATTCAAACCGGTGAAGAACCACTGTCCCTTAAATAGAAACAGTGAATCCATTATGTGGGTAATTGTCTTGATTAAGTGCCGCAAGTATCTTTGTTCCAACGCCGCGAAACACAGCCAAACGCTGAAGCACGGCCTCCAAACTCAGACAGTCAATCAACGTTTAAAGGGAATAAAACCATGTCGATCCGCGAACTGCTCAACCCAACCAACTCCGCCCTGATCCTCATCGACCACCAGCCGCAAATGGCTTTCGGCGTCCAGTCAATCGATCGCCAAACCCTAAAGAACAACACCGTCGGCCTGGCCAAGGCTGCCAAGCTGTTTAACGTGCCTACCATCCTGACCTCGGTTGAAACCAAAAGCTTCAGCGGCTACATCTGGCCTGAATTGCTCGGTGTGTTCCCGGATCAACAGCCTATCGAACGCACGTCCATGAACTCTTGGGAAGACAAGAAACTGGTCGAAGCGGTGAAAGCCACAGGCCGTAAAAAACTCATCATCGCCGCGCTGTGGACCGAAGTCTGCCTGACCTTCCCGGCCCTGGAAGCCATGGAAGAAGGCTACGAGGTGTACATCGTTACCGACGCCTCGGGCGGCACCACCAAAGAAGCCCACGACATGTCCGTCCAGCGCATGATCCAGGCCGGCGCAGTACCCGTCACCTGGCAACAAGTGCTGCTCGAATACCAACGCGACTGGGCCCACAAAGAAACCTATGAAGCCGTCATGGAGCTGGTGCTCGAACACAGCGGCGCCTACGGCATGGGCGTCGACTACGCCTACACCATGGTCCACGGCGCGCCGCAGCGCAAAGTGGTCTGACCCAAAGGCAGCGCTCCTACGGCGATTTGGCTTCAGTCACCCTGAAGGCGACGCGCCCAATCCTGTAGGAGCCGAGCTTGCTCGCGATACGATTCAGCCAACGCCACAGGCAGCCGATACCTGACACCATCCCGAAACTGACCCCTCAGCTGTGCAACTTGCACCGAAATCCGCAGTCATAGCCCCGCCGTCATCCATCCAGGGCTTCCCGCCTCATGCGCTTCTTCGCTCGTTTCTCCCACTGCGCCGTGCTCTGCCTCATTCCCGTGCTTGCACTGTTCGCCGTCCCTGCGCATGCCCGCGGGGAAGGGCAACTGGCCCAAGCCATCAACACTTACCGTGCGCACCCCTCGCAATGTGCCAGCAATACGCCCCGTGCCTTGTCACCTTTGGCGCTGAAATCAAAACTCGCTTTGCCCGTCGGTTTCGGGGGAGACCTGCGCGAGACACTCAAAGCATCCGGCTATCGCGCCGTATCGGTACGGACCATTCGCTTGGTCGGTGCTCCCGATGCCGACGCCGCCTTCGATATGCTCCAGCGCCGCTACTGCGGTGCATTGCTGGACACCGACTTCGCCGACATCGGCATCAGCCGCGCCGCGAACGAATGGCGAGTGGTGCTGGCCAAGCCCCTGCTTGACGGTCATCTGGGCGACAAAGAAACGGCCGGCAACGCGCTGCTTGCCCAAGTCAACGCGGCCCGCGCCCAACCCCGCATGTGTGGCCGTAAACCCTACGCCGCCGCACGGCCACTGGCCTGGAACCCCGCGCTGGAAGCCGCCGCGCAAGAACACAGCCGGTCCATGGCCGATGAAAACTACTTTGCCCACCAAGACCTGAACGGCGACCTGCCCAAAGAACGCGCCAGAGCCGCCGGCTACACCGGCCGTCAGGTGGGCGAAAACATCGCCAGCGGCCAAGGCTCGGCGACCAAAGCCATGCAAGGCTGGCTCGCCAGCCCCGGCCACTGCGCCAACCTCATGAACCCCATGTTCACCCAGGTCGGCGCAGCCTATGGCACCAACTCCCGCAGCCATGCCGGAGTTTATTGGACGATGGTATTCGGCGCGCCTTGATGGGTATGCTCGTGCGGCACATGCAACTTCATGAACGAGGAAGAACGGATGCTTGATTTCAACAACAAGGGCTTTTTCAAACTCAAACAAAACAGCGAATACGCCGAACGTGTTCAGGCGCTGCTGCTCGACGGCGAAGAAGTCATCGACGCCTACAAATCCATGCGCGATGGCGTGGTCTTTACCAACAAACGAATCATCTCGGTCAACGTCCAAGGCATCACCGGAAGCAAAAAAGACTTCACCTCACTGCCCTACAAAAACATCGTCGCCTACTCAGTGGAAACCTCCGGCACCTTCGATCTGGATTCGGAACTGGAAATCTATTTCTCGTCCCTGGGCAAAGTGAAATTCGAATTCACCGGCAGAACCTCAATTGTCGAGATATCCAAACATATCTCCCGGTATCTGCTGGATTGATCCGATGTAACGGGACGGTCAGAGCTGCGCCTCAATGGCTGCCTTGTCGATGACCGACCACACCTGCTCGATCTTCCCGTCCCGGAACTGATAGAACACATTTTCCGTAAAACGCACCTGCTTGCCGTTCACCGGCAAACCAAGAAACGTCCCGCTCGGACTGCAATCAAAACCAAGACGACAAGCGACCGTGGACGAATCCGCCACCAACAGCAGAATGTTGAAACACAGATCCGGGATCTGCCTGAAATCGTTCTCCAACATCCCCCGATAACCGGAAAGCCCGAATGGTCGGCCGTTGTGCTGAACGTCCTCATGCACAAATTTGCTCAGCGCAGGCCAGTTTTGCTTGTTAAGGCAGTCGATATAACCTGCATACACCCTGGAAAGCTCGATCGTACTCACGATGATTACCTCCGGTTTTAATAAGACGGGCCTCTGATACGCCCGCTGATTCAATAAAGGCATTGTGCGTCAGATAAGGGAGTGGATCGATGAAGGGATTATTTGCGGGATTGCTGATTATGACCATTGCTTGCGCCCACGCAGCCGAGCCTGAGCCAAGCATGCTGGCCAACGGCATCCACCGACTCAGCAGCACCTTTGTTTGCGACGCCTTCAAAGGCGACCGCTCAAGCTTCGGCAAAACGATGCAAACCCGATGCGCCAACCAGGCAGCGGCAGAATTCGCCGCGTTGCCTGAACGCAAATCGCTGAAGGACTGCATCAAGCCGGGGAACGTGATTGATGACGATGTCAGAGCGTGTATGAAGGGGATGTGAGGGGATACATAGCTGCTTCTCACATGCTATTTGGCTGGTGCTATCAAAATCACCGCAGACGCCGAAGCCCACGCCCGCGAGGCAAGTTCAATGCGTTAATTGCAATCAGCAAGGCGTGGGATCAGGCGGCGGCGCAAGCTCTGTGCCCAGTGGGCATCTATCGGTGCCCACTGGTGTCCTCGCCCTGCATCAAAAACGGCGCATGCAAGTGCTAAAGATTACGTTGATGACTTTGGGCCTTCTTTGCGATTCAAGCCCTCGACCGCAGCTTCAATCAACACACGCGCCGCTTCGATCTGATGCATCACCGAGCGCGCCAGCGGGCGGAACTCCTTGGTGCTGTTATCGGCGGACTCATAGGCGGTGGCGGCTGCGCACGCTAGGTATTCCGAGGCGGTTATCAGAGCGTCTTCGACTTTTACGCCTGGCTTTATGGTGAGCAGGCTCAAGTTGCCCAGGTTGACGCTGAATTGCGTAGGTTGGCGTGTTGAATCTTCAGGTGGGTGTGGTGTGGATCTGATCATGGTGTATCTCCCGACTAGTGGAGCCATCATCTTTCGCGACTAAACAAAAGGTGGCGGCTATGCACGGGTTAGTCGACCGGACGTCAGGCAACCCGGCGCACCCGAAGGTGCCCCATGCACAGCCACCATGAAACGCTTGCCGATATCAACGATACGAGCAACGGAGGTGGGCCGCGGTTGGCCGGACGGTTTCGGGCGACTAAACCCGGTCGTTGAGTTCAACGACCGCCAAAAGGTAGGCGCGACGTCTGGCCTATACAAGCGGTTGCAGAGGATATCCGCAAATTTCAGAAACGTCTTACGGAAGGATGGATTTATTGCTGAAGGATGTTTCTGAGGGTTGGGGATTTGATGGTCGTTTTTCTGATGAGATGTGGGCGGTTGCGGGTCGCTTTTGATAGCGAGGGTGAGTTCGGAAGGTGGGTGTTGCGTTAGAAATTGCAAACAAAAAAGGCCCACCTTTCGGTGAGCCTTCTTCGGTACTGCGTATGGTGCCGGCACCAGGAGTCGAATAATAAATTAACTATTTGATTTATATTGTTTTTATTGTTGACTATAGAACTTTCTATCCCTAAAGCTATCCTGATCGACACCCGCATTTTATTAGGCTTTCCAGATATTCAGCGGAGCGTATTGTTCAGTGGGAATGTGGGGTGTAATGGTCGCAGATATCTGATTTATATAATGTTTTTTGGATGGATTAAACTTAGTTGTGGTGCATTGGAGGTGTGGAAGTTATTTCATAGATATTGATGGTGTTGTAGAGTAAAAGGTAAATATTAAAAGCTAAGCCGGGCCGGAAATAATGCCCTTTTGCCTGCTTGAACTATGTGTGTTTGTTAGTTGAACTCTGTGCTCGGCAGGCGTTCGCGGTTGGTACCATATATAAGGTTGTCGCTTAGTCTTGAGTTCTTTTGCGTGAATGATAAGTTTTTAGTTTTATCCCAGCCCCGGCAATCACATTAAAATGTTTAAGGGCGATAATGTCATTTGGGAAAGCGCCTGTTGGTTTCATAGTTGGCGAATAAATATGACAGTTATAATGTCAGTCCTATTTTACAAGATAGAAAGTATAAGGTTAGTGTGTGTTTGAGATGGGCTCTTGAGATTATCAGATTGTGTCGTTGGAACAGTATTTACAAGCGGTATTTCTACTCACAGCAAATGCACCAAAATCGAAGTTGCTCAAGTTGAACTCAACACGTTTATTGACTACCGCCAAAAATTGTAATGGTGCACCAAAAATAACTTTAATTGCCTCAGTTGCGGTAATCGATGCCGAAACACCACATACGGGACCTATACTTCCAATTTTACGAGTTTTTCTATTTAGTTTTTTTACGCCGAATAGATCCGCGGCGTTTGTTGGAGTCAGCACTTGATCGAAACAGTGGAAGCAAGCGGTTAATCCTGGAATAACTACCTGTCCAATCAACGTTAAATGTAAATTATAACCGCCACCAATGATGTGTGGAGTTTTATTTTTTAAACAGAAGTCGGAAACTATCCTGGACGTTTTGTCAACGCTCGGAAAGTCTGCGCAATTTATAATTAAATTTTGGGTGTCAGGTAATGATCCTAAATCTTCGACAGATTCCATTTTTTTACAGATGGCCTTTATTTCAATACCATATGAATGCCTGATGTTGTCGCGAGCTGTGGTTGCTTTAGGCTTTCCGATGTCAGCCTCAAAGAACAAATCTTGTCTATGGAGGTTAGATACCTCGACGACGTCATCATCCATTACAGTAATATTCTGGACTCCAGCTTTTATCAAGCAATGCAAAACCCAGGATCCTACAGCGCCAAGCCCGATGATAAGTACACTTGTCTTTGAGCCTTGCGAGATGGCCTTTTTAACTTCCGATGTGGAATGAAAATAACTTTCTAAAGTATTAATCAGTCGAGGGCGTGAGTCTACGTCAGACTGAGAATACGGATCATTCACTTCAATTAGAACGTATTTCTCTTGAAGAAATAGGGCTAGTGCACATAACTCGTGAATAAAAATTTCTGGATACAAAGCACTGATTGAACTAACTGTCAGCGAGCCATCAAATCGGTGTAGTAATCCAATAATTTCAGGGTAACTCTGCTCGATTGAAAATCCGACCCTTAGATTACTATCAAAAAATTCAACAATCTGCCCACGGTGTACAATTGCAATGCAACTTCTTAACCTAAATACTTTATTTTCTACAGACATCGCAACCTTCCTTAGCTGAAATTTCCACCCACTCCACTTCACTTTTTCCGATCATGAACTCTCCACGCTGAGATAGCCTAGATTTATATGCCTCACCGCCTGCAATATAGTTCAGAAGCTGTACACAAGCGTATGATGCAGAAAACAGAGACATACTGTAAGTTCCGCCGCTACCACCGATAACATGTGTTTTTGTGGGGCTGGTTTTATGTACTTTGTAAGATGGTTTCCAGTCAGCTAAGGCAACGCTGAAAAAATTGCTACAGCAATCAACGCAGATAGACTCTCCAGGAATAAAAAAATCTCCTGTACTCATGAGGTGAGCATCAAACCCACCGGCAACATAAAGAGGGATATTCTTAGCCCACAAATAGCGACCGAGTTTGACCGAAGTGTGACCTATATATGGTTCGTCGGCTGTGTTAATTACGACAGTGGCACTGTCCACCAAACTGGATAGGTCTGTTAAAGGTAGGAGTTTTTCCTGGATGCACTTGACGCTTACATCGGAGTTTATTTTTTCGATGTAACGCCTAAGTGCATGAACCTTCGGTTCTCCGATCTCATTAATTGAAAAATATGGATGCCGTTCGGAAGACTGTTGAGTGAGGGTCTTGTTATCTACAAACGTAAAATTTGAAACTCCAGCTCTTGCGAGATTAATTACAATAGAAGCCCCAACTGCCCCTACACCAAAAACAACACAGTGGCTGTCAACGATTTGTTGATGAGCCTTATCTGCGGGCAACCCAAATATCCAATCAGACAAAAAATTTATCTGTCGTGAGTATCGAGAGTCAGGGGCTGTACTCAAAGGATGTTCTAATACACCGTTAACGATTAAATAGTCAAATATCGACTTTAGTTCGTCGAGGTCTAGTTCGAATCCAAAGTCGGCTAAATGCTTCGAGAGGGGCTTTACTCCATCTAGGGCCGATAGTACTTCACTAAATGTAGGGTCAACCCGAATGGAAAGTTTTTGCCTAGTATTGATATGGTAAAACTGAATCGTGCAGACGTGAGGCTCACCTGTGGACATATATACATCCACACTGTCTTTTATTTTTAAGACAGGATCATATGTGAAAGCTTCCATTCTTCATCCTACCGAGAGGAATAGGTGCCAAATTCTTGGCACCGCTCCAAAATCAATATTGCAAAACACCGGCATTGGCTTCGAGATACTCATCCCAAGAATCTAAACTGCCGTCATCAGATCCAATATCTTGACGGGTGCAAACTCGAGTGCAGCAATCGCTTCTACTTCCTGAACAAGTCGTAGTGTACTTGGTACCGGCTTCAGGATGTTCGCCTACTTCGGAAAACTTTAAACTAACCTTCATTTTGACCATTGCTAACTCCGTTTACGTTATGGACACAGAGCGAAAACGATACCATAATGGCATTCTCATGTCACTCACGACTTTCACGAACGGAGTTACTGATGCAGGGAAGATCAGAAGAAAGTTTCTTCACAGTTGTTGGTGCCAAAACAAACAACCTAAAATGTCTAAATATTAGAATTAAGTTAAATTCATTGACCGCCATAACGGGGATAAGTGGTGGTGGGAAGTCTTCTCTGGCATACGGCACGCTGTTTTCAATCTGCAAACAGCAATTTAATCAGCTGGAGTTTGGGGCATATGATTATGCTACTTATAGCGTGGATTCATTTCATGGCTCATTGCCAGCGATAGCGCTAACGCAAAACAATTTCAACTCAAACCCAAAGTCGACTATTTATTCCTATCTAGATATTCCTAGTTATCTCTACTCCATCCTTCCGAACGACGACACACTAATCGACCATTCATCTCTTCGTTTAAATAAGCCAGGAAATGAATGTCCGCATTGCGAAGGAAGTAGAGAGTCACTATCGTTGTCCGAAAGTCTCATTGTTGATGAATTTAAACCTTTGGAAAAAAACCCTTTCAAATGTTGGTCTGGGGCAAATCTATCTAAGCATACAGCTCTGCTTCAAGCTTTTTGTGAGGATGAAGGAATTGATCTGAAAAAATCGATCTCTGAGCTTTCAGTGCAGCAAAAAAATAAGGTCCTAAATGGCGAGTCAGCTAAGAAATTTAAAATAAGCTTTGCCTTTAGTGGGAAGAGGAGATCTAGAGAAGAACGTTATATAGGTCCAATAAAGAGCTTGGTGGAGTTCTCGCAGAGCGAAAAAGCATCACTATATGATGCTTTTAGGAAGTTTTCGAAACCTTCTCCGTGCTCCCATTGTGACGCAACTGGCTTGAACTTGAGTTTCTATAAGAAAAGCAAAGTATCTGGAATTTCCCTTTTTGAATTTTTAAAGTCTCCAGTTTCTGAGGTGGTTACGCGGCTGAAACACTCAGGCAAAAGCCAACCCTCGGCATTAAAGGCATTAGTTACCCAGTTGGAAACACTCGTTGAACTTGGTTTGGGGTATCTTTCTTTGGTAAGACAGGTCCCCACCCTGTCTGGTGGAGAGTTACAAAAACTTAGGTTTGGTCAAATATGTAATACTTCAATTTCGGGGGTTATGTTTGTTTTGGACGAAATTTCGTCGCAAATATCTACAAATGCTCATGATCTTTTGATTGAGAAGATGAAAAAAATATGCGCTAACGGGAATACAATTGTAATGATTGAGCACAATCATTACTTTATCCAATCGGCAGACCAAGTAATTTGCATAGGTCCAGCGCCGGGAAATGAGGGTGGCTATATTGTACCTTATGTAGTTCCTGAGCATTCTGTACTTGAAAAAGATAAAGAGTATAAACCCGCGGACTTTTTTCCTCTCCCCAAAGTCAGCAAGAATAATGTCTCAAATGTCCTAGCGTCTATTCCAAAAAATGCTATTACTGGAATATGCGGTGTTTCTGGTTCGGGTAAGTCCTCTTATGCCGCCGCTATTAGTGAAGTATTTCCCGAAGCTCACTACGTTTCGCAAAAGCAAATGCGTGGAAACGTTAGGTCTACTATATCTACAGCTCTAGATTTGAGCGCAAGTATCGCGACTATTTACTCAAAAAACACGGATATGGCTAAGGAACTATTCCTGCCTCAACCAGGTAAGCTAGGTTGCTGTAATGTCTGCGGTGGAACAGGGGTCGTAGACTTTGCTAGGACTTTTGAGAAAACGATTAAGATAACCTGTTCTCTCTGTGAGGGTTCATTATTTTCAGAGGTTGTTGACCTTATTAAGGTGTTTAACATGAACGTGAAGGAGTTTTATGGTTCACCCCTTCACTCTCTACCTAATGATCTGGTTGTGCAAAGCAAAAAGCTCAGCTCTGTAGTAAAAATCGCTGAGGCTCTTGGGGTGTCCCACTTGAGTCTAAACCGGAAAATCGGAAGTTTATCAGGGGGCGAATCTCGCCGTATTAAGTTGCTGCAAGCATTAATATCTCCAAGTAAAGACAAAATACTGATAATAGATGAGCCTGGCGCTGGGCTGGATAGTGCTTCTGCAGTTAAAGCCATAACTCATATTGGAGATTGCGCTGCTTATTTTAAGGCTATTTTGGTGATAGACCATAAGCCTGAAATACTTGATCGATGCAATTATATTTTAGAGTTTGGCCCGGGCGCTGGGCCAGCGGGAGGGGAACTTGTATATTCTGGGTTGCCATTCAGCAGGAGTAGAGCAGTATAAGGATTGATTTGTTAGCGTAAATCTGTGACGGATTGTTCGAAAGGTAAGCCTCTCAATTGTGAAACAATGGGAGGTTTGCGCGATTTTCCCTTATTTTTGTTTATTTCCCGACTCTACATGAATGCTCTGTTCCCGAAGGTGCTCGCTGACTGTTTTGGGTCATTCCTTCCCTGCCTTTACTTTGTGTAGAGTAGTTAATGCAGCGTCCTCTTTAAATGCCGACCTTCGCGAAGCTTTTTTGAACTGCCAGGATTTGTCTAAGCGAATAGTGAGTAAATGCACGGTCAGTAGATAGTAAAAACGCGTCGACTCAGTGCGCTGGTTCAGGTGCTGATTTAGAAACCAGTAAAGATGTTTTCGCTGCCAAGCCCATGGATTATCTCGGTACCAGCGTTTAGAAATCGCCGCTTGAATGGCCTTTGCTTGACGTAGGTGACGCTCACGTGTGGCATGCGACCCGGTCAGAACTCCCGCCAAGAACAGTTCCATATCGAATGGCTTGTTGCTCATGTTGGACCACCGATGTAGGCCGATACCACGTCGATACGGCCATGCCCCAGTTCATAGCTGATTTGGTCTCGGGCCTGCTGATCGAGGAGCTGGTTGAGTTGGTAGCAACGGCCACCGTTGACGGGCGAGGAATGATGGGTGATTTGCTCATAGCGTTCGCACGCATAGGCCGCACGCAGTTCGTGGAAGCCTTTGAGGTTGTGCTGATGGAGGATCTCCCGTGCGGGGCGAACGATTCCCTGTTGGAAATCGAGGTAGCATTCATTCGGTGCAAGCAGGTTGCGGCTACCATCTGGCGAGACTTGGAGGGCGAATGCCAGTGCGTCGTGGATGTGCTCATCCATCGTTATCCATCGAGGGGCTGAGGCTCCCGAGCGGCCCCCTTTGGTGCCATCCTGGATGTTGATTTTGCCGAATTTTTCGGCCTCACACCTCAGGCGCGGAAGATCGGCCAAAATGGTCTCACGTAGGCGCATGCCGGTGGCTCGCGCTAACTGAACGATGGCCGCGGCGCGCGGCATTTTTTGTTCGCAGAGCACCTCTACGATCCGCTTCAGGTGTTCGCGGTCCTGGCCTTGCGGCACCGAGCGACGAACACTGGTGCGGCGCATCCCCAGTGCCTTGCTCGGACTCGGCACTTTCACATACTGATCACCGCGAAGCGCGGCCATGGTTCGGTTCACGCTGGACAATCGGTTTTGCGCAGTGGCGATGCAGATAGCGGCTTGTTCAACTTGCTGACGCAGATGTCCGGCATAGTCCAACAAGGTCTGCCGATCAACCTGCCGCGCATCGTTAAAGCCCGGCCCATCCTCCGAACGACACCAGCGCACGAACGCCTGCCACCGATCACTGTGAGCCTTTACCGTGCCGTAATGTCCACCGCCGAACATTTCTTTCAATGCCTGCGGCCCGGCATAGCTTAGCTGCCGACCATAGCCAAAATTGCGCCCATCCCGTCTACCGACCAACGCCATGATCAAACTCCTCTCGAAGCCAAACCGTTTGAAGTCTTTCCCCACGTCATCCCGCCAGGAATGCTGAGTGTTATCAGGGATCAAGGCCCCTGCGACCTGTGAGGGTTGTCCACTAACGCGGGACTGGCGGCTCTTTACGGCCGGGAGCCTGGGCATCTCATGATCTGGCCTCCTGAACACTTCCAAGGAAGTGGGCGGGTGGAGGCTGCATTGGCTGACGAGACCAACGCCGCGAGATCTTGAGCCGGGTGAAGGCAGTGATGCGATGACCGGGGCGTGCCTGACTGTCAGTCAGGTGCAGTCCATTCCGTGGGCTGCGGCACCATCATCTGCATCGCTTTTGCGGGTGACTTCGGTGTTTGTCACGCTGATTGTCACGAAGGGGAATGCCGCAAAGCCTTATGCCAGGTGGGCTGCAGAGGGGGCGGAGGGTAAGGGGGAAGGAAATACTCACGCTATGAAATTGCTGGAGGGAGCAAGTTTTGACGGGTGGCATTCGCGCTCATGGAAACAGATCAGAAGGTGTAAACCTTATTCAGGACGGGACAGCCCAAACAAAAAAGGCCCACCTTTCGGTGAGCCTTCATCGGTACTGCGTATGGTGCCGGCACCAGGAGTCGAACCCGGGACCTACTGATTACAAGTCAGTTGCTCTACCAACTGAGCTATACCGGCGCTGGGCGCAGATTATACACATCAGGGTGGAGCTGAATACCCTTCCCGGCAAAAAAGCCCAGGACCAGATCCTCGAACACCCAACAACCTCGGCGCACGAAATCTACTGTTTTGGAGGGTCGCAAAGCGCAGTGGTCCTGTCAACTATTGGTCTGGGGCTTAAAACCTCGGATCAGCCAGCTCAGTGACGGCCCTGGCTCGTTGAACCCTTCTGTTACGCGGGTTCTATTTTGCAGTACAAGGTCCGCCCGTGAATAGGCTGGGCGAGAAAGAGACGTTTCCTACAGCCGAAAGTGAATATCTTGCCGTCACCTAGGTGGGCCAATGCAGTCCGGAAACGCTCCGTGGTGGATGGCCCCGGCGCTCCGGCGGCGTAGGGATGAATCACCAAGGGCCAGATCTATTCTACGGCTTGGGGAGGTGGGGTGAACAAGGGTCAAAAAATTTCTGATTTCGGTTCAAGATCGGGAACATAATTTCTCATAGTTCATAAGCTCTAAGATATTTAGCCTGTCGAAGCTCCATTTGGGCACAAATATTGTCTCGGCATTGATTGCCTCAATAAATGGTGCGAGGTCAGATTTCGATTTAATACCAAGTAAAGGGGCTAATTTATTAAAATACCCTACTGACTCGGCTCTTAAGAATATCTCGAAAGCACTGCCATGAAATGCTGTAAAAACTAAAGTTTCTGGCCACCAATCCTGACTGCGGTTTTCGCTGAGTGGTCGCAGTGTATCTGATAGAATTTGAAATTATCCCAATCCCATTCATGATAACGGCTCGTGCCCTGTTCCGAGTCGGAGAACCCACTCTGGTGCTCCTGACTCGACCAGCACTAAGAAATAAATAGTTTTGGCCCGGACTGGATAATGCGCAGCTTACTAACGCCTGAGTTAAGCAGACCCGCGAAGCGGGTTCGGCTTTAATGAATTGTTAGGCGCTAGGCTAGTTGCTCAGAAACATTACCTTGATGCCATTCTCAGTGAGCACAAGAGAAAACTGTCCGTCAACGATTGCCAGCGCCCCGCAGAAGCTCCCATCCTTTCCGCAAAAAACACCTCGACCGCCTTTCGGCGTGTAGAACATTCTCTTTCCAGATGGCGAGAAGAAATTTGTTGTGCCGTTGTCAGCAATAGCGTAATAGCCAGCGAAGGTTCGGGAGCCATTTGAACTAGAGATAATCCTGCGTTTCCCGTTTTGGCTGTTCTCGTAGTTGGATGCGCTGTTGTCGTAGTTACTTTCCGAATTGTCATAATTAGACGGACTGTTATCGTAGTTGTTTATGGAGTTGTTATAGTTGCTGGGAGAGTTATCGTAGTTAGACGGTGAGTAGTCATACGGTAGACGCGCCTCATCCACTATAGCAATAGGTAGATCCGCAAGCACCCGCCCTGATGTCAGGACAAGTACGAGAATAAAAATAGCTTTCAACAGATCGCGCATAGCTTTCCCCCAGCGCCCTGACGTCCGATTAAAGCTGCGCCGCCAAGCGACGTCAGCTTGTTAGGCCTCTGATCCATTTGCTTGAGCAATTGCTGCTTCTGCAGATTTAGATTCAAATGTGCCCGATTTAGTAAATCCGCGATTCGCCAATTTTGATTCTCTCCACTTGTTCCCATTAAACCCGGGAATTAGGTGCAGTGAAAGCCATAGAACAAGCCCTCCAAGAGCAAGCGGATTGGTGCCGCCTTCGCTCCCAGCATAGCCAGCTGCAGAAAACAGGATATTCATAACAATCCACATTGCGATCCAAGCGATAGCCATGCCCCAAAGTTGTTTGATGAGCATCCAGATCCATGTGAAGAAGAATCCGGGCCATGAAAAACCAATCTTTACTGCGATTGGGCTCTTTGTAGCATGCTTGTACACGTTAAATTTTGACATATGCGGACCTCTCCTTCTGTCGCCATAATTTATGGGCGAATATTGTACGGTGTTCCATCGTCACGCATAATCCCTTGTTTAGCCGAAAGTGATTTCGCAAACGCTACATTAGGCTCAGGGGCCATCGCGCATCTGAGTCTAATACTAAAAATTTTTTTAAAGCGTTGCTGGAAAATATGACTCATTAGGACTTTTTTGACTAGGCAACAGGGTTGAAAATCAGCCTTTGCGTAAAGTAATAATAATTCCGCCGATAATCATGATAAAAATAATAGGAAGTCCGATAAATAGATTTATCCAAGCAGTGATAGCCAAAAGTGTAACACCTATGGACGACCATACAATTATCACAACTATAACAAAACTAAGACTTAAAGCGGTGTTAGCGCCTTGAATTGCTTTTTGTGTTCGAGTAGGAGGGGCAGGCTGAACAGGCTTGACGCCCCATTGATCAAGCAAATCCTCACATTTTTGCTGATTGTCTCGACTTCTGGATTTTTTCATTCCCAGGATCAGGAGTTCCCTCGCTTGTTTGTATTCTGGCCCTGCATAGTCCTTTGAAGTTATCCCGTCCGAATAAAATCGCGCTAATTCATAATAGTGATGCTCGCTCATTTCTTGCCAATTTTTGGCATACTGGCGAACCATCTCCTCATCTTTCTCAGAGAGCTGGCCGGAATGTTTTCCTTTTATCAGCATGGGCACGGCATAACAGCGGGAAAGGGACAGGATCGAAATATCTTTATCATCCCAAGCTAACTCCCTATATATATCTAATGCTTTGTTCGGATTTGTATCAAGAACGCTTTCCAGTCCTTCATTTTTTACGAGGAAATTTGCATACCACCAACGGGCCTCATTACTTCCGATGCTAATTGCTTCTTCAAGATAATGAAGTGCAAGATAAGGGTCAGCATCAACACCATGTCCCTTCCGATAGCAATCTACCAGTACCATATGGGCTTTAGCAATAGGCTGATTACTATCCGCAATCTCTTTAATAAGATCAAAATGATAACGAGCAATTTCTGTATTGGAGTGCATTCTATGCGACAAACCACTAATTATCATCTCAATGTGGCCAACATCATCTGGACTGCCAAACCACTCGTCAGCCAAATGCTCACGCTGCCGTTTCTCCTCGATCTCGTTAAAATCCAATGATCTTCCTCCCTAAATGATTCCTAAAGTTCACGGTAGTGATTACTTTCGGACTGAATACTTACCTGGTTTTATCCAATTAAAAACAATTTTAAAGGATAAGTGTAAAAAAAGCGGCGCTGAAGACCAGGCCGCTTGACTGCTGAGCAGTAAGCTGGGCACACCCAGCGAGACGAGAAGGGGGTATTGCCGCCCCACCCCAGGCGGTGACTACTACAGTGCCGGTCAGATCACATCTTGCTATCAAAACGTGATCGCGAACTTAGTTCATGATGCCTTTGCTGCGCAGGGTGGCCAGCTTGGCCAGGATCCGTGCTTTGCCGTCAGAATGCCCGAGTCGCTGCATACCTTCATCGAAACGCTAGCCAATGATTTAGAGTCGTCGAAGCAAGAGATCATGCTCAAATTGCTTGAGCAGGGTGCCGAGGCTGCCCAAACGGCCTTAGACGAGGCAGAAAAGGTCGAGTTAGCTCAGTTAGCTCTGGCGGAGGACGCCGAGCCGCAACCAGCCGCCGGCTTTCACATCTTGAACACTAACAAGGCCCATACCGATGATGATCATGAATGGATGTTGGCTCACAAAGCGGCCGCGGCGTTCTAATCGCCCTGGAAGCTGAACATCAACTGCATTAAGAAGGATGAGGTGGTGTTTTTGTATGAGAACGGCAAAGGCATCGTGGCCTATGGTCGAGGTACTGGTAAGGTGAAAATGCGCCAGCATGAGGGTGAAAAGGACGAGTGCTATTACCAGGTACTGGAGGGTTTCACGATTCTTGAGCAACCCGTCTCAGCAGCGGCAATCAAAAAGTGCTGAATCGAAACGTGGTCTTTTTGAGGACGATGTCCAGCATGCAGGACGGCCAAAAGGTGTTGGACCTCATTGAGTAATGAAAAGATAAGCTACTAATAGCCTTGGTATGGAATTGGAAGCCCGGTAGGAATGCCGAGGATAAGAAGCTCTGGTGTACCTACCTCCCTTCAGCTAAAAACGTTTTTCAGCGAGATTGGCGCCCAAATCAGGGTTGAAAATCGCGCATCTACGCAAAATCCAGGTCTGCCAACCAGCCGATAAACTTCAGATTTCACATAGAAGCGTAGACTTCAATTTTGACTAAGCGTTTTACACACTTTGGGTCGGTTGTAGCCCTTAGCGACAGGCAGCAATCGGCGAGGAGCAGACACAAAACCTTTACCAACTATCCATTGAATAACGAGTCGCGCATCGACACGGTCACCGGGAATCAGCACTCGCGTGGCCCCCAAAACCGCCCCGGTACTGGCACCTCCGCATGCACCTACTTCACCTGCGCCTCCTCTAACAGCCAGTGCGCAAATGCCTGGATGGGTGCGCGGCTCAGCTCAAGATGTTCGGGTAACACGAGGCAAAAGGTCTTGGCGACATTCGCCTCCTGCGGCCATGGCGCAACCAGCCGGCCTTGCGCCAGCTCTGCTTCCACGTACAGGCGCGGTACGAGTGCCACACCGAGACCAGCCAGTGCGGCCTCAATCAACATCGCATGCAAATCGTAGCGCGCGCCCCTCGCTGGGTTGCTTAGGACAATACCGGTTTCCTGGGCATAGCGCTGCCACGCATCCGGGTTCTGTCGTCGGTGTAACCGCGGCAGTGAATCCAGAGCTGTTGCCTGCTTTCCCTGCTTCAGGAGGGCAGGATGACAAATCGGAATTAACACTTCGTTCAACAGGCGATGCGTGTGCATGCCTGTCCAGGCCGGGTGCTCAAAATGGATGGCGGCATCAAAGCCGCTACCGACAAGCACGAACGGTTCCATGCGTTCCGAGAGGTGTACGCAGATATTCGGGTGTTGCTGGCCAAAGCCGGACAACCGAGGAATTAGCCAGCGCAGGGCAAAGGTTGGGCTGACGGCGATATCCAGGCTTGCGCCGTTTCTGGGCTGGCCCATCAAATACTGGCTGTCCTTGTCTAGGCGGTCGAGTAATTCGCGCACTTGCGCAGCGTAGCGCTCACCGTTAGGCAAGAGCCGCACGCGGTTGCCCACGCGCTCGAAAAGGGCGACACCCAGAAAGGCTTCCAGGCGCCCTATCTGCCGACTGATTGCGCCCTCGGTCAGGGCCAACTCATTGGCGGCACGGGCGAAGCTGCCATGGCGGGCTGCTGTTTCAAAGGCAATCAGGGCAGCGTTACTGGGTAGCTTTCGACGCATGGTCTTTTCCTGGAGCCAAGGCTGCCAACTTGATGTTTAGTCACTGAAGGGTGCTGAAAGATCGTTTTATGGGCCACTACCGTGTCACTAGCATGATGGAACATCAATCCATGAAGTGACTTTATGATTTACACAGTTGAATGCAACTACGCTGACCCTTCCAGCGAGGCCGAGTGGAATGGGTTTTACAGCCTGGAAAAACTGCCGGCTCTGATCTCGGTGAGCGGTTTTAGCTCGTCACAGCGTTTCAAAGCCTTGAGCGGCACTTGCCCGGCCTACTTGGCCTTGCATTCAGTCGACACGTTTGCCGTATTGCAGAGCGACGAATACCGCCAAAAAGGAGGTGGTAATTTTTCCCGCTGGCAGTCGCGCATCACTGATTGGAGACGCAACCTCTATGCCGGGCAGGACCGGGCAGTTGCCGTGGGCGCGGACGAGTTCCTGTTGGTCAGTGAACAAGGCCCTCACGTGCTGATTGAGTTAGGCCTTACGCCTGTAGCGCTGCACGCCGTTGCGTTGGACAAGACCCCTGCACACCGCTGGCTGGCCAAACTGGATTGCATTCAGGCCAGGGCCAGCGATCTGCTGGGGCTGAATGTATATCGCGCCATGACCGGGCAGTTACAGTCATGAGTAACGTGGACATACCTCATTGGAGACTCCCCAGCCAGCAAGTCGGCGAGTTTTCGATCACCGCCATCAGCGACGGCTACCTGGGGGCGAGTCTGGATTTTCTCGCCAACATCGCGCCAACGGAGGCGGTCCGACTTCAGTTAGCCGCCGGAATCAGCGAGCCCGCGTCAATCCATATCAATTGCTATCTGGTACGTGGGCGTGGCCGAACGATTCTGATCGACGCCGGTGCCGGCGGATTCAATCAATGGGGTGGAGAGTTGCTAGCCAATCTTGCACTTGCCGGTGTGCAACCCGGTGACATAGATACGGTTCTACTGACTCACGCGCACCCCGACCACATCGGTGGCTTGTTGAACGCAGTGGGAGAAATCGCCTTCGCCAATGCTGAGTTGGTTGTGCATCAGCGAGAGCTAGCGTTCTGGGAGGACGATGGCCACCTTGGTCAGGCCAGTGAACGCGCACGTGGAAACTTTCTGCTCGCACGAAGGGTGTTCGAGCGGTACCGGAAAAATCTGCGCCCGTTCACCGCCAATGACGTCCTGCCGGGCATCAGTGCAATGCCGTTGCCTGGGCATACCGTCGGGCATTGCGGGTACCGTTTCGAGTCTGCGGCAGGCAGTCTGCTGATATGGGGCGATATTGTTCATTTTCCTCAGATTCAGATTGCGCGCCCCGATGTCACAATTGCCTTCGACCAGGACCCCCTGCTATCGGCGGCCACGCGAACGAGGCTGCTGGATGTTGCCAGTTCAGACAATTTGACGGTCGCTGGCATGCACTTAGACGCGCTCGGCTTTGCTCGTATCAAGCGCTCCGGGAACACCTACGCCATTGCTTACGAAACGTGAATCAAGTACAGGCAGCAAGCTGTCTTTCGATAGTTTTTCTGCGCGCCTGAACACTTGCCTGGAACGCTAAAGGGGCCACATTTTTTCATGATTCTGACGTCCGCTTTTGGCCCAGAGTGTGTAAAAACGCCCGGACAAACCCTTGCTATGATTTCTGAGAATCTCATCGCAGGGGGAACCCATGAAACGGTTTATCCAGGGTGAACACCGAGGTCAAAGTACCTTACTTCCAGAAAGCCTCGACGACTACGTCAGCGATACCAATCCAGTGCGTGTGGTCGATGTCTTCGTCGATGAACTCGACCTAGCCAAACTGGGTTTCGATAGCGTCATTCCAGCCGAAACCGGCAGACCTGCTTATCACCCTGCGATCCTGCTGAAGATCTATATCTACGGCTACCTAAACCGTATTCAATCGAGCCGACGTCTTGAGCGAGAAGCTCAGCGTAACGTCGAGTTGATGTGGTTAACCGGGCGCCTGATGCCCGACTTCAAGACCATCGCCAACTTCCGAAAAGACAACAGCAAAGCCATTCGCGGTGTCTGCCGCCAGTTCGTTTTGCTCTGCCAGCAGTTGGGGTTGTTTAGCGAAAGCCTGGTTGCCATCGACGGCAGTAAATTCAAGGCGGTGAACAACCGCGACCGGAACTTCACCGGCGCCAAACTGAAGCGGCGCATGGAAGAAATCGAGGCGAGCATCAGCCGTTATTTGGCCTCGCTCGATGCGGCTGATCGCCAGATCCCTAGCGCCTCTAAGCCCGACACGGTGAGCTTGGAAGATAAAATCGCCAAGCTCAAAGCACAGATGAAAGAGCTTCAGGGGATTGAGTCTCAGCTCAACGAATCGCCAGATAAACAGGTTTCGCTGACCGACCCGGATGCCCGTTCGATGATGACGCGCGGCAGCGGGATCGTTGGCTACAACGTGCAGACGGCTGTCGATACGCAGCACCACTTAATCGTTGCTCACGAGGTCACCAATAGAGGTTCTGACCGTGACCAACTCAGTTCAATGGCGAAGCAGGCTCGTGAAGCCATCGGCGTAGAAACGTTGTCGGTAGTTGCCGACCGAGGCTACTTCAAAGGCGAAGAAATCCTGGCTTGTCACGACGCAAACATCACCGCCTACGTGCCGAAGCCGATGACTTCAAGCGCCAAAGCTGACGGCCGATTCAACAAAGATGCCTTCGTGTATAACGCGACGAAAAACGAATACACCTGCCCGGCGGGAGAGGCACTGATCTGGCGATTCTCCAGCGTTGAGAAAGGCTTGTATATGCACTGCTACTGGAGTTCAAAGTGCCAGAGTTGCACGCTGAAAACCCAGTGCACGCCGAGCACAAATCGTCGAGTAAGGCGTTGGGAACATGAGGCTGTGCTGGAGGAAATGCAGCGTCGGTTGAACCAAGCACCAGAGATGATGAAGGTTCGAAAACGGACAGTTGAGCATCCCTTCGGGACGCTCAAGCAATGGATGGGGGCAACGCACTTCCTGACTCGAAAACTGAACGGGGTGAGTGCGGAGATGAGCTTGAATGTGCTCGCCTATAACTTGAAGCGGGTTATGAAAATCATCGGTACAGAAGGCTTGCTGAAGGCGATGGCGGCGTAAAAGCCGCAGCTTTTACTGCACCAGGAGGTACCAAAGCGCTTCATAAACGATCTGACGCGCTATCGGCGCCGATCTTGGCAAATTGTTCGGGAAATCGCCTCGCCCAGCAGCGCTGGGCTCAGGCATCCAACATACGGAAAGCGTTTTTACACACTCTGGGCCGATACGCGACAAATCAAGCGATGCCACACTCGTCAAAAGTGTGGCACTCCGCTATCGTTCGCGGCCCCTTGGATTACTATGCAAAAGGAATTGTCGAATGACGTACCTTCGCCCGCTTCTAGCGTCAGCACTCATTGCTCTCTGTGCCGGCTGTGCCTCGCCCGCACAAATATCTGGAATGCTGGTCGCAGCCGACCAGGCTAAGTCAGCCGCCCACAATTCGGGTCTGCAACATAACGTGCAACTCTCCGAGGTAAATGGCGGAGATAAAACTAACCCGCTCTGGACGTCGGAAATCGACGGGCCGGACTTCGGTGCCGCACTCAAACAGTCCCTCGCCAATGCAAATCTGTTGGGCGATGTGTCGGCCCCTTATTCTTTGCGAGCTAATCTGCTGCGGGTGGACCAGCCTATCATCGGGTTAAATTTCGAAGTGACAAGTGAGGTTGAATATACCTTGATGGATTCGCGCAGCAGCAATGTCCTCTGGCGCGAAATCATCCGAGCTCCATTCACAGCTGGCATTGGTGATTCGGTCATCGGTATCAAGCGTTTACGCTTGGCCAATGAAGGCTCCGCACGGGCTAACATCACAGCGCTGCTCAAACGCATGAGCGAGCTGAATATTGATGCCAAGCAGCTTTCGTTGAAGAACTGAACACAACCAACAGCCACATCGTAAACGTCAGCCTGCGGAGGAAGCTCTCTCTCAACTGGTAGTTCTAAGGCTCCGCCAGCTACCGACCCATAACGGACGTTCGAGCCCGAGCATATTCCAGAAAGTGACCTGCATTCTGCCTGTTTTGAGCCGACTCGCGTTTCGCTAAGGTTTCTCTTTGCATCACCGAGAGCTTCGCGGGTACGACTATCGCTGACCTGTAAATCGCCCGCGAGGCAACAGCAGTGCTGATTTGCTCATGAGTTTGCAGCGGTACTGCTTGACCTGAACTCTTCAGAAATAGCTTTGCCGGCAATCTTCGCCACCGCCACTAACCGTTTGGGGGATATGCCGCTGCACGCAGCAGCAGAAAGCCCCCGCAGAGTGATCAGCACGTAGTCAGTCAGCACTTGCGCAGCTTCTGGAAAAGCTTGGTCAAGGTAACTGCGGATCTTCTGGATTGCGGCCTCGCCCAGTTGTTCGGCCATATTTCGGGCGATTGGATCATCCGCACGCATGCCCTCCGTGATCAAGCACCCACGCAAAGTATTGTCTCCTGCGTATTGCTTTGCAGCAGCGACTAACAGCGACGCCACAGCTTCTGCCGGTGGCCGATCCAATGTGAGTAATTGGTCCACAGGTAGCGCGTTTTCGTGGGCGTATCGATGCATCGCCCGCTCGAACAGCTCGGCTTTGCTGCCATAGGCGGCATAAAAACTCGGGGGTTTGATGTTCATGGCCTCGGTCAAGTCAGACAGGCTCACCGCGTCGAAACCGCGCTGATGGAACAACACCTGAGATATGGCTATCCCTTGCTCGCGGTCGAAAGCGGGGCGGCGTTGCCGTTTTTTTTCGTTCATGGCTATCTCACAAAGTCGATGCGCTAACTGTAGCGATCGCTACAAAGGATATCAATCGCAAAGCACAGCATTGGATATTTAGTGATCGCTAAAAGGTTGTGAGCAGACGCGAAGCTATGTAGTGTTCACTAAATAATCCGCTCATTGAGGTATTTTCCATGCGATTCACGAACAAAGTTGTCTTGGTCACCGGCGGCTCCTCGGGCCTTGGCTTCGCAATTGCCGAAGCGTTTGCCAGCGAAGGTGCCACTTTGGTCATTACCGGACGTCGCCAGCCTCAGCTCGCCGATGCCGTGGGTCGCCTCGGTAAGTATGCGTCAGCCGTGTGCACTGATATCTCTAACCCCGCCGACCTTGCCGCGCTGTTTGATAAAATACGCGTGGTCCACGGCCGTATAGATGTGCTGATTGCCAATGCCGGAATAGGTGCAATTGAGCCTTTGGGAGCAATCACTGAAGCAGGCTTCGATAAAGTATTCACGACCAATGTCAAAGGCACGACTTTCACCGTGCAGGGCTCGCTCCCATTAATGGGCAATGGGAGCAGCGTCGTCATCATCGGTTCGACCGCCTCAATCAACCCTGGCCCCGGTCTGGGTGCCTACGGAGCCACCAAGGCCGCGTTAAGGGCGCTGGTTCGCAGCTGGATTCTGGATATCAAAGGTTCTGGCGTTCGCATAAATCTGCTCAGTCCCGGCCCCGTGAACACTCAGTCACTGCGCGATGTGCTTGGCGAGAGTGCGCAGCAGGTGATTGAAGCCCTCAGCGAAAAGAGCACGCTCGGTCGGATCGGAGAGGCCCACGAGATCGGCCAGGCCGCGCTATTTCTGGCAAGCGATGCGTCAAGCTATATCAACGGTGCCGAGCTATTCGCGGACGGTGGCGCATCCCAGATTTAGAGGGGAAATGAACGGCCATGTGCGGTTAATAACAAGCTGACCAGCCGATCAGTCGGCATTTATGGAGTTACTTGATGAGCGATTTTGTGGGGTCTTCAATAGATCATATGGGCATCGGCGTTTCAGACATCTCGCAGGCCCAAGCCTTCTACGAATTACTGCTCAGCCCATTAGGGATCACCTTGGTGATGAACATTGCGACCGATGCTTCAGGTTTAAAGCCTCGACGGCTGGGATTCGGGTCTGAAGGGAAGCCATTTTTCTGGTTGCATGACTCGCCGACACCCAGTCAAGGGGCGCACATAGCACTGATAGCGCAGAGCCGAGCGGCGGTCGCCGCTTTCCATGCGGCTGGCATAGCCGCTGGCGGACAGGACAATGGAGCGCCAGGTGTTAGGCCTCATTACCACGCCAATTATTACGCGGCTTATGTTCTGGGACCTGACGGAGTGAACCTAGAGGCCGTTTGCCAAGTGGCATCTTCATCTAGATAGCTCAGATCAGCGCAATCAGCCGAAACGCTACGACATTATTCTTTCCCGCTAACTCGTCATCCGGGTTAGGGGGAAATAGCGGGGATATCCAGCAGCATCGGCACCTATTGATGATTCATCACGGTCTATGACTGCTATTGGCCATTTGATGCCCTTCAGCATAGGCAGCAATCGGCCATTTGGATCCATACGAAAAAGCCCACCATGGGGTGGGCTGTCGGTTGTCTTCAAGGGGAGGCCATTCGGTAACGAATTCTCGGAGCAAGTGGACTGAGAATACGCTGAATGTCGACGTGTGGGCCAATGATCTAACCTTGGTAAAAATCACTAGCCGCAGCCTGTAAGAAGCGGCCGGGTTCAGGCTGCGTCTAGTCTCTAAAGACTTCTTCTCAGTGGAAAAAACGAGCAGGAGAGCGGCCAGGATGACGGTCCATGCGCCGCCGATACGTGTGGAGATCTGTCGCCAGCAAAACCATCTGAGCATCAGTAGGCCGCGCCTCGACCAATAAGCAGCCTCTCTGAGAGTTCAGCGAGGGCTATGAGCTTTAGAGGAGCAGGAGTTGGGTGCAGGACTTTTCGATGATACCGCAGTCGAGCGCGGGCTGAACCGAAACGCCCGATTCAGCTAACCAAAATGGCCTTGGCTTGCTGAAGATGCGTGCGGAACCGGGACGCATAATCTTCGGCAACTGCAGCTTGAACACTCGCTCGGTTTGCTAGCGCATGGCGCCACTCTGCAATGCGAACAAGTCCATCGAACAATGGATGACTTGGTTCGAATCCTAGTATGTCGAAGTAGCGGAAAACTGGAGCAACGGCTATATCCACCATGCTGAGCTTCGCACCAGCGAAGTAATCGCCGTCCGATTTTTCAAGTTCGAATCGCTCTAGTTTGCCTCTCAACGCTGCTGATTTACTAAGCGCTGTCTGCTGATCCGCAGCATTCAAATATCCCCACGCATCCGCGAGCATGGCAGTGGCGAATTCGATCCAGGCACGGTGTTGAGCACGGGTGATTGCATCTTCCGGGTGCAAAGCGGGCTCGGGATACACCTCTTCGATGAATTCACAGATTGCCACGCTCTCGAAGAGCACGTTCGCACCCTCGTCGCCTTTTTGCACCTTTAGAAGTGGGACTTTTCCCGTTGGAGACATGGCCAGAAACCAGTCGGGCCTGACCTTCAGATCCACATCAATGCGCTGAAATGGAACCTGCTTTTCGTGAAGTAAAATTGCCACTCGCTGAACAAACGGACAAAGCTCGTGGCTAACGAGCGTGAGCTGTGATTGCGACATTTGAATAGTCGCCCGCTCGCTGCTTGATAAAGGCGTACTTCAACCGCACTCCTTGGCAAAGTACGCGGAGGCCTTTTTTAAGATGTCTCGCTCTTCGGTGACCCGCTTGAGTTCGGCTCGCAGACGACGCAGTTCAGCGTGCTGATCGTCGTCTTGCTGCCGTTCTGCTTGAGGTTTGCTGTAGCGCTTTATCCAGGCATAGAGGCTATGCGTCGACACGCCAAGACGCGCCGCCACATCAGCGACAGGCAGCTTCTTTTCGGTCACTTGATTGACCGCTTGGATTTTGAGTTCTTCGGGATAACGTGGGTTGCTCATGGCACCTCCTGATTGACCTCGGTTTAAGGCAAAGAGGTGTCTACGAAACCAGGGGCGATTCAGCAGAGCTTTGCGGACCTGCAGGGGTGAAGTTGACCCGCAATAACTGTGCGCGGGTGTCAGGCTTGGATGCCTTGGACATGGCTATGCTCCCTCGGGATCGGGCTGATGAATAGGATGTGTGGCAGGGGGCCTTGTCCGCCGGCGGCGTCTGGCTTTTCGCTCTGCGACACAGGCATCCCTGGCTCGGGCCGTTCTTCCGCCGCGTTTCACGGATGCTTGCGCCAGATCTGTAGCGCATTGCCGGAGCGCACATGAACGATGTCTGCATGACTGGTTTCGGCGATGTTTTCAGCCAGTTCCAGCAGTGCTTGTGTGGCATGACGGTCGCCCTTGAGGCGATACACCACGGTCATGAAGTGCTGTTGCATGCCGCCACAAGCATTGGCCTGCTCGATCACCTGGTTGTGATGGGAGGCGAAATAGTCAGGTATCCAGACAGACCAGAAATAATTGAGCAGTAACCCCGGCGCGCAGGTTCTGCGGACCTGAAGTAGCTTGCCTTCCACTGAGACCTCAACGTAGCCGAGAGCTTCGAGTTTTCGGAGATTGCCGACATGGCCGTGCGTGACAAAGGTCGAGGGGTACAGCGCAAGCTTGTAGATGGCGTCGGCCATCTGGCTTAGTTCGATGGCATTGATACCGAGGCGATACGACAGAACCATGGCCGATTCGGCGACCGGGGCCGACGCATGAAAGGGAAGTTGGTTAGTGATCATCGGAAATTTCCCGAGGCAAAGGTGGTGGGGGCAAGAGGGGCGAAGCGGGTTTCCTGGGCAATGAAGGCCGTGCGTACGGTGCCGATTGGTCCGTTGCGGTGCTTGCCAATGATCAGTTCGGCGATGCCCTGCAACTCGCTTTCCGGGTGATAGACCTCGTCCCGGTAGACGAACATGATCAGGTCCGCATCCTGCTCAATCGCGCCCGATTCGCGCAGATCCGCATTGACTGGCCGTTTATTGGGGCGCCGCTCCAGCTCCCGATTCAATTGGGAAAGCGCAACGACAGGGCAGTTGTGCTCCTTGGCCAGGGCTTTGAGTGATCTGGATATCTCGCCGATCTCCAGGGTGCGGTTTTCCATACCTGGGCAGCGCATCAGCTGCAGGTAATCCACCAGGATGAGTGCGGGCGGTCCGTATTTCTTGGCGGCTCTGCGGGCACGGGCGCGCAGGTCTGCGGGAGAAATACTTGCCGTATCGTCGATCATCAGACGGTCGGTGAACTGCTGCAATTTGGCAACGGCGGTGGATAACTTGCTCCAGTCTTCATCCTCAAGCTGACCCTTGAGCAGGCGGCCAAGATCAATGCGGCCCATGCCCGCAAGCAAGCGGTACACCAGCTTGTCCGCCGGCATCTCCAGGCTGTAGATCTGCACGCTGTGCTGGGGTCTGGCGCGCAACGCCGGGGCTACCCAATTGAGGGCCAGCGCAGTTTTGCCCATGGAGGGTCGCCCGGCGACGATGATCAGGTCCGACGGTTGAAATCCGGCGGTGACTTCATCAAGGTCCGGCAAGTCGCTGGGCAGGCCGGTCAGCGCTTCGCCCGAGTTGAAATTGTGGTCGATCTGGTCGATCACTTTGCTCAGGACGTCGGCAATAGGCCTGAACTCGACCTTGCTGCTGCGCTGGCCCAGTGCAAACAGGGCCTGTTCGCATTGTTCATGGGTTTCTTGAGCATTGGCGCTGGGCTGCGATGCAATGCGGATCTGGTCATGACCGATGGAGATCAGCCGCCGCAAATGGCCGCGATCGGCGACCACCCTGGCGTAGGCTTCGATGTTGGCCACTGAGGGTGTGTTCTTCGCCAGTTCGCAAATGTAGCCCAGGCCGCCGCTTCCCGGAGTGCCTTCCAATGCCTCGCTGATGGTGATGATGTCGAACGGCTCGCTGCGATCGGCCAGGTCGGCGATGGCCTTGAAGATCATCCGATGGTCGTTGCGATAGAAATCCTCCGCACGGATCTGGTCGGCGATCAGATGCCAAGTCTTGTTATCCAGCATCAAACCGCCAAGTATCGCCTGCTCAGCTTCCAGTGAGTGGGGTGGGACTTGATAGGCGTCAGCCATGCCTGCCTCCCAGGGGCGGCAGAATGTCAGGCCGTCCCGTGGTCATGGGCAATGGGTGTGAGTACCAGCGCATAGCTACACCCTCTCGAACTGAGCTTTCCATTCGGGCCATAGCTCGGACGCAACGGCTTTGAGGGTGTCTGAAGCCAGCGGTGCCTTGCGGCCCCGGTGCCTGGTGGAGTTGCTGGGTTCAAGACGATGCGCCGGAATGCCTTCGGAAGCCGCAAGCCGATAGGTGAGCAGGGCAGGAATGGCGGCATCGAGGACGTGAAACGGTGTGACCAGTTCACCCATCAGCTCGCGGATGTTCGCTGAAATGATTTGGGCATCGTTGGTGTTGTCCTGCCGGTTAAACACCACATACAGTGGCGGGGCGCCAAAGCCGGCGCTCTGGCGCAGGCGATCAACACTGGCAAACAGCGCAAGGGTCCCACGGCTGAATTCCCGGGCGGAAAGCATTTCCGGGACCAGCGGCGACAGCGCCAGATCCGAGGCGACCAAGGCCATCTCGACCGTTACGGCGGACGTGCCTTTGGTATCGATGATCACCAGATCATAGGCAGGCAAACGCTTGAGCAATGATCGTAGGCGCAAGCGGCCATCGGGGGCATGCAGGAGCAGGGTTTCGAGCTGGTATGCGGGTCGTTGGACAGGATGATGTCCAGCCCGGGGATATTGGTGCGCGAGATGATTTTCTCGGGCGTGGTATTGCTGTGGACCAACAGATCGAAGGTGCCACCGGGTGCCTGGTATTCGAGGGGGAAGTAGCTGCTGAGGGTAGGTTGACCATCAAGGTCAATCAGAAGGGTTTTCAGTCCGGCGTCGGCAGCAATGCCGCCAAGATTGGCTGAGGTTGTGGTTTTGCCCACACCGCCTTTGGAGGAAACAATGGAATTTACTTGCATGACACTCGCCTCGTTTCGATGAGAAAGCGAGATTTCGTGTGTCAGTTTGAGATGTGATCGAGAGATCAGGTGAAGAAGGGTGTGTAACGTACTGCTTTGTATGGTGCCGGCACCAGGAGTCGAACCCGGGACCTACTGATTACAAGTCAGTTGCTCTACCAACTGAGCTATACCGGCGTGATGGGCGGAGAGTATATAGAGGTTTTTCGGCATGTAAACCCTAGCTGCCTGATTCGGTTGAAAAATATATGTGTGAGCCAGGCAGCGGCTTGGTGTTGTGCGTCGGTTTCGCTGGGTAAAGCTTGTTAAGATGGCGCGTCGCCATGGATAGCACGCTTGATGCCTAGAACACGCACGTATTACGACGAGCTCAATATCACGCGGGATGCTTCTGCGCAGGAGATCAAGCTCGCCTTCAGAAAACTCGCACAGCAGTTGCACCCGGATCGTAATCCGATGGCGAATGCGTCGGATCTGATGGCGGTGGTCAATGCCGCTCATGATGTGTTGGCGGATCCGGTCAAGCGTGCGGAGTATGACGCGGCGTTGATTCGGCAGGCGCAGCAGGCGCGGGGTGCGGCGGCCCAACGTCGGCAGGCTCAGGCGGGCAGGGCGCCGGTCAGGCCACAGGCTGCGCGGCCTGCCCAGAAGGCGAAAACCTCCAGGCCTGTTCGCCGTGGCCATCGGTTGCGCTGGGCGGCGGTGTTCATGGTGTTTTGCGGGGCTGGCGCCTGGATGGGGTATGACCCGGATGCCGGGAAGCCTGTTGCGTCGCCGTCGATGCTGCCCGAGCAGGTTGTGGTTGTCGCTCCGGTGCAAGCGCCGCCGCAAGTGCCTGCTACGGGCGCGGGCGTGCCGACCAAGCTGGTTGATCCGGCCCAGCCTCAGTGCCTCGCACCGCCGGTCGATCCCTTGGGCGCGCCGTGGCCGATAGCTGCGGGGTATATCAACGGCATGCCGATGATTCGGGATGGCGGCTGGTCGGAAATTACCGTGGATAACAGCGCTGGCGAGGAAGCGATTTACGCCAAGGTCACGGATGCCAGCGGCCGACACGCTTATCGCCATGCATTTATTCCGGCACGCAGTTCTTTTACCTTTGCGCGCATGGACGTCGGTTATTACCTGTTGAAGTACAAGATGCTCGACACGGGGTGTGCCTATGTGTCCAGCCGTATCCGTCTGGAAGAAACATCGGTCAGCAATCGCATCAAGTCCACTGTGCACAAGCTGACGCTGCGCAAGCTGGATAACCGCAACTCGCAGTTTTCCAACGTGCGCAGTGATGAGTTTTAGCGGGCTGAGGATTTGCCGCCGTTTCCTGTAGGCACGCTCGCAAGGCTGCGACGGTCGCGATGCGGTGTGTCAGGCAAACCGCCATCGTTGCGTCGCGCAGCTCATGAACGCCTACAGCATTACAGCGGGTGCGGTCAGGACGTGCGGCCGGACTCGAACAGGAACCAGATGCGGCGTTCGGCTTCGTCGATCCAGTTTTCCAGCAGGCTGGCGGTGGCAACGTCGTTGTGCTCGTCGCACAGCGCGTGGGTTTCGCGCATGTAGTTGGCCAGTTGCATGTTGTCTTCGCGCAGTTCGGCGAGCATGTCGGCCGGGGTGACGAAGTCGGCGTCGTTATCGCTGATGCGTTGCAGGCGTTTGATGTGGCCGGTTGAGCGCAACGTGGTGCCGCCCAGCTTGCGTACACGCTCGGCGATGGCGTCTGTGGTGGCGAAAATCTGGTCGGCCTGATCATCCAGCAGCAGGTGGTAGTCGCGGAAGTAAGGGCCGGACATGTGCCAGTGGAAGTTCTTGGTCTTCATGTAGATGCCGAACGTGTCGGCCAGCAGCGCGTTGAGTTCGCCGGACAAATCCCGACGGGCATCTTCCCCCAGGCTGTTTGGGGTATGCAGGTCGGCCTTGAGGCGTTCTTTGGCGGCTTCGAGATTTTTCATGGACGTTTCCTTCTTGATTGTTCAATAGACGGAACGAAATGGTGGCAAGGCTCGTGTGGGCTGCTCGCCGGTGCATGGAGCGTCCGACGGGGCAAACCTTATCCTGAAACGAATACACCCTTTAGGTGCTGCCGATGTGACTGATGTCAGTGTTTTGCATTCCAACAGCCCCCGGCGAAGCTTTCTTGACTGCGTGTGCTCAAATCTTATGCACAGGCGTCGGACCTCTCGAACCCATTGCGCGAATGTTTCTGGAACCGTTCTCATATTGCTGAGAATCGCTGTTTTCAGGGGGCTTCATCGCCTTGGAAAAAACGCCGGTCTGCCAATTAATAGCTAGCGAACTAAGTTTTTCGGGCACTGTGCCCAATTTCATCAACAGAGTTATCCACAGCTTTTGTCTGCGCGATGGTCAGGTCAGTTGGGCGATCAAGAGCAGGTTGCGCGGTGTGAGTTCGCTGTCGCAGAAAGTGCCCACGCGCACGTTGTAGTGACGTTCCTGTAGATACAGCGCCCGGTCGAGCACCAGCCACAGTTCCAGCGGACGACGAAACAGATTGCGCACCAGCTCCAGGTTGCGCACATGCGCCAGGCGCTCCCAGCCGCCGGCCTCCAGCGCGGGCCAGTCTTGCTCGGGGATCGTCGGCAGGTTTTTCAGCTCAGCCAGGTCACGGCAGTAATCGGCGAAGGGTTTCTCCAGCCAGGCCACGGGCAGTGACGGCGTGGGCAGGTAGTCATCGGCGTGGCGAAGTTGGCGTTGTAGCAGGTCGAAGGCCAGCCGGCGTGCCATGGAAGTATCTCGCTGGCGACGCACCCGCGCCCCTGCGGTAACGGTTTCACTGAGGGGCAGCCCCAGGTCGTCTCTGGATAACTTCAGTGCGGAGGCCTGGGCTTCAATGGACAGCGGCTGATAATGCTCGGCTTCGATGCGGTTGTAGCAGCAGGGCGCGATAGCCACTTGCGAGCAGCGCACCCGGCTGGCGATGCGCATCAATTGGACATGCAGATCGCCGCAAGCGTGGAGGGCGACTGGCGTGTGATGGGCTTGCAGTCGGCGCCAGGCATCGTCGGCCATGACGTCCTGTTGCACATGCGTGGCGTTGACCTTGAGCCGATCGCTGAGCTGGTGCCCGGCCTCTACCAGCTTCGGGTCCCGTTCCAGACACGTCAGGGTCTGGGTGGGTCGGGTCAGGCGGCGTCCCAGATGGCCTTTGCCGGCGCACCAGTCCAGCCAATGCTCAGGTGTTTTGTCGAACTCCAGGCAACTGGCGAAGGCTTCGATCTGCCGCCATTTTCGACCGGGTACATCCACGCTCATGCGCGGTAACGCAGGCGTGAGGCTGCGCGCGGGCAGAGCAGAGAGGGTGCTCAGCTCGACGGCTTCGGCGGCCAATTGCGGGAAGGGAAACGGCGCATCCAGACATTCGGGATGGTTGTGGGCGGCTTCTGCCTGACTCAGCGAGCGTTGACGCAACCAGTGGGCCAACTCCGGATAACGGTTTTCCCAAGGCAATTGCAGATGGGTGAACGGCCGGGGGCGCCACAGCGATTGATAGGCGAACAGAAAACTGTCCAGTGCCCGAAAGCGACTGCGCAGTTGTTCGGCTTGTAGAACAGATTTATCGGCCATGGTGGCTGCTGTTTAGAGGCGAAGAGGGCGGGTTGCAAAGACCAGCTCTCTTCATAACAGCGCTCTAGACGCACGTCTATGCCAAATGCATGTGCGGTCGATGATTAATGCCGACGATCGCCGCACGTTTTGCTCAGAGGATGCTGAACGGGAAGTACTTGTCGTTGATCTTTTTGTAACTGCCATCTTCGATGATTTCTTTGATGGCCAGATTGAGCCTGGCCCGCAGAGGATCGTTCAGGCGCACCGCGATGCCGATCTTGTCGTTGTCGTACACCGGATCGCCCTTGAATTCAAAGCTCATGCCCGCATCGCTTTTGAGCCACTCGTAGCTGGGGTATTTATCGGCCAGGATGGCGTCCAGATGCCCGGCGGCAAGGTCGGCATAAGCACTGGCCTGGGTGTCGTACAGCTTGATCGTCACTTCTTCGCCCAGATTTTGCTGCAGCCAAGTGGCGGATACGGTGTCGTTTTGCGTGCCGATGGTCTTGCCGCGTAACGAGTCTTTGATCGATGCGGTATCGGTCTTGAGGTCGCTGGTCTTGGGGGCAATAAATTGCAGCTTGTTGGAGTAGTACGGCGTGGTGAAGTCCACCAATGCGCTGCGTTCGGGCGTGATGGACATCGATGACATCACGAAGTCGAACTTGCCTTCCACCAGCGACGGGATCATTGCATTCCATTCGGTGATGACGACTTCGCATTCGACTTTCATCTTGGCGCACAGCGCGTTGCCGATCTCGACGTCAAAGCCGACGACCTGGCCGCTGGCGTCTTTGTTATTGAATGGCGGATAGGCGCCTTCGACGCCCATCTTCAACTTGTCCACAGCAAAAGCGCCGGTCGTGAAAGCCAGAGTGGCTACTGCGACCAGCAGGCATTTTCTGTACATCTGCATGGGTGTTGCTCCGTTTGCGGTTGCTGGACATGAATGATTTGCGCCGTGCCGGCAGGCCGTTGGAACGGTCTGGTGCGGCGATCCTGCCTTTCGACCTTTGCGCGGGGCAAAAGCTCAACGTCTGAAGGGGCCGAATGAAGTTTATTTTAAAGAGCGCCTGCGTGTTCACGCGGCGTCGGCGAAATACGCCGCGGCATCGTGACAGCTTTCCCTTGGCGGGTTCATGGCTTTCGTGCGCTTCTTTTTGCGCACATATCGACAAGACGCACTGTCTCGGTGCGCCGCAATCAGCGCTGGTTACTTTCGGTGCGCCGGTTTCCCACGATGTGGGGTAGCAGGTAACAAATCCTACAGAAATGGCTAAACGCCAGCGCAATCAACAGCTTGTTGGGAGGGCTGCAAGACCGCTATTCCAAGGGCGACGTCGTTTTTGAAACATTTTGGCGCAGTTCTTGCGTAAATAATAAAAAACAGCACCGTTGCTTTCTTTTTACGAAAGCATTCGATGCGAATCGCTCCTCTCGCAAAGGTAGTCTTAATGAGCAGTACCCCGATTTCTTCCGAGCTCGATCAGGGGCTCAAACCGCGCCACATTACGATGTTGTCGATTGCCGGTGTGATTGGCGCCGGTCTGTTCGTTGGCTCCGGGCATGCCATCGCCGAAGCCGGTCCTGCTGTCCTGCTGGCCTATGCCGCTGCGGGAACGCTGGTGGTGCTGGTAATGCGCATGCTTGCCGAGATGGCGGTTGCGTCACCCGATACCGGGTCATTTTCGACGTATGCCGACCGTGCTATCGGGCACTGGGCCGGCTTCACTATCGGTTGGTTGTACTGGTGGTTCTGGGTGCTGGTGATCCCGCTGGAGGCCAACGCCGCCGCGACCATCCTGCATGCCTGGTTCCCGAATGTGGCGATCTGGGCCTTTACGCTGGTCATCACTTTGTTGCTGACAATCACTAACCTGTTCAGCGTGAAGAACTACGGTGAGTTCGAGTTCTGGTTTGCGTTGATCAAGGTCTTGGCGATCATCGGTTTTATCGTGCTGGGCGTTGCGGCGATCTTCGGTTTGCTGCCCAACAGCCAGGTCAGCGGCGTGAGCCATCTGTACGACACCCAAGGCTTCCTGCCCAATGGCATGGGCGCGGTGCTCGCTGCAATGTTGACCACCATGTTCTCGTTCATGGGTACCGAGATTGTCACGATCGCCGCTGCCGAATCGAAGAATCCGGAAAAGCAGATCAGCAAGGCCACCAACTCGGTGATCTGGCGGATCTCGCTGTTCTATCTGGTCTCGATTTTCCTCGTTGTGGCGTTGGTGCCGTGGAATCACAGCGGCCTGGCTGAAGTCGGTTCTTACCAGACAGTACTGGACATGATGGGCATCCCGAACGCCAAGATGATCGTTGATATCGTGGTGTTGATTGCCGTCACCAGTTGCTTGAACTCGGCGCTGTATACCGCTTCGCGGATGCTGTATTCCCTGGGCAAACGTGGCGACGCGCCAGCGGTTGCCAAGCGCACCACCCAAAGCGGCACGCCTTATTGGGCAGTGATGTTGTCCACAGGTGCCGCGTTCCTGGCGGTCTTCGCCAACTATGTCGCGCCGGCAGCGGTGTTCGACTTCCTGCTCGCCAGTTCCGGCGCCATCGCGCTGCTGGTGTATCTGGTGATCGCCATTTCGCAACTGCGCATGCGTCAGAAGAGCATCGCGGCAGGTGAAACCGTGGCTTTCCAGATGTGGCTGTTCCCATGGCTGACCTGGGCGGTGATCGTGTTCATCGTCGCGGTGCTGGGCATCATGTTACTCCAGGAGTCGCACCGTATCGAAATCCTGGCCACAGGCTTGCTTAGCTTGCTGGTGGTTGCCGCTGGCCTGTTTGTCGCCCGTCGTCGCAAAACCCAAAGGGTTGGCAAGGTTGTGTTGAGTTAAGAGCGTTTCAACGTGCTGTAGCGAGCTTATTCGCGATGGCGCGGACCTGACACCCTGGCGGTGTCAGGTCCGGCTCTGACGGGTACACCGCCTCACCGCATCCGATACAGCACCGAACGGCCCATGATTTGGTGTTTGATCACCGCCAGCAAATGCAGGATCACCAATGCCGCGAGCAACGCACAGAGCGTGTGATGCACGCTTTGCAGTTGGTCCAGCGTGGCTGTTGAGTGAATCAGTTGAGGCATCGGGATCAGCGTGAGCAGGTTCACCGGGTGCGTCATCATCAAAACGCCAGTGATCAGCACACCAGCAATCAGCAGATATAGGGCGCTGTGGGTTACCCGTGCCAGGGTCGCCTGCGCCGTTTTGACGGCTGTCGGCCCCACGGGTGCTGTGAGGTGCAGCCAGAAACGCCAGGCGAAGAAAGGAATGAACAAAGTGGAGAGCTGCGGATTGAGCGCTTCGACCCATTGGCGCAGCGCATCGCCCTTGGGCAGCAGGGCGACGCCGAAGCCGCTGAAGGTCGCCCAGATGATGATCACGGCGGAAAGCCAATGCAGGTAGACCCGAGCCTTTGAGTAGGCCTCGGGTTTGGCGGTTCTGGATTCGGCGGCTGGCGCGTTGCGGTTCATGGCGTTCAACATTCGCTCGCAGTTGAGAAATAGAGTCATTCTCTTTAGGCGGCGTAAATTATGCCTTGAGCTGCGGGATGTAAATTAAATATCTGTTGAACATTGATCTGGCTCAGCGAACCGGTTTCTCGTTGCGCTTGAGCAGCAGGCGCGAGGCTTCGTTGTAGTCAGTCTGGAACGCTGTGCTACCGATCCACTCGATCGCCGCGTCTTCGTCCTCGTCGTAGAACATCGCCCGATACGTAATGAGCAGGCCCATCATGAAGTCGGTGGCCGGCTCTTCGTCTTCTTCGGCGATGACCAGCTCCAGCACCGGGTATTGCAGAAACACCACACACATCGCCAACTGGCTGATGGCGTGTGCCGCTTTCATGGTCTGGAACAGGTCATCGAAATCGGCAGGGTCGAAGCCGTTTTCTTCGATGTCTTTGAAGTCGAACGTGCTGAGGTCCACTTCGACGTCGTCGAACGGCTGGCTGACCAGTGGCGAGGCGAAAACGGGATGTACGACGTTTTGCACCGGTTTGCTGGAGCGGTTCTGCTTGGCCTTGGCTTTCGCTCGTTGGGCGCGTTTGTGCTGCTTGTCTGGCGAGGCCATGGTTTGGGTCCTGTTGCGGTCGGTGGTACACAGGCGGCTATTGAAACGCAGACCGTTTGAATTACCAAGGGCCGCGATTAAAGGGTTCGGACCCAAAGCACTTTAGTGCTGGCCGCAGTGGCCGTACCGGTGGAGGTCGTGTCGGTGGTGGTCTGGTCTGCGGTCAGGGTGGAAACGTCGATGGCAATGCCGCCCTGACTGATGTTGGTCTGGCCGGGTGTGTTCGCGCCGGTCGAGACGCCGCCCTTGATATTGGTGGTCGCGCCGGAAGTGTTGATGACGCCGCCGAGAATGACGTTGCCGTAGATATCCCAGCCGCTGGTGTTGAGTGCGCCTTGCGCTTCAATGGCGACATTGCCGATAGGAATACCCGAATGCGTCACGCCGGCAGAGTCGGTCCAACTGGCCAGCGCTGCAGGGCTTGCAGTTTTGTTGCACAGGTTGGTGGGCCAGAACGAACCCGTACACAGGTATGAGTAGCCGGAAAAATTGGGCGCATAGAGCGGAATATGCCCGCTGCTGGTCAGGGTGACATTGCCCGTGGCGAGCACAGAGTTGGTCAACCTGCTGCCTTGTACACCATCAAAACTGACGTTGCCTTGAAACCACAAAACCCCGGTGGGGAGGGCCGTGATCCCGGTGAGCGTCCAGCCAGTACTGGGGGTCGCAGTTTTGCCGCAATTATTGTTCCCGTAACCGCAAATCATGAAGTTGGTGCCGCCCAGCGTACGCAGGTCCGTAGTGGCAAGGTTGTATGGCCCCTCGGCAACGGCCGTCCCGTCGGCTTTTTTGATGTTCTGGATCTTGAGCATCGGCGTGGTGCCGTTGAAATAAAAGACGTAGTTGGCCTGGCTCTGTAACGCGGTCACATCGACGGTCTTGAACGTCAGGTCGCAATAAGGCACGCCGGGCAGGCCGGGCGATGCAGTGGCCACCGAAGTGGTCAGGTTGCTGATCGAGCCACCGGAATAGGCGCTGCCATCCATGTTGCGCAGAGTGCCGGCAATCTGGCTGGGGCTGCTGAACGAGGGTGTGTTGTATTGCTGAACGCTCAGGTTGCCGCCGCCCTGAAACTTGCCAATGTTGGCCGTCAGGATCGACACATTTCCGTGCGCCTTGAGCACCGGATAGTTGGCACTCCAACCCGTCAAGGCAAAGGTGTATCCCCAGAAGGTGTTGACGGTGGCTGTCTTGAACGCCACATCGCCGCCATACACGGCGCTGTACGTCAGGGAAATCGTGGCGGGCAGCGTGCCGGTGCCAGAGATTTTCTTGGCTGCGGCTGTGGTGGTGATGACATTGCCGGACTGGGTGATCAGGCTCAGATCCAGGGTGTAGACACTGCCATCGGTGAGCGTGATGAGCGCGGTACCGTTGTTTAGCACGGTGATGGAGTTGTCGGTGTTTTTGGTTCCGCCGACGATGGCTGTACCGATGTTCGCACCGCCGGAAAAAACGTTCGCCGTGAAGCCGCCTGCCTTGATCGATAGATAACTGCCGCCATCTTGCGAGATCGCAATCGACTTGGCGCCCACCGTCAGGTTGGTCGGCGCGGAGCTGTTGCTCATGGAGAACGTGCCTTCGGTGAGCAGCGTTGCATTGCTTGCAACTCCGCCACCGGACAGGGTAATGCCGCCTTTTGCACAGCCTGAAACCAGTGCCGTTGCCCCGTTGGTGATGCTGAGTATGCCGCTTACCCCGATGCTTGCCAGCGCAGTGCCGTCGACAATTGACAGCGAGCCACCGGAATAGACGAGATTGCCGTTGAACGTCAGCGCCTTGGTCGCGCTGACGGTGGCGGTGGTGGCCGGGCTGAGCTGGTAGACAACCTGCAGTGTCGAGGTCGCCAGGCTGCTGGTGCCGGTGATGTTGACCGATACCTGGGTTTTGGTACTGACGGTTTCCTTGCCGGTGATTTGGGCCGTGATGCCGGGCGCATTGGTCGTCAGGGTTTGTGCGGTCAGGGCGGCGACCTCACTGGTCGACAAGCTGTTCAAATAAAGCCGGACCAGTTCCACCCCTTCCCAGGCTCGTGATTCGGCGGGCACCGCCGCGTGACTGGCCATCTGCTGTTCCTGAGCGCTGCGCACGCCATACATCATGCCCATGGCCGTGACAGTAATAGCCATGCCGGTCAGCAGCATGACCAGAATAGTGGCCATACCTTGTTGAGCAGACTTGGCTCTCCGGTTTTTCAGGGCTTGGGTCGGCATGAGGGTCTGCCCTAGGTTTTTTCGAGATTGGGCAGGCAGACCGTACTTTTGCTTTTCACATAAGCGGGCTGAGGATCCGTGCTGTTGGCATCAACGGTGCTGTTTATGGCCGTCAATATCACTTGAACGCGGGTCGTGGCGCTGGTGGTGTCGGCGATTTTGCCGAACGGCCAGCAGCCAGTGTATTGCGCGGTAAAAAATGCGGCGGGCTGGTTCGCTTCGATCAGCGTGGTCGCCGTCCAGCTGGTGCTGTTCCACTGAGAAACCTGAGTGCAGCCCGAAGGGCCTTGCAAGCGGCTGAGTACACCGTTTTGCACCAACAGCCCGGCGCAGGTCGCAGAGGCGGTGGAGGTGGCTTTGTAGATCCAGACCATGGCGTTGCCGATGACCGCCGAGGTGCCGATGGTTTGTACCGTGCCCGCCAGCGTACCGCTGCTGAGCGTGGCACCGCTGAGCAGCAGCGCCCGGCTGGCGACCGGCACGGAATCGGGGTCAACTCTGAAACCTGCGTTAAGTAGCTCATGCTGGGCGATCAACAGGCCAGCGGCGATCTGGCCATCCTGCTTGGCGTCCTGAATGGACGCCACCGAAATGCTGATGATGTTTTTGTAGAGCGCCAGCATCGCCAGGATGCTCACCATCGACAGCGTCGCGCCAATCATCAGGCTGACCAGATTGAAACCCTGCTGTGGCATTTTCACGTTTCGTCACCCACGCGAATAACGCCGCCAAACAACGTGCTTTCAGCAGTCCTTGTGGTCAGCACCACCTTGCCCAATGAGGAGCCGCCCGTTATGGAGCGTCCGCCGATAGTTACTGCCGTGGCTGCGGTGCAGGTAACGACCAGCGGGATGGCGGTCGTCTGGGTCGGCACAGTGATGACGGCCAAGGCCGCATTGGTGGTGCAAAGCGTGTTGCCGTTCAGCGCCAGCAAGCTGCGCATCTGGGCGACAGCGATACCTTGCAGCTTCATGTCGCGTTGACTGACAGCGGCTCGCGACGACGCATAGCTGATGCCCAGGCCGATAATCGACATCAAAAGTATGCCGATCAGCGATTCAAGGAGTATGTCCCCTCGCTGCCGACGCTTGCCGGAATCAGATAATGAGAACATTGAGGGCGTTCTCGCTGCCGACGATCACATCGATACTGGTGGTTGTGCAGGCATTGCCTCCCACCACCGCCAGGCCGCTGCTGCTGAACGCCACGCAGGCGATTTCGGCGCCTGCGGCCAAGGCGCTCGTGGAGGCCGGCATTTGTGCGGTCCATAAAATGTTGCTGGTTGACGCGCAGTTGATCGACTGCGCATTGGCAAGGCTGAACAGCTTGAGCGTCTGACCCGAACGGCACAGCACCGCCGCCGGTGCATTGTCGAGCGCCGCGCCGGGATTGCGCAGCGCCGTCGCCTTGGCACGACTGATGCCTTGCTTCAACAAGCCTGCGGCATCGCGCTGATTGGCGCTGTCACTCCATGCCTTGGTGAGCGGCACACCGATGAACAGCAAGATGCCGAAAATCGCGATGGTGATCATCATTTCGATGAGCGTGAAACCACCGGCACGCATCTACAGCCAACTGCCGTTGTACGGGCTGCAACTGGCAATGGCGCGCACGTTGTCTTGGGTCAGCGTCACACTGCAACCATTGACCTTACCGGTATTGCCCAAGGCTTCGATCTTGTAAGTGGTTGTCGTGGCAGTGACGATTTTGTAGGTGAATGAATCAGCCTGGCTTGGCAACCATGCCGATGCGGCAGCGGTGCAACTGGTGGTTCCGGTGGCGGAAACACATTTTGTCTCGGCAGTGGAGCTGGCGGTTGTGGTCGGATAGACCAGTTGACGCTGGAAACGGTTTTCCAGCACAAGGCTTAGCGCGACCAGGTCAGCCTGAGCCGATTTGAGTTTGCTCTTGGTGACATAACTGTCATACGCCGGTAGAGCGATGCTAGCCAAAATACCGACGATGGCTATCGTGACAAGCAGCTCAATCAGGGTGAATCCGTGCAATTTGCTCGCGCTGGCGCGCATGGTCTGACCCGCAAAAAAGAGAAATTAAGGCAATATTACTATGCTATATACACATTCGGAACAAGGTTATCTCAGGCGCCAGAAAGTAATAAGTTTTTTCGCGAAAACTTAGAAAATAACCGACGTTCGCATATTTTGGCGCCTGAAATCCGGCACTTTCGCGTTATGTTTCTCCTCCTTAAGTACATTGTCAGCACTTTGAAGAAAAAAGGGGGCGGGGCGGTTCTGACGTGGGGTAGGTACGCGAAGAAAAATCCAAGGCAACAAAAAACCCGCACTAGGCGGGTTTTTTGGTGTTTCAGATGATCGTGCTGCACCACCTGAAACTAATTAGTGGTGCCCAGAGACGGAATCGAACCGCCGACACGGGGATTTTCAATCCCCTGCTCTACCGACTGAGCTATCTGGGCAACGGGGCGCATTAGACGTGTTTTTCAGGGGGTCGTCAAGCGTGTTATTTAAAAAAATTTGAATTATTACCGTCGCTTACGACCCGCACTGCTTGAAACGCTTTATTTCTCGGGGGGAACGTAGCCTTCAGCCTTGGCGTATTCCTCGCCAGAAAGGAACTTGTCCATCTCGGCTTGCAGGAATTTTCGGTCTTCAGCATTCATCATGTTCAGGCGGCGTTCATTGATCAGCAGGGTCTGGTGTTTCTGCCAGTCGCCCCAGGCTTTTTGTGAGACGTGGTTGAAAATGTCTTCGCCCTTGGCGCCTGGGTAAGGGGCGCGTTCCAGGCCGGGCAGTTCTTCTTTGTATTTGCGGCACATTACGGTGCGGGTCATGACAACTCTCCTGCGTTCAATACGTCGGCTGCGTGTTTGAGCAGCTTCTTCACCGGGGCGGCAAGGCCCAGGCGCGGCGGGGTGGCGAGGTTATACCAGAGCCAGTCGGCCTCGGCCACGTGATGAGCGGACTCCTCGACCTGGACCAGCCAGGGTTCGATGCTCAGGCGGAAGTGGCTGAAGGTATGAATCAGCCCCGGCAGTTCGTGGTGTTTGCCCAGCTCCAGCGAGTGTTGCAAGGCCAGGTGTTGCAGGTCGGCGAAGTCGTCCAGCTCGGGAAGGCTCCACAATCCGCCCCACAAGCCTGTGGAAGGCCGGCGATAAAGCAGAATCGCGCCATCACGGTTGGCGAGCATCGGCATCAGGGTGCGTCTTTGCGGGACGTCTTTGCGGGGCTTGGGGATCGGATAGCGGGTTTCCAGGCCCAGCAGATGCGCCTCGCAGCCTTTTTCCAGCGGGCAGAGCAGGCAAGTGGGTTTGGTGCGGGTGCAGAGCGTCGCGCCCAGATCCATCATCGCCTGGGTGTAGTTATTGACCCGCGCGTGGGGCGTGAAGCGCTCAGCAGTGGCCCACAGTTGCTTGGCCACCTTCGGCTCGCCGGGATAACCCTCTTGCGCCGTGAAGCGGGCCAGAACACGTTTGACGTTGCCATCCAGAATCGGCGCCCGCAGGCCCATGCTCAGACTGGCGATCGCGCCAGCCGTTGACAGCCCGATGCCCGGCAGCAGAACGAGTTGCTCGACATCCCTGGGAAATTCGCCGCCGTGATCGGCAACCACGATTTTCGCCGTCTTTTGCAGATTGCGCGCCCGGGTGTAGTAACCCAGACCGGTCCATAAGTGCAGCACTTCGTCCTCGGGGGCTTGGGCCAGCGCCTGCACCGTGGGCAATGCCTCCATGAAGCGGTCGAAATAATTCAGCACGGTGCTGACCTGGGTCTGCTGCAGCATGATTTCCGAAACCCACACCCGATATGGCGTGATGCCCTGCTGCCAAGGCAAGTCATGGCGACCATAACGGTCGTACCAATCCAGCACAGCGGTGGAGAACTGCTCGGGTTGCATTGCTTAGTCCGGGTTGGGTCGTAGGGGGCAATGTGGGAACCAGCTTGCTGGCGAAGCTCGGTTTTAACGGCCTCGCGAGCAAGCTCGCTCCCCACGTCTGTGTCTAGCGTTTAAACAGTCCGCGCAAGGCGTCCTTGAGTTCCGGGCTGACTTTGTCGCCCAGTTTTTCTTCGAGCTTGTCGCTGATCTTGTCGCCGGCCAGTTTCGCGGCAACCTGACCCAGGCCTTCCTTGTCCAGGCGGCACGCCTTGGCGCCCAGTTCCAGCGGGCCGCGGCAGCGCACAGGCCACTCGATGCCGACGTAGCGCGGATTCACTTCGCACGCGGGGTCGGGCATTTCAGTCTTGTCGCCTTCGATGATGATGCCCACGCGATAGTTCATGCCCAGCACGCGCAGATCCACGTCGCCATCGCCGTTGACCGTAAGGCCCGGAATCCGCACCTTCAAGTCCGGATTGCTGGCCACTCCGTTACGCAACAGCAGGTTGCCGTTGAGTTGCTGGAAGGGCGTGTCCTTGCCGCGAGGTTCACCGCTGAGGGTTTTGCGATTGAGCAGCGAAATACCCTGGCACAACTGCTGTTCAAGGTTCGCGTTGACCAATACGCCGTTATTGAGCACAAAGCTGGCCGTGCCGTTCAGGCTGTCGATCAAGGCTTTTTCGCTGTTGCCCTTGCCGTTCAAATCACTGCTGAGGGTGAGTAAACCTTTGACTGGCGGGGTTTGTCCCTGGCTTTGCAACACGCTTTCGATCGGCACTTTGGCAACACGGGTCTGGACGCTGATCAGTGGCACGTCCGGACGCACATCGAGGTTACCCTTGACTTCGAAGTTGCCGTTGTACAAATCCCCACGCAGGCTTTCGAGCTTGACCACACCGTCCAGCGCCTGGGTTTTGAGTGCTGCGTTCTGGATCGGCAGTTTATCCAGGGTCAGCTGGCCGAAGCTCAGGTCGGCATCAACATCAAGTTTGCGCATGCGCTCCAGCGGCAGGAGCCTGGCGGTACTCCAGGCGGCCTTGGTGGGTTGTTCCGGCAGCGGCGTAGTACCGGCGCCAGCAATGGCTTCAGCTTCGCCACTTTGCACTTCGGTTTTTCGCGCGGCTTTTGCGCCTTTGGTCTCTTCACTTTCCGCCGGGCGATAACGGTCGGCGTCGAACGTGTCGCCTTTGAGTTGCACACGCAGCGCCTGCTTGGCGAAATCATCCACGGCGATGCGGCCGGTGAAGGCGCTGTCGTCCACTTTCAAGTTCAAGTCTTCAAGGGCCACACTGGTTGGCGTGCCGGTGAGGCGGGTGACCAGCTCGACTTTGCTCAGGCTTGCATCGGCCATGGCGGGCAGCGTCTGGCCGATGCTGTCCAGGAAGGTGCGCAGGTCAAACTGGGCGATGGACAGGCCGCCGCTGAGTTGCGCAGTCTTGTCGAGCTCACGCACATGCAGTTCACCCAGAGCACGCAATTGGTTGGCGGACAGCTTCAGGCTGGTCCATTCGGCGACGTTCGCCGCCATATCGACCAGTAGTTGCCCCTGAGCGGCAAAGGTCACGGTTTTACCTTGCAAGGGTTCGCCAGAGGCTTCGCCGGACAAGCGCATGTCTTCGAACTGGTAACGCTTGAGCGCCCGGTCCAGGCGCAGTTGGCCGACGAGTTCCGTCTTGGCGCGCATAACCGGTTGGTTGGTGCCCAGGAACGCGGTCAGCTTGACCGGAATTTCCGCTCCTTCGTGGATGGCGCCGGTGCTGAGTTGAATGCTTTCCGCGCTGAAGGACTGGCCCTTGCGTACGTCGGTGTATTCGACCCGTGCGTTGTTGACGGTCAGGCTGTCGATGTCGAGCCGAATGGGTTGCGAGGATTTATCAGGTTTTGCCGCAACCGCCGGGTCGTTATCGGTGGGCGGCGTTGCGCCAGGCTCGACAGGCGCTGGCTTGCCGATGTCCTCCCAGTTGCCATGGCCGTTTTCATCACGATTGAGGCTCAGGTTCAAGCCTTCCACTCGCACGTCGCTCATCTGCACCTGGCGCCGCAACAGCGGCAGCACGCGCACGGACAGGCCGAGCATCTGCAAGTCAGCAAAGGGTTTGGTGGGGTTGGTCAGGGTGGCGACGCTGGCTTCATGCAACTCAAGGCCCAGCCACGGAAACAGGCTCCAGCCGATGTCGCCGTTTAGGGTGAGTTCTATGTTTGCCTTGTCACGGGCCAGTTGGCGAATCTCGTCTTTATAGTCGTTGGGATCAAACAGATGGCTCAAGGCAAAGCCGAGAGCCACGATGATCAGCAACAGCCCGAGAACAAACAGTCCCAGGATTTTGCCGAACGCTTTCATGGGCGAGTCCTTGTAATCGACAATCAAAATATGCCCGCGAGTATAACGTCCTCACGCAGGAACCGGGCCTTGGATGCCTCACGCACGGCTCGTCCCGAACTCGGTAACCGGGGAAATCAGCAGCGGTGCGTGGAGTTTGGCCGCCAGAGTCTGGACTGCGAGAGACTCGACGGTTGTCAGCAAGCGTAGCGTGCAACCGGCGTCCATGGCCGATTTCTGCGCATGTATCACCAGGCGTTCGGCGACTCCGCGGCGGCGGGTCAGGGCGCGCACGCAAAGATGCGACAATTCCCAGGTGCCCTCATGTTTGTGCAGGCAGGCAGCACCCAGCAGCCGGTCGTTAAAGCGCGCGGCGATCAACATGTCCTGATCGAGCGCTGCTGCAATGAGCTGCAAAGCACTTGCAAACGGCGCGAAAAATTCCGGCGGAGCATCGCGATAAATCTTCTGTAAATCCCCCTGGTCCTGGTAGGTGGCCGACTGCAGGGACTCAACGACGATAGGCATGGGGTTTCCTTGTGAGCGTCTTGATAGTGCCGGGCTGAGCAACGGAACGCTGGCGTCAAAAAAACGATGGCGGGTTGCCTCTGCCTATACGGCAAATGCTAATCTCTCGTTTTTTTCGAGCAACTGGTGCGTCGTTTTGTCACGCAACCGGAAATCTTGCCGATAAAAAGCCGTTGCCTGCGTGAAAGGAGTCCGCATGTAACGCGAACGCCTTGCGAGTTATACACAATTGGGGAACACAATAATGAGTTCAAGTACTGTGCTGGACGGCTCTGCCGTGCAGCCAGCGTTCTTGTCCAAAGAGCGCATCATCGCCAAGCCCGGTTTCAACCGCTGGCTGGTTCCACCTGCCGCGCTGGCGATTCACCTCTGCATCGGCATGGCTTATGGCTTCTCGGTGTTCTGGTTGCCATTGTCCAAAGCCGTTGGCATCAAGGCGCCGGTTGCCTGCGCACCTGACATGAGCTTCTTCGCGCAGATTTTCTCGTCTGCCTGCGACTGGCCCATTTCGATGTTGGGCTGGATCTACACGCTTTTCTTCATCTTTCTGGGTTGCTCGGCTGCCATTTGGGGTGGCTGGCTGGAGCATGCAGGCCCACGCAAAGCGGGCGTTGTATCGGCACTGTGCTGGTGCGGAGGTCTGCTGATATCGGCGCTTGGGGTGTACACGCACCAGATTTGGCTGATGTGGATAGGCTCTGGCGTGATCGGTGGTATCGGCTTGGGCCTGGGTTACATCTCGCCGGTTTCGACGCTGATCAAATGGTTCCCGGACAAGCGCGGCATGGCTACCGGCATGGCGATCATGGGTTTTGGTGGCGGTGCAATGGTCGGCGCTCCGTTGGCCGCAGCCTTGATGGGGCATTTCGCTTCAGCTGAAAGCGTGGGCGTCTGGCAGAGCTTCGTGGTGATGGCGGTGATTTATTTCATCTTCATGATTGGCGGCGCCTTGTCCTATCGTGTTCCGCCGACGGGCTGGAAACCTGAGGGCTGGACCGCTCCGGTCAAGAAAGCCAGCAATGCGATGATTACCCACCGTCACGTCCATGTGAACGTTGCCTGGAAAACCCCGCAGTTTCGCTTGGTCTGGTTGGTGCTGTGCCTGAACGTTTCGGCGGGCATCGGTATCCTGGGCATGGCTTCGCCGCTGCTGCAGGAAGTGTTCGCCGGCAAGTTGCTGGGCAACGGGTTGACCTTCAGTCAGCTGGATGCCGCGCAGCTGGGCCAGATTGCCGCTATCGCGGCTGGCTTTACCGGTTTGTTGAGTCTGTTCAACATCGGCGGTCGTTTCTTCTGGGCTTCGTTCTCGGATTATCTGGGTCGTAAAAACACCTACTTCGTGTTCTTCGCCTTGGGATTTGCGCTATATGCGCTGGTTCCGGGTATGGGGCATTTGGGCAATATCGCGCTATTTGTGAGCGCGTTCTGCATCATTCTGTCGATGTACGGTGGCGGCTTCGCAACGGTTCCGGCCTATTTGGCCGACCTGTTCGGTACGCAGATGGTCGGCGCGATCCATGGTCGTCTGCTGACGGCATGGGCGGCGGCAGGCGTATTGGGTCCGGTATTGGTCAATTACCTGCGTGAGTACCAGCTCAGCCACGGCGTTGCTCGTGCCGATGCCTACGACATCACGCTTTACATACTGTCCGGTCTGTTGGTCTTGGGCTTTATCTGCAACCTGTTGGTACGTCCGGTTGCGGATAAGTACTTCATGACAGATGCCGAGCTGGCTGTAGAGCAAGCCATCGGCCATGACAAGGGTGCGGATCACACCACCGTGCTTGAGTGGAAAGCCAATCCGGCCAGCAAGCCATTGGCTATCGCTGCCTGGCTGGCGGTGGGTATTCCGTTGGCGTGGGGTGTATGGATCACCTTGCAGAAGACGGCGGTGTTGTTTCATTAACATGCAGTGACTGAGTAGGAGCCAACGTGTTGGCGAGCGTCAATCCGGTTTATTCAGGAAAACCCTCGCGAACACGTTCGCTCCTACCGCAGTTTCTGGCGTAATGAATTTCTGCGTCTGACCGTAATTCGTCGTCTTCTTCCTTTCCCTTCTTCTGTTCGCTTCATGCCAGCCGCCTTCTAGGCCTATAATGCTCGCCTTTTTCGCCCAATGATTTTGCGGAGCTGGTGATGGCCGAACGTAAGGCGTATGTCGAGCGCAATACTCTGGAAACCCAGATCAACGCCTCGATCAACCTGGATGGCACCGGAAAGGCCCGATTTGATATCGGCGTACCTTTTCTTGAGCACATGCTCGACCAGATCGCCCGGCATGGGCTGATCGACCTGGACATCAATTGCAAAGGCGACCTGGAGATCGACGACCACCACACGGTGGAAGACGTCGGTATCACGTTGGGTCAGGCTTTCAGCAAGGCTATCGGCGACAAGAAAGGCATCCGTCGTTACGGCCACGCCTATGTGCCGCTCGATGAAGCCCTTTCGCGTGTGGTCATCGACTTTTCCGGCCGTCCGGGTTTGCAGATGCACGTGCCTTATACCCGCGCCGTGGTCGGTGGTTTTGATGTGGACCTGTTCCAGGAGTTTTTCCAGGGTTTCGTCAATCACGCCAACATCACGCTGCACATCGATAACCTGCGCGGTACCAACACGCACCACCAGATCGAAACCGTGTTCAAGGCTTTCGGTCGCGCATTGCGCATGGCCGTTGAGCTGGACGACCGCATGGCTGGGCAAATGCCTTCGACCAAGGGTGTGCTCTGATGCAGACCGTCGCGGTTATTGATTACGGCATGGGCAATCTGCATTCGGTCGCCAAGGCGCTCGAACACGTTGGCGCGGGCCGGGTTCACATCACCAGCGACGCCAACGTGATTCGTGAAGCCGACCGCGTGGTGTTTCCCGGTGTCGGTGCGATTCGCGACTGCATGGCTGAAATCCGGCGCCTGGGATTTGATGCGCTGGTACGCGAGGTCAGTCAGGATCGCCCGTTTCTCGGCATCTGCGTCGGCATGCAGGCCTTGCTCGACAGCAGCGAAGAGAATGGCGGCGTTGACTGCATCGGCATGTTTCCCGGCCAGGTCAAGTTCTTCGGCAAGGATCTGCATGAAGATGGCGAGCACCTGAAGGTTCCGCACATGGGCTGGAACGAAGTGGCGCAGGCGGTGGATCACCCGTTGTGGCACGACATTCCGGACCTGGCGCGTTTCTACTTCGTCCACAGTTTTTATATCGATGCCGCTAATAAGCGTCAGGTGGTCGGTGGTGGTCACTACGGCGTGGACTTCGCTGCCGCGCTGGCTGAAGGTTCGCGCTTTGCCGTGCAGTTCCACCCGGAGAAGAGCCATACCCATGGCCTGCAACTGTTGCAGAACTTCGCCGCGTGGGATGGTCGCTGGTAAACGTCATGGCCAAGGCAAAGACCAAGCCGCCGATCCTGACTCTCAGCCCTGAGCAGGAGCAGCAGGCGATCGACAAGCTCAAGCGCCTGTTCTCCCAGCGCTTCGAACTGGACCTGGGGTCGTTCGAGGTCGCCGAGGTGCTTGAGCTGTTCACCAACGAGATCGCGCCGCATTACTACAATCGCGCGATTTTCGATGTTCAGCAGCACCTCAAGGAGAGGTTCGAGAGCATCGAAAGCGATTTGTGGGCGCTCGAAAAAAATTGAATACAAGCAGCTTCAAGCGACAAGCCTCAAGCTGCAAGAATTGTCGGGTACGCATACTTGCAGCTTATGGCTTGCAGCTTGCGGCTCTTTTGACGAAGGAAAAAGCATGCTGATCATCCCCGCAATCGATCTCAAAGACGGTGCCTGTGTGCGTCTGCGCCAAGGCCGTATGGAAGATTCCACGGTGTTTTCCGATGACCCGGTCGCCATGGCTGCCAAATGGGTCGAAGGCGGCTGCCGTCGTCTGCATCTGGTGGACCTCAACGGCGCGTTTGAAGGTCAGCCAGTCAATGGCGACGTGGTCACCGCCATCGCCAAGCGTTACCCAACCTTGCCAATCCAGATTGGCGGCGGTATCCGTTCGCTGGAAACCATCGAGCATTACGTCAAGGCGGGCGTGAGCTACGTCATTATCGGCACCAAGGCGGTCAAGGAACCTGAGTTCGTGGCCGAAGCCTGCCGCGCGTTCCCCGGCAAAGTGATTGTCGGCCTGGACGCCAAGGACGGTTTCGTCGCCACCGACGGCTGGGCTGAAGTCAGCACCGTGCAAGTGATCGATCTGGCCAAGCGTTTCGAAGCCGATGGCGTCTCTGCCATTGTTTATACCGACATTGCCAAAGACGGCATGATGCAGGGCTGCAATATCCCGTTCACTGCAGCGTTGGCAGCGGCGACGCGGATTCCGGTCATCGCTTCCGGCGGCATCCATAACCTGGGCGATATTCGCGCATTGCTCGATGCCAGGGCACCGGGGATTATCGGCGCCATCACTGGCCGAGCGATCTACGAAGGCACGCTGGATGTAGCTGAAGCTCAGGCGCTGTGCGACCTGGAGCAACGCTGATTTGATTCCTGCAGGAGCCAACTTGTTGGCGAGGCGTTCGCTCCTGCAAGGATTCGGCAGGATAAAAATCGGAGATTAAGCCCATGGCCCTGGCCAAACGCATCATCCCTTGCCTGGACGTCGACAACGGTCGCGTGGTCAAGGGCGTCAAGTTCGAGAACATTCGTGATGCGGGCGATCCGGTTGAAATCGCGCGTCTCTACGATGAGCAGGGCGCGGACGAGATTACCTTTCTCGACATCACCGCCAGCGTCGATGGTCGTGACACTACGTTGCATACCGTCGAGCGCATGGCCAGCCAGGTGTTTATCCCGCTGACCGTGGGCGGTGGCGTGCGCACCGTGCAGGACATCCGCAACCTGCTCAACGCTGGCGCTGACAAGGTTTCGATCAACACTGCCGCAGTGTTCAACCCTGAATTCGTCGCCGAAGCGGCTCAGCATTTCGGTTCGCAATGCATCGTGGTGGCCATTGATGCCAAGAAGGTTTCGTTGCCCGGTGAAACCCCGCGCTGGGAAATCTTCACCCACGGTGGCCGCAAGCCGACCGGGCTGGATGCCGTGCAGTGGGCTGTGAAAATGGAAGAGCTGGGCGCTGGGGAAATCCTGCTGACCAGCATGGATCAGGACGGCATGAAAAACGGTTTCGACCTGGGCGTCACCAGGGCGATCAGCGATGCGCTGGGTATCCCGGTTATTGCATCCGGTGGCGTCGGCAATCTTCAGCACTTGGCTGACGGCATCATCGAAGGCCACGCCAGTGCGGTGTTGGCAGCCAGCATTTTTCACTTCGGTGAATACACCGTGCCTGAAGCCAAGGCCTACATGGCCAAGCGCGGGATTGTGGTGCGCTGACACCGCAAGCTTAGTGGGAGCGAGCTTGCTCGCGAAGGCGGCTTGAGGTCTGAAAAGTTGTGCTGGCTGTGCTTGAGTCTTCGCGAGCAAGCTCGCTCCCACAATGGATGTGCATGTCCGCAACGCTCTGGACAAGCACCCGACAGCGCTGC
>DASVUK010000050.1:0-29224 GCA_036387095.1 Pseudomonas sp.
ATCCGCGCCGGCGACCTGGTTATCGATGGCTCAGTTCGCGGCAAACTCGCGCAACTAGCCGAAGCATTGAAATCTTGAGTTTGAAGGGGCAGCAGAGCAATGCAGCAACTCAATCCTTCCGAAATAAGTGAAATCATCAAGGGCCGCATCGAGAAACTCGATGTAGCCTCCCAAGCCCGAAACGAAGGCACAGTCGTCAGCGTGTCTGACGGTATCGTGCGGATTCACGGTCTCGCCGACGCTATGTACGGCGAAATGATCGAGTTCCCGGGCGGCGTTTACGGTATGGCACTGAACCTGGAGCAAGACTCCGTGGGTGCTGTCGTACTGGGCGCTTACACCTCTCTGGCTGAAGGCATGAGTGCCAAGTGCACTGGCCGCATCCTGGAAGTTCCGGTTGGCAAGGAACTGCTGGGTCGTGTAGTCGATGCCTTGGGCAACCCTGTCGACGGCAAAGGTCCGCTGAACAACACCGAGACCGACGCGGTCGAGAAAGTTGCTCCAGGCGTGATCTGGCGTAAGTCAGTAGACCAGCCTTTGCAGACGGGCTACAAGGCAGTTGATGCCATGATTCCTGTCGGCCGTGGCCAGCGTGAGCTGATCATCGGCGACCGTCAGATCGGTAAAACCGCTCTGGCAATCGACGCGATCATTAATCAGAAGAACAGCGGTATTTTCTGCGTCTACGTAGCAATTGGTCAGAAGCAATCGACCATTGCCAACGTTGTTCGCAAACTGGAAGAACACGGTGCTCTGGCCAACACGATCGTCGTGGCCGCCAGCGCTTCGGAATCCCCGGCGCTGCAATTCCTGGCACCGTACTCCGGCTGCACCATGGGCGAGTACTTCCGCGACCGCGGCGAAGACGCGTTGATCGTTTATGACGATCTATCCAAGCAGGCTGTGGCGTATCGTCAGATTTCCCTGCTGCTGCGCCGTCCACCAGGACGTGAAGCTTACCCGGGCGACGTGTTCTATCTCCACTCCCGTCTGCTGGAGCGTGCTTCTCGCGTTTCGGAAGCATGGGTTGAGAAGTTCACCAATGGCGCAGTGACCGGCAAAACCGGTTCCCTGACAGCGTTGCCGCTCATCGAAACCCAGGCTGGCGATGTTTCCGCGTTTGTTCCGACCAACGTGATTTCCATCACTGACGGTCAGATCTTCCTGGAATCGGCCATGTTCAACTCCGGCATCCGTCCGGCGGTGAACGCCGGTGTTTCGGTATCCCGTGTGGGTGGTGCCGCGCAGACCAAGATCATCAAGAAGCTCTCCGGTGGTATCCGTACCGCTCTGGCTCAGTACCGTGAACTGGCAGCATTTGCCCAGTTCGCCTCTGACCTGGACGAAGCGACCCGTAAGCAACTTGAGCATGGTCAGCGCGTTACCGAGCTGATGAAGCAGAAGCAATATGCGCCAATGTCGATTGCTGACATGTCGCTGTCGCTGTATGCCGCTGAGCGTGGGTTCCTGACTGACGTCGAAATCGCCAAGGTTGGCAGCTTTGAACAAGCGCTGATTGCTTACTTCAACCGAGATCACGCCGATTTGATGGCGAAGATCAACGTGAAGGGTGACTTCAATGACGAAATCGATTCTGGCCTGAAAGCCGGTATCGAGAAGTTCAAGGCCACCCAAACCTGGTAAGCCGCAGCGGGAGCCGCGAGGCTCCCGCTTGCTAACCTGATAGGTGTTACATGGCAGGCGCAAAAGAGATTCGCAGCAAGATTGCGAGCATCAAAAGCACGCAAAAGATCACCAGCGCCATGGAAAAAGTGGCGGTCAGCAAAATGCGCAAGGCTCAAATGCGCATGGCTGCTAGCCGTCCTTACGCGGAGCGCATCCGCCAGGTGATTGGTCATCTCGCCAACGCTAACCCGGAATATCGCCATCCCTTCATGATCGAACGCGAAGTAAAGCGCGTCGGTTACGTCGTGGTGAGCAGTGACCGTGGTCTGTGTGGTGGCTTGAATACCAACCTGTTCAAGGCTTTGGTCAAGGACATGGCGAAGAACCGTGAAAACGGCGTAGAGATCGATCTGTGCGTGGTCGGCAGCAAAGGTGCGGCGTTTTTCCGCAACTTCGGCGGTAACGTCGTCGCTGCGATCAGCCACTTGGGCGAAGAGCCGTCGATCAACGATTTGATCGGCAGCGTCAAGGTGATGCTGGATGCCTACCTGGAAGGTCGTATTGATCGCCTGTCCGTGGTGTCCAACAAGTTCATCAACACCATGACTCAGCAACCAACGGTCGAGCAGTTGATTCCGTTGGTAGCCACCCAGGATCAAGAACTCAAGCACCACTGGGATTACCTGTACGAACCCGACGCCAAAGAGCTGCTGGACGGCTTGATGGTCCGTTACGTGGAGTCGCAGGTCTATCAGGCGGTGGTCGAGAACAACGCAGCTGAACAGGCTGCGCGGATGATCGCGATGAAGAACGCCACTGACAACGCCGGTGATTTGATCAGCGATTTGCAGCTGATCTACAACAAGGCGCGTCAGGCAGCGATCACCCAAGAGATCTCGGAAATCGTCGGCGGCGCTGCCGCGGTTTAACGGTTCAAATATTCAGAGGATCCAGCTAATGAGTAGCGGACGTATCGTTCAAATCATCGGCGCCGTGATCGACGTGGAATTTCCACGCGACAGCGTACCGAGCATCTACAACGCGCTGAAAGTACAAGGCGCGGAAACTACTCTGGAAGTTCAGCAGCAGCTGGGCGACGGCGTAGTTCGTACCATTGCGATGGGTTCCACCGAAGGCTTGAAGCGCGGTCTGGACGTTATCGATAGCGGCGCAGCCATCTCCGTACCGGTCGGTAAAGCGACGCTGGGCCGGATCATGGACGTACTGGGCAACCCGATCGACGAAGCGGGCCCGATCGAGACCGAAGAGCGCTGGGGCATTCACCGTCCTGCGCCATCGTTCGCTGATCAGGCTGGCGGCAACGACCTCCTGGAAACCGGCATCAAGGTCATCGACCTGGTTTGCCCGTTTGCCAAGGGCGGTAAAGTCGGTCTGTTCGGTGGTGCCGGTGTCGGCAAGACCGTAAACATGATGGAACTGATCCGTAACATCGCCATCGAGCACAGCGGTTATTCCGTGTTCGCTGGTGTGGGCGAGCGTACCCGTGAGGGTAACGACTTCTACCACGAGATGAAGGACTCCAACGTTCTGGACAAAGTAGCGCTGGTCTACGGTCAGATGAACGAGCCGCCGGGTAACCGTCTGCGCGTCGCCCTGACTGGCCTGACCATGGCTGAGAAATTCCGTGACGAAGGTAACGACGTTCTGTTGTTCGTCGATAACATCTACCGTTACACGCTGGCCGGTACTGAAGTATCCGCACTGCTGGGCCGTATGCCTTCCGCAGTAGGTTACCAGCCGACTCTGGCTGAAGAGATGGGCGTGCTGCAAGAGCGCATCACTTCGACCAAGGAAGGTTCGATCACTTCGATCCAGGCGGTATACGTACCGGCGGATGACTTGACTGACCCATCGCCAGCCACAACGTTTGCTCACCTGGACGCCACTGTCGTTCTGTCCCGTGACATCGCTTCCCTGGGTATCTACCCGGCGGTCGATCCACTGGACTCGACTTCGCGCCAGCTGGACCCGAACGTTATCGGTCAGGACCACTACGACACCGCTCGCGGCGTTCAGTACGTTCTGCAGCGCTACAAAGAGCTGAAAGACATCATCGCGATCCTGGGTATGGACGAGCTGTCAGAAACCGACAAGCAGTTGGTATCCCGCGCTCGTAAGATTCAGCGCTTCCTGTCGCAGCCGTTCTTCGTGGCTGAAGTCTTCACCGGTGCTTCGGGCAAATACGTTTCCCTGAAAGACACCATTGCTGGCTTCAAAGGCATCCTCGCTGGTGACTACGACCATCTGCCTGAACAGGCGTTCTACATGGTCGGCGGCATCGAAGAAGCGATCGAGAAAGCCAAGAAACTGTAATCCAGGCGCCCGGCAACGGGCGCTAATCAGGTTGAGGCATGCAAATGGCTATGACAGTCCATTGCGATATCGTCAGCGCGGAAGGGGAGATTTTCTCCGGTCTGGTCGAGATGGTGATTGCACACGGTAACCTGGGTGATATCGGTATTGCTCCCGGTCATGCACCGTTGATCACCGATCTGAAGCCAGGTCCGATCCGCCTGATCAAGCAGGGTGGCGAAGCCGAGGTGTTTTACATCTCCGGTGGTTTCCTTGAGGTTCAACCGAACATGGTCAAAGTGCTTGCCGATACCGTGCAACGCGCTGCTGACCTGGACGAAGCCTCTGCTCAGGAAGCCGTCAAGGCTGCCGAGCGTGCTCTGAATGAAAAAGGCGCGGATTTCGATTACGGATCTGCTGCTGCACGTCTGGCGGAGGCCGCGGCTCAGCTGCGCACCGTTCAGCAAATTCGCAAGAAGTTCGGCGGCTAACACCGACGGCTCGTTGCGCGATTGAGTAAAAGGGTAGCCTCGGCTACCCTTTTTCTTTTTTCGGCTTTCTTGCCGGAATCATCCGCCTGATTAACCTGGCCTGCTCGTCTGGAATTCCTTCATGTCTCTCGATATCGTCATTCTCGCCGCGGGTCAGGGCACTCGCATGCGTTCAGCTCTACCCAAGGTTTTGCACCCAGTGGCTGGCAACTCGATGCTCGGCCATGTTATCCACAGCGCACGGCAGCTTTCGCCCGAAGGGATTCATGTCGTTATCGGGCATGGCGGTGAACGGGTACGAGAGCAGCTGGCCAGCGGCGATTTGAATTTCGTTCTGCAAGACAAACAACTGGGCACGGGTCACGCGGTCGCGCAAGCGTTGCCGGTACTGACAGCCGAGACGGTGCTCATTCTTTATGGGGATGTCCCACTCATACAAGTGGAGACCCTGCAGCGTCTGCTTACGCTGGTTAACGACCAGCAATTGGGGTTGTTGACGGTCACGCTGGATAACCCGGCCGGTTATGGTCGTATCGTTCGTGACGCACAGCATCAAGTCAGCGCGATCGTTGAGCACAAGGATGCGACTGAAGCGCAGAAAGCTATCAAGGAAGGCAACACTGGAATCCTCGCCGTACCGGGCAAGCGCCTGGCCGATTGGCTTGGCCGTCTCTCCAATAACAACGCTCAGGGTGAGTATTACCTGACTGACGTTATCGCCATGGCGGTCAACGATGGCCTGGTCGTAGCGACTGCCCAGCCTGATGATGCAATGGAAGTGCAGGGCGCCAATGACCGCCAACAGCTTGCCGAGCTCGAGCGCCATTATCAGTTGCGTGAGGCGCGACGACTCATGTCCCTGGGCGTCACGTTGCGCGACCCGGCGCGTTTCGACGTTCGGGGTGACGTCACGGTTGGCCGCGATGTGATGATCGATGTGAACGTCATCCTTGAAGGGCGAGTCGTCATCGAAGACAACGTCTCGATCGGACCCAACTGCGTGATCAAGGACAGCACCTTGCGCAAGGGCGCGATCATCAAGGCGAACAGTCATCTGGAAGGCGCGGTTGTGGGGGAAGGTGCCGACGCTGGGCCTTTCGCTCGCCTGCGTCCGGGAAGCGTGCTGGATGCTCGGGCTCACGTGGGTAACTTCGTCGAGTTGAAGAACGCTCACCTGGGTGAGGGCGCGAAGGCGGGGCACCTGACCTACCTGGGGGATGCCGTCATCGGTGCACGAACCAATATTGGTGCTGGCACCATCACCTGCAACTACGACGGCGCGAACAAGCACAAGACCGTCATGGGGGAAGATGTGTTCATCGGCTCTAACAATTCGCTGGTGGCGCCTGTGCATATCTTCTCGGGCGCAACGACGGCGGCTGGCTCCACCATCAATCATGATGTGCCCGCCGAACAGCTTGCGGTGGCGCGCGCGCGTCAACGCAACATTGACGGTTGGACCCGGCCGGTAAAAATCAAGAAAGATTAAGTTATCCACAGGCCAAGTCAGCTGCCTGGATCACAAGCAGCTGACGCAGTTTCGCCGAGCAGTGATCCCCTCAACAAAGCTGCTACCCCTATTCCTGACTCCATCTCCACTTGACGTTTATGTTTCGATAAGCTTTCATTGCGATTGTTAACTTTCGAAACGAAACTTAAGACCGTCATGTCGAAACGTAATACACCTCAACGCCGCCATAACATCCTCGCCTTGCTCAATGAGCAGGGCGAGGTGAGCGTGGATGAGCTGGCCAAGCGCTTCGAAACCTCGGAGGTGACGGTGCGTAAAGACTTGGCCGCACTTGAAAGCAACGGATTGTTGCTACGTCGATACGGTGGCGCCATTTCGATGCCTCAGGAACTGATTGGCGAACCCGGCCAGCCTGTGTCCAGGTTCAAGCAGGCCATTGCGCGCGCTGCCGTCGCTCGGATCCGGGAGCATGCGCGGATCATCATCGACAGCGGCAGCACCACCGCTGCGATGATTCCGCAGCTTGGTTTGCAGCCCGGCCTCGTGGTGATGACCAATTCATTGCACGTCGCCAATGCGCTGGTCGAACTTGAGCATGAGCCTGTACTGCTCATGACGGGCGGGACGTGGGATCCGCATTCTGAGTCGTTCCAGGGCCAGGTGGCGGAGCAAGTGCTGCGTTCCTACGACTTCGATCAGCTGTTCATTGGCGCTGACGGCATTGATCTGACGCGAGGCACGACCACATTCAACGAACTGCTTGGCCTCAGTCGGGTGATGGCCGACGTCGCCCGGGAAGTGATCGTGATGGTCGAGGCCGACAAGGTCGGTCGCAAGATTCCCAATCTGGAGCTGCCCTGGAGCAGCGTCCATACCCTCATTACCGATGACCGCCTGCCTCAAGAGGCACGCGAACAAATTCAGGCTCGCGGCGTAACCTTGATTTGCGCTGCTGTTTCCTAGGAGAAGACCATGTGTGGAATTGTCGGCGCTGTTGCTGAACGGAATGTAACCGCCATCCTGCTGGAGGGCCTCAAACGCCTGGAATACCGAGGCTACGACAGCGCTGGCGTGGCGGTCTTCAACAACGCTGGAGTGCTGGAGCGGCGTCGTCGGGTTGGCAAGGTCAACGAGCTGGAGCGTGCGCTGGCCGGTGAACCTGTTACGGGCCGCCTTGGTATCGCCCACACCCGTTGGGCGACCCATGGCGCACCGTTGGAGCGCAACGCTCACCCGCATTTCTCCAATGAGCAGTTGGCAGTGGTGCATAACGGCATCATCGAGAACCATGAACCGCTGCGCGAACGCCTGAAGGGTCTGGGTTATGTGTTTACGTCCGATACAGACACCGAGGTCATCGTGCATCTGCTGCACCATAAACTGCAGGACACGCCTGACCTGGCCGCTGCCCTGAAGGCCACGGTCAAGGAACTGCACGGTGCTTATGGCCTTGCGGTCATCAGCGCACAACAACCGGACCGCCTTATTGCCGCTCGCAGTGGCAGCCCGCTCGTGGTGGGTCTGGGTCTTGGGGAAAACTTCCTCGCCTCTGATCAACTGGCGCTGCGTCAGGTCACTGACCGCTTCATATACCTGGAAGAGGGTGACATCGCCGAGATCAGACGCGACAGCGTGCAGATCTGGGATGTGTCCGGGCTGCCGGTGGAGCGTGAGACCGTGCAGTACCACGAAGGCGCGGAAGCGGCGGACAAAGGCGAGTACCGCCATTTCATGCTGAAAGAAATTCACGAGCAGCCAAAAGTTGTGCAGCGCACCCTCGAAGGCCGCCTTGGTCAGCAGCAGGTGCTGGTTCAGGCATTCGGGCCGCAAGCGGCAGAGTTGTTCGCCAAAGTCCGTAACGTCCAGATCGTGGCGTGCGGCACCAGCTATCACGCTGGCATGGTTGCGCGTTATTGGCTCGAAGGCCTGGCCGGCATTCCCTGCCAAGTCGAAGTCGCCAGCGAATTCCGCTACCGCAAAGTCGTGGTCCAGCCGGACACGCTGTTCGTTTCGATCTCCCAGTCCGGCGAGACCGCCGATACCCTGGCCGCGCTGCGTAATGCCAAGGAACTGGGTTTCCTTGCCAGCCTAGCGATCTGCAACGTGGGCATCAGTTCGCTGGTGCGTGAATCCGATCTGACCCTGCTTACCCAGGCAGGACCGGAAATCGGTGTTGCCTCCACAAAGGCATTCACCACGCAGCTGGTAGCGCTGATGCTGCTGACGCTGTCGCTGGGGCAAGTCAGAGACACGTTGGCGCCCGGCGTGGAAGCGGAACTGGTGGAAGAACTGCGACGCCTGCCGACTCGCCTGGGCGAGGCATTGGCAATGGACGGCACTGTAGAAAAAATCGCCGAATTGTTCGCCGAGAAGAATCACACCCTGTTCCTGGGCCGTGGTGCGCAATTCCCGGTGGCCATGGAAGGCGCGTTAAAGCTTAAGGAGATCTCCTACATCCACGCAGAGGCCTATCCGGCTGGTGAACTGAAGCACGGCCCATTGGCACTGGTCGACGGTGACATGCCCGTCGTCACCGTCGCGCCTAACAACGAGCTGTTGGAGAAGCTCAAATCCAACCTGCAGGAAGTGCGTGCACGAGGCGGTGAGCTGATTGTCTTCGCTGACGAACAGGCCGGGCTGGTCAACGGAGAGGGCACCCATGTGGTTTCAATGCCACACATCCTCGACGCCCTGACGCCGATTCTGTACACGATCCCGCTGCAGCTGCTTTCGTACTACGTGGCAGTGCTCAAGGGTACGGATGTGGATCAGCCGCGTAACTTGGCCAAATCGGTGACTGTGGAATAAGTTATCCACAGCACGTTGGCTGGTGAAGCTACGAAATAAAGTCTGTCGGAAATAAATAAAGTCTGTCGCTGGCGCCTTCGATCCCCCGCGATTGAGGAGCCGGTGACGCTTTTTCCGGGCCACCGTGCTCGGGACGCACTTCAAGGTTTTGACGAGCAAATGATCTTAGCTATTCAGCCTGAGGAGACGGTGTAGCCATAGGATTTGCGAGGTTCGGCTGAAACAAAGCTGCCCTTGGCACGCTGCTTCACACTTATAGTTCCAACCTGCTTCAAAGTTTTTTTGCAAATGTATCGGGATGAGCAGTGATGCCTGTTGCGACGTGGAAAGCACGGCGGCGAATGTGGCGGACGTAATCCAAGTCGATCAATTAATGCACGGAAAAGAAACTTACGTCTCTGGCGACGCCGGTTACACCGATGTCGAAAAACGTCCCGAGCATCAAGATCGCCAAATGATCTAGTCGATTGCAGCGCGGCCGAGCAGTTATAGAAAGCATGCAAAGAAAAACCTGATCGCTCGCACGCGTCGGAAAATCGAATATGCGAAAGCTCAACTGCGCGCCAAGGTTGAGCATCCGTTTCGAGTGATCAAGCGTCAGTTTGGTTATATGAAAGTACGCTTCCGAGGCCTGAGCAAAAACGCTGCGCAGCAGACCATGCTGTTTGCTCTATCGAACCTGTGGATGATGCGAAAGCGATTGCTAAACGCAGGAGATGTGCGCCTGTAATGCGCACAACGAGCGCTCCAAAGCGCTTGTTCGCAGAACAAGATGGGTTGGGCGAAGCAAAGACCTGATTTTCGATTAAATCGACGTTTTTTGAAACCCTGAAGCAAGGGGGGTTTAAAAACGGTTGCCTACTTCAGAACTTCCCTAAGCGCCCAGGTCAATTAGTCACAAAGAAATTCTCTGAAAAATTAAACCAGTGCCACTACCAAATCTTGTAGTTGATCGTGATCACGCAATGTTCTATAAATCTCCTCGCTGTTTTAGGAGCTATCCAATGTCGCATTGGCTAATTGAATGCGCCATGCCCCTGAAAAGTATAGCCGATAACGGCATTTAGTTATTCAAGGAGAACATAATGAACGCAACCAACGAAACCTTCGTACTTGACGCATCTGCTGTACAGGCGTTTGCAGATATTTTGAATGACGAAGGCCAAATGCGCGCTGGGTTTGTTATTCACGAATCCAATAACAATATCTCCGCTGATATTGAAGACGCCGGCAAGTAATACAGTGCGTGCTGTTCGAATATTCGAACAGCACGCACTTACTGATCAGATTTTAACAGGCAACTACATGTATCGCATGACCTCAAGTTTGCGCACGGCTTCATTGTCCGACACATTGGCACATGCCAGAAAACTTGCTGTGCAATTTGGTATTACGCGGGTGACCAATACCACTTGGCTGGACAAGATTGGTATTCCGGTATTTGCCAGTATCCGACCCGATGCGGTTGAAGGCTCGCTCTGTGTCAGCGCGGGTAAGGGCATGCGGGCGGAAGAGGCCCAGGTCGGTGCCTATATGGAGGCCATTGAGTTTGCCGTCGCCGAATACCGCAATCGTAACATTGATGTGTTCACGTCCACGCCACGCAGAGTCGCGGCACAATCTGGCTTTGCCCACGATTTCGTTGATTTTTGCCCGATCCTCGGCGCACCAATCGACCCCGACGGCCTCTTGGTTTGCGTGCACGCGCAGGACATCGCCACCGGAGAACGTTTTGCAGTGCCTGCTGAGCTGATTTTTTCGCCATTCAGCGAAAACCAGGGGCAGCGCATTTTCGGCACCAGCACCAATGGGCTCAGTTCGGGCAATAGTGTGGACGAAGCGAGCGTGCATGGCATTGCTGAGATCGTCGAGCGCGACGTACAAGCCTTCAACTTCATGAAAGACACCTCGCGCCTCATTCTGCGCGATTGCCCGGTCGACACCCTGGACCCCTTGTTCTGCCGGATAGAAGCCGCCGGGTTGAGCGCAGTGGTGCGCTACACCCCCAGCGCGATTGGGTTGCCCTATGTCCAAGGGTTCATTATGGAGCCCTCCGATGATGCGCCTATCGCCATCTCCTGTGGCTCCGGCCTACATCTGTGCCGCGATATCGCGTCAGTCCGAGGGCTGGCCGAGGCGGCGCAATCACGTCTGTCTTATATCCACGGGGGCAGGGACGATTTGATCGAGCGCTTCAAGTACTTCTCTGCCAACGATCGCCAGGCAGAGCTCGACGCCGTTGCGCGCTTGCGCAGTCACATCAACGACCCAAGTGAGGCCATCGCCTACTCTAAGATCGAGGATGCCAATGCGCAGAGCAACAACATTGACTCTGCTCTCGAGTGTTTGCTCGAACGCTTGCGTAGCCAAGGATTCAACCAGGTCTTGCGGGTGGTGTTGAGCAAAAACGACTCACCTTTGGCGGTGGTCAAGATTGTTATTCCAGGCATGGAATCGTTCCAGCCAGCACTCAAGCGCGCAGGTCCTCGTCTGTCCCGCTATATCGCACGCTAGGTAGGAGCACGCATGAAGCTGCATTTATTCGTAGGGCCGTCGGCCGCAGGGATGGAGCCAGGGTTATTGGAGCGGCCCGAGGTGGTCGTGCATGCCCCTGCGCGACGCGGCGATATACAAGCGTTGGTCGAGCATAACGCACAACCGGGCTACATCGCGATCGTCGATGGCACGTTTCACAGCTTCCCCTCCGTAGGCCATATCGAGATCCGTCACGCCATCGAGCAGGGTTGGAAAATCTGGGGCCTGGCGTCCATGGGCGCTATCCGAGCCAGTGAAATGCGCTTGCTCGGCATGCAAGGTTACGGCGTTGTCTATGGGCGTTACCGCGACGATCCGGAGTTCGATGACGACGAGGTCACGCTAGTGCATGAAATCGACGCGCCTTATCGCGCCATGTCCGAGCCACTGATACATCTGCGTGGATTTGTTACTGCGTTACAGGACCAGCAGAAGATTTGTGCGGATAACGCTCAAGCGATTATCCGCGACCTCAAGGAACGCTGGTACGCCGAGCGAACCTTATCGCACTTGAAGAAACTTCTGCAGGCCAGCGGTGAAATGGCGCATCACGAGGTGGACGAGGCCTTGGCCGGTTTCAAGGCGTTTCGCGTCAAAAGCCAGGACTTGGAAGGCTTCCTGGCCTCACGTTGCTGGCACAGCATATCGGAGGGCTAATTGGCGTATGAGCCCGAGCGCATTTTTCAACACCGTCGGCGGCCTCCCCCCGTTTATCGATGATGGCGTGCGACCGTCCACGTTATTGGCAGCAGTGGCGTGCACCCGTCGCAACGCTGACCCCAAAGCCCATGCCGCGCTGACCGATTACTTAGAGCCGGGCAACGCGCGAGCGCTGTACAAGCGCCTGGCTACCAGCCAGGTTGCGGAGTTTGAGTCCACGGACTGTTCGGTCGTCGAGCAACAGCACATACAGATGGCCACGGCTACCGTCTGCCGGGCGAACCCAGCCTGGGGCAGTTTTTTCAGCATCCCCATTCGGTACCGCAGGCTCTTGCAGCCCATGAGCAGTTCGACCAGTGCATTGATTCCCCAGACCATTTACCTAGGGGAGCGCGCCTTTGATTCGCCTATCCCCTTGGAAGAAACGCTGGTGCATGAGCACGCCCACATCTGGTTGAACTTCATCATGGAGGTTTACGACCTGCAAACGCCCGACGCGCCTAGGGACTATGTACTGCCTTCGGGCACGCGCGGCAAAACCCTGCGCGGGGTGATGGCTGCCGCGCATTTTGCCGCAGCCACCCTGAAGTACTACCGCCAGCTCCCCAGTCCAGCTGCTGCCCCGGAGCGCCAGTTGTACCTGCAAAAGTATTTGGCCATCTGCTTGGATACGGCAGCCCAACGCCCTTTTTTCACGTCAATGGGCAGTCTGGTGTTCAGTGCACTGCACGACTGCCATCAGCATCTTATTCAGCTCCCGCAAGGAAAATGACCATGACCCAAATAATTATCGCCAGCCAGTTCGCGGAATTGACCAATGGTCGCAAAACCTTGGCGTTACCCTGCACAAACGCGTTGCAGTTGATGGATGGCTTGCGCATTGAGGAGCCGCTGTTGTACAGCGCTATTGTCGAAGGCGATTATTGCCTCAAGCCATTTATCAGCCTGGTGATCGACGACATTCCCTATGCCGATCAGGAAACTTGGGATGAAATTGCCCTGTGCCCGGACTCCACGGCACTGATCATTAGTGCCGTGGCTGGAGGCTGACATGGCTGACGAACGCTTCAGTCAGCAGGAACAGGCCCACTACGCTCGGCACTTTCTGGTCAAGGGGTTTGGCCCTGAGGGTCAGGGCCGGCTCAAGGAGGGTAAGGTGCTGGTGGTGGGAGCCGGTGGGTTGGGCTGCCCGGCCCTGATGTATATTGCAGCCGCTGGCGTCGGCCATATCGCCATTGTCGAGGACGACACCGTCGACATCAGTAACCTGCACCGTCAGCTCCTGTTCGGGGTTGGCGATGTCGGCTCGACAAAAGGTACTGTGGCACGGCAAAAACTTCTCGATAACAACCCTCATATCAACATCCGGCATTTCGCCGATCGGCTCGACGAAAGCAACGTAATGGCCTATGTACAAGGCTACGACGTGATAGTCGACGCCACGGATAACTTCACTACCAAATACCTACTCAACGATGCGTGCTATCTCAGCGGCAAGCCGTTGGTCTATGCCTCAATCAGCCAGTTCGAAGGGCAGGTGGCGGTATTCAATCTGCCTGACGCGCACGGGCGGAGTTCTACCAACCTGCGCGACATCTTTCCCGAGCCACCACCTGCCGAGCTGGCCCAGAATTGTGGTGAAGCTGGTGTACTAGGGGTGTTGCCGGGCATTATCGGTTCGATCCAAGCATTGGAGGCAATCAAAATCCTGAGCGCTGTTGGGGAACCCTCGGTCAACCGATTGATGTTATTCGATGCTTTGAGCTTGCAACTTCGCCAGGTGTCGGTTCGGCACCGGGCCAGTAACCCGCTCAGTGGCGAGCGGCCGCGGATCCGGCAACCTCAGGCCATTGAGGCCAATTGCGCAGTGGCGGTTGGCGCGCAGTATGCTATTTCGCCCCTGGCCTTGGAACAATGCCTGCTCAGCGAAACTGCGCTGCAATTGATTGATGTGCGGGACGGGCACGAGCATCTGACGCTGTCGTTGGGCGGGATCAACATTCCCTTGAGGGAGTTGCCACGACGCCTGGCCGAGACAGTGGCTGGCGTCGAGACGGTGGTCTACTGCAAAAGTGGCGTGCGCAGCTTTAAAGCCTTAAATGCAATCAGCGCCGCCGTCGGCGAGGGCCGCTGCCGCAGTTTGACCGGTGGACTAGACGCCTACGTTGCAGCCGGCTGCCTGGGGTACCTGCGCCGCGCCGAGGTGGGGCAATGAGTAATCCTTCCCTCGGTGGGCTGGGACGGGATTTCTACCTGATCCAACTGGCAGCGTTCTTCAACGCGGTGGGAACGCGTTGTGGTCAATTCGCAATCGCTTGGTGGGTGCTGGGAAAAACCGCAGACCCCGTTGCCTTTGCAGGCTATGTCGCGGTGGCCACCCTGGCGGATGTGCTGGCACGAGCGGTGTTTGGCTGGCTGGGGGATCAGTATGACAGGCACCGCCTGCTGGTGGGCTGCTACATCATCAGCGCGACGATAACCCTACTATTGGCCTGCCTAGGCACCCTAGATATTTACCTGCCCTGGGTGATCGGGAGCTGTCTGGCGATTTCCGGGGTAACCATTGGCATTCGCGACCCGATCCAGATGAGCTTGACACCCACACTGGTTGCCGCGCACAGGATCAGCGATGCGGTGCGCCTAAGAAGCATCGTCGGTTCGTCATCTGCGCTGATGGGGCCTCTGGCTGCGGGCATTTTATTGGGTCCGCTGGGAGTGTTGGGAACTCTCTGGCTCAACTCCTTGGCAGTAATGGTGGCGTTAGCACTGATAGTGCTGGTCAGGGCGCCCGCTGCCAGCCACAGCCCTGGCACCACTCGGCATATGTCCTATCTGGCGACTTGGTACACACGCACCCGTGAAGGCTTTACCGCGCTCTATCGAGTCAAGCCTGAATGGAACCTGAGCCTACTGGCGTTCATCGTCAACTTTTCGCTGTACCCGCTCTTCGCGGTGCTGTTCCCTGTGCTGATCAATCGCTATTTCTCCCAAGACTTATGGTTGATCGCCGTCACCGAGGGCGCCTTCGCGTTGGGCCTACTGGCCGGCAGCCTGCTCATAGTGAAACGCGCCAATGAGCGTTGTGGCCGGCCCTATGTAGTATTTGGCGGTTTCCTGCTGGTTGGGCTGGCCATGTCTGGTTGTGGGCTTTTCAGCCAATTCTTCCATGTCAAGCCCGTTTGGTTCGCCGGAGTAACTGTGCCCTTGCTATTTATCGCAGGCATCGGCCTGGTCATGGTGACCGTAAACACCTCGACCGTGCGAATGCTGGCCACCCCCGACAATTACCGCAACCGGATCGGGTCTGCGACCTCGTTTGTTTCCGGCATGGTCATCCCCTTCGGGGCGCTGGTCGGTGGGGCTTTTTCTGAAACGCTAGGCGTGGGCTACGCCATGGCAGCCTTGGGTTTGCTCATTATCCTGGCATCCCTGCCGTGCATGTTCAGTGGGGTACTGGTGCGTGTCCTGAGCATGGGCGATGAACAGATCAAGAATATCTACAAGGATTTTTACCCTGATGCTTTCCCGGATTGAAGGTGAATCATGATTACTGCCACGACCTGCGCCCACTTGTTCGACGCAAACAATACACCCACCGTACCGGCGGCTTTCTGGGAGTACTTTGTCAGCCTCTCCTATGACAAGACGCAGCCGGTGGTGCTTGAGCAGGACACATTGATAGAGCCACTGCTGAGTCTAGAGGACGCATTCGATCTAGCCCGAAATGTCGTCGAATCAGGAGACATGACCGTCAATGCAGATGGGCAGATGCTCAAGCAACCAGCGGTCCCTAACTTCCCTCCCGACTTTGACGGGTTCGAGCAGTTTGTGCGCGACTTTGCCGCGCTCAATAACGCAGACGGCATTACCTTCACCCGTGACTATTGCCTCAAGCATTCCAGTATCGTGACGACGAAACTGCGCGCGTTTACCCATGGCTACAACGAGCGCTACGGCGTGCCTTTCCCTGGCGCCAACGCAGTATTTATAGGCGGCCGGTACCGTTCGACCTGGATCGGCCTGCACAACGATTCATGCGACACCTTTCTGTTTCCGTTATACGGCCGCAAACGCATGATGATCTGGCCGCCGGCGTATTTCGATGACATGGCCCTAGAGAAAAAGTCAGCGCTTAATGGTGTCTGCTTCGGCCATATCGATGTCACGCCCTATGCCGCCGACGCAACCATTTATGAAGTCGGCCCTGGGGAGATTTTCTTCATTCCCGCAGGGTGGTGGCACTACAACAAGCTCGAAGAACTGGAAACTACCCTCACCGTATCGGTTGGCATGTTCAGTCATGGCACGGCCCAAGGGTTCTGTGAAAACCCGATCAAGGCGGCGATGGTGTCCAGGGCAGGTACTGCGCTGACTGGCGCGATCGCCCAGGTACCAAGTGGCGTATTCGAGTCGTTGGCCGATGTGACTTTGCCATCGACAGTGGCGCAGTTCGTAGATTCGATTCGCGACAACAGCAAAATCCAGATGTTGCTCAAGTTGTCCGCCAATGGAATTATTCGTGACCGCACAGTGGGGCACCCCGGCAGTGCCGAGTGCTGGCTGCGGGTGATCCGCGCAAGGGCTGACAGCCCCTTGTACATGCTAGCGCTGGACAAAGAGGCAGGGTTGCTGTTTGCGGGGGGCGCGATGTTGAGTGTTGGGCATCTACAGGAGGTGCGTACGCTTATCAATGTGTTGCAGGGAGAGGCGCCCATAACCCTGGCTGAAGCACTGCCGGAGCAGGCCGACAATGAACAAGTACACGCGGTGGTGCGCTGGTTGTATGAGCAAGCCGCGATCGACGTCTTTATCTGAGCGTGTGCTGGCATAGCGGCCAAGGCCGCTATGCCTCGGGCATCAGATATGGCCTTGGGCTACGGCATAGGTGACTGCTTGAACTCGATTGCAGGCGCCAATCTTTTTTTGGATATTGCGCAGGTGAAAGTTCACCGCATCAGCAGTCACATTTAATATGCGACCAATCTCTTCTGAAGTTTTTCCGTCTGCCGTCCAGCGCAGTACTTCTTTTTCTTTATAGCCGAACTCAATATCGAGGGTGTGATTAAGTGCATCTTCCAATTCGAAGATGCGATAGCCGACGGTGTCGGCGAATGCTTTGAGGATCGGTTTAAGGATTTCCAATTCCGCCTCTTCAATGGTCTTGGTTTTTCGGGCAAGAGACAGTAGAGAGATGTAGCCGCGGGTATTAAAAGACGGTTGGAAAACGCCGATATTAAGTTGATGTGCCTTGGCGTCCGACCACAGCTGAGGGCTCTCGTCAAAAAACGCATCACACCAGCGAATGTGTTCAGAAGAGAACTTGCAGTGACGCACTGTGGGATCAATAATTGCATAGTTCTGTTCTTTGTAGTGCTGAACCCACTGGCTTGGATAGTTACCATAAAAGTGGGTTTTTGGCCGCGTGAAAGGCGTTGTTTCGTGTATAGCGTAGGCGAAAAAGTCAAAGCCTATTGTGTTGGTAAACACTCGGGCCGATTCGATGAAGGCAGTAAGGGGGGGCTGGGTTGCGCAGTGTTGATTGAGTGTTCTTATCCATGATGTATACCGCTCCATATAATTGGCTCTCCATTTTTTATAAAAAAAGCAGCTCAGCTTAGCTACATATTATAAATATATGCAAACATTGGTATTCGCGGCTGTACGCTTGCAGTCGCGATATCCATGAGTCATTACCTGTGTGTATAAGCCCTGCGCGGGAGCTTATACAGCGAACTTTGCGAAGCTCACACCTGGGCCTGCAAGGTGCACATCTTTGAGGAAGGAATCCTTGTAGGCATTTACGCTCGATCCGCTAATGTACCGTCTCAAAATTAACTTCCCTTATGCCTGCGAAGTCATCGTCTCGCGGGCTCGCTGTATCTTGTTCAAGATATCTTCTCCTCTGGCGTTCCAAACGTAGCGAGTCGGCTGGGCATTACGCAGTGCCAGAAACGTGGTGATCGAGCTTTCCAACTCGCGAACCGAGCTGAAACAGCCATCGCACAGGTATATCGTGATATCGCGAAAGAAGCGCTCAACCATATTTATCCACGAACTTGAGGTAGAGGTGAAATGCATGTGGAAGCGTTTGTGCTTTTCGAGCCAAGACCTCACTTTCGGATGTCTGTGCGTGGCGGCTGCCACTGCGGAGAAATGCTAGCCAAAGTTCGGAAGCTGATGCCTTCAGCCAGTCTGCAGAATATTTCGTCTTGAAATATCTTTCTACGCTTGACACCGATTCGAGAAGTATGAGGTCTCCTAAGCGCTCGTAGGAGCCGTACTACAGCCGTCCCGCTAAGCTTCTACCGAACCAGCGATTCATACCGTCCAGAAAGACAAAAGTGCCACTAGCAATGCAGAAGTAGCACTTTTCTCTAGACCGTTGCAGCCCGTGGCAGAACTGAAGGAAAACTGAGCGCCTCTAAACGGTAATATTTCGAAAGAAGCGCTCAACCATGTTTATCCAAGAGCTGGAGGTTAGGGTGAAATGAATATGAAAACGCGGATGCTTCGCCAGCCAGGCAGTTTCACTGCGGCATGCTTGTGGGTCGCGTAGTTATCGACTAACAGATGAAGCTGGAGATGATTGGGCGTTTCTTTATTGATCTTTTTGAGAGAGGCCAGCCAATCTTGATACCTGTGCTGACGCTGATCAATTTTCCTTGGAGGTAATCCAGTGCGGCGAATAACGTGACCGTGCCATGGCGGCGGGTGTAATAGTGCGATTTAGTCTGGATATAACCGATGCCCAAAGGTAAACCCGGCTGTGTTCGCTCCAATGCCTGAATCTGACTTTTCTCATCGCAGCACAACACCAAAGCCTTATCCGGTGGGGCCAGATAAAGCCCGTTCACATCCCAAAATTTCTCCTCAAACTGCGGATCGTTGGACAACTTGAATGTGCGCGCCCGCTGTGGGTCGATTCTGTTGAAAAAGTCGGTTTTCTGGAATTGCCAGGAGCCTGATGAGTGATTGACCACTACATTTTGCTCTCCACTCGGACTCATCTTCGGCTGCTCTTCCGCTGTGACAACCTTTATTCTTCTGAAAACACCTTGATATTATGAACTGACGATATTTTTGACATCCTTTTTTAATTTGCAAACGCTTGATTTCTCCATGGGGGCCGCTGCATACAGGGTGCCAAGTCTGAGGCTGCTGGCCCTGCTTCTCAAGGTTTCCCTCGCCGCGTCGATAGCTTCTCAAGTCAATGCGAGCGGCCCCCATGTTCAATACCCGGTTAAAAGATAAAATCCGGCAACTGGAAAAACGGCTGGGGGCGCTTGAGCAGGTCAAGGCAACGCTGGACCTAGAAACGTGTCGGTCACGTTGGATGCGGGAGGCGTCATCCTGGAGGTGAATGCTCTGTTTGAAACAGAGCTGGGATTCACCCAGGGTGAATTGTCCGGTCGTGCCCTGCGTGAATTCAGTCCCTCTGAACTGAGCGGTGACGTACATCAGCGTCGGGCTCTTAATGCAGTTGCCCAGGGCAAGCATTACAGCGGCACATTGCGCCTGTGCGGCCGTGAAGGTCGACACGTCTGGCTACGGGCAATGGTCATACCGTTCGCAGGTGACAGCGGACGGGTCGAACGCATCGTTTTGTATTCAAGCGTGCTGACGAGGACCATCGAAGCCTCCAGGGAGAATGAAGCGCTGGTGGGCGCTCTGATGCGCTACGCGGCCGTCATCGAGTTTTCTCTGGATGGGTTAGTGCTGGCAGCCAATCAGAATTTTCTGGACGCTATGGGCTATACGCTTCCCCAAATCCTGGGCAAGCACCACCGAATCTTTTGCGCGCCATCCGACGCTCAGTCAGAAGAATATGATCAATTCTGGCAGACGCTTAGACAGGCATCTTATGTCGCGGGAAGGTTTTGCCGGGTGGATAAACATGGCAACGATTCAGCTGGATCGAGCAGGCTCGAAGCGAGGGGAGTGTCACTGATGGGCAGGCCACGCAGCTGATTCATGATGTCCGCAACGAACGTTCACGGTGCTTTCGCAGCGCAAGCCAGCGGCTCATCGAAGATTCCCAAGTCGACGGAAAGTCGTGCGAGTCGTAGGCCCCAAAGATAAAACTCACCACAGTAAGCTTTAGGCAGCATAAAACGCATTTAAGTGCGTATTAATTGACTGTCACATCGCGCTAATACTCGACTTGGTTTACCTTAAGTCAGATAAGGTAAACCCAGGTGCGTTTTATGACTGACTTCTTCCCCGTCGCGTGCGCCGACAGCCTCGCCAGAATTGGGCTTTTGGTAAAGGCTCGACGCTTATCAGTAGGCTTGCGGCAAGCTGACCTCACGAGCGCGGTCGGCATTTCCGCCCACACGCTACGCAAGATCGAAAACGGCTCCGAACGGGTTGATTTGCGATCGTTCATGCTCGTGCTGTGGCGTTTGGGCTTGAACGATCAAGTCTTCGCGCCGCTTGAGGATATCGAAAAGACATCGGAAATCACCCGCTATGGCAGGGATGAAGATGCCAAGGACAGCATCGCAACCCGGCGGGTGCGGCTGGCGAAACCCAAACCGGAGGACTTTTGATGTCTCGCGCCTATATCTATATGGAAGACCCCAAGACCAAAGACGTGGTGACGCTTGGCAGATTGACGCTCAAAGGCGCGGTGGGTGAGTTTCTTTATGCGCCTGATCACGTGAAACGGGGTGGATGGGTGCCAGATCCCATCAACTACCCTATACGGTCCGAGGCCTACACGGGCATCACGAAAAATCGGGGCGTCCCCGGTTTTATCACTGATGCGATGCCGGATGGTTGGGGCGAGCGATTGCTTCATCGGGCTTTTGGCCAGGCATTGGCGCCGATCGACTATCTGCTCAAGTCTCCGAACAATGACCGTATTGGCAACCTTATGGCCGGTACTGCGTCCGTCCCTCCGCAGGGCGTGGGGGAAAGCCCAATCCCCACGCTTAAAGGTCTGGCGAAGTTTATTGAAGCCTGTGAAGCCGTCTACGACAGGCAGCTGGATGCGCAATCACTCACAGCGCTCAACATACGGCAGCAACGATCGTCCCTCGGCGGTGCAAGGCCCAAGCGAACGCTGCAAGACAACGGCATGCTGATTCTGGCCAAGCCTCGTGACCGTTTCGATGACTATGATTTCCCCTCCATCGAATTTGCCTGCATGACCTTCGCCGCTTCCAAGGGCCTGAACGTCGCGAACACCGGGTTGTACGCCGGGCACCCGTCTACCTTGTTGGTCGAACGCTTTGACCGTACTTCTGTCGCAGACGGCGCGCATCGTATTCCAATGCTGAGCGCACTCACCCTGCTCGATTCAGAGTGGAACGAATCCCACCACCGCGACTGGCGGTATGCATCGGTCGCAGACGAGATGCGGCGCAGGGGAGTGCCTGACGGGGACCTGAAAGAGTTGTTCAAACGCATGTGCTACAACGCATTGGTAGGTAACAGCGACGACCATCCACGCAATCACGCCATTATTTACCTCGAAGGAAGATGGCGACTCTCCCCCATGTACGATGTCCTGCCGATGCTCGACGAGGGACCCGCGAAGACGTTGGCCATGGCTGTCGGGCGCGACGGAAGCTCAATCAGCCTGACCAATATGCTCAGCCATCACGCCCATTTCGCTTTATCCCGCTCAGAAGCCGAGCAGGTGCTGCAGGAGGTAGCGAGTTGGGAAGATGAGCTCAAGGCTCATTACGGAAAATGGGTGACTGGCACAGATCTGCACATGGCATGCGACGCGGTCAGCTCAACACGTATGATCAAGTGAAGCCCATCCGCCGAGCCTTGATGAATCATGCCACTTGGCTCGCACCTTCAATCTCCCGCACATGCCCTTTCGCCGTCTTGCCGGCCTGCTGCACGGCCCACTTCATAAACTCCGCAATCGCCCATTCTTCTCGTCGTTCCTTCGCGCAGTACACGAAGTAGTCGAATTTCAGCTCCGCCGTGGCATTGGTGACTTGCACCAAGCGTTTGCTTTGCAGAGCTTCCGACGCGAAAACGTTGTTGACCAATGCAATGCCCTGGCCCGCACAAGCCGCACTTATCAACAGGGACTCATCGCCATAGCTGGAACCCTGAATCATCTTGCGGTTGCTCATGCCAAACGCGTTCATCCAGACCTTCCAGTAATTGCGCTCGGTGTCCTGAAGCAGCGGGAACGTCAGGCAATCCTGAGGGCTCTCGATGTTGCGCTGGGTGCTGAGCAAATGCGGGCTGCACACCGGAATCAGATAGGAGGACCACAAATGCGTGGCGTGGTTTTCGCAACTGGTCGCCATCTCGCGCTGAATGCAGATATCCACATGGCCGTGCCTGAGCTGGGAAAGGCCATTGCAAATCTGAATCGAGATTTCGACGTTGGGGCAGCGTTCTTTAAAGCCCCCCAGTGCGGGAATCAACCAGGAGCTGGCGATGGTGGACGTGGTGCTGATCACCAGGCGCGTCTGACGTGGTGGCTTGAGCGCAGCACCCGACCAGGCTTTTTCGATCACGTCGAAGGTGCCGGCGAGTTCGTCGAACAGACTGCGTCCGGAGGGTGTGAGCTGGATGCCTTTGGTGTCTCGCTCGAACAGGCGCTTGCCGATCTGATCCTCCAGCCCCTTGATCTGCTGGCTGATGGCCGCCGGTGAGACGCACAGCTGATCCGCTGCGCGTTTCATGCTCCCGGCCTTGCACACCTCAACGAACGTGCGGAGGGCTATCAACGGGATCGCTCTGCTCATCCTGCATACCTCGCCATGAGATTGCCGCCAGTGGGCCGGTTCGTGAATAAGCGTTCTGGAGTTGCCATGGGATGAAATCCAAAGCGTATTTATCACTTGGCAGCAAGTTACTCAGAGCAGCCGCGTCTGACCTAGCGCTCAGCCGGCGTCGAAAAGCATTGTGGATAACTATCTGTCAGGTCGTTGCAGCGCGGTCCCGAGGAGCAGGTGCCGGCTTCGGCTTGCTTTGGCTTAGCACAAACCACACCGCCAGGCAGATGAGGCCGCCGCCGTACAGGTGCCCGGCAGAGACCTGTTCACCAAGGAACATCACGCCCCAGAGCACACCGAATGGCGGAATCAGGAAGGTCACGGTCAGTGAGCGAACCGGGCCGATATCAGCGATCAGGCGGAAATACAGAATGTAGGCGCAGGCCGTACAGACGAAGCCGACGGCAGCAAGGGAAAGCCACACGGTTACATCGCCCCAGGTGGCAGGCGGGTTGACGGCCGCAGAGACTGCGAAGAACGGCAGCAAAAACAGCGTCGCGCCGATCTGGCTACCGAATGCGACGAGCTTGGCGTCCAGGCCGCCTCGGTCGCCTATCCACTTACGGGTCAGGAATCCTGCCGCGCCATAGCAACTGGTCGCAACCAGACACGCGAGAGCGCCCATCACGACGGACGTGGTGAAAGTCACCGGGCCTGTGGTGGTCAGCAAGGTTATCCCCAGCAAACCAAGAAACACACCGACGGCTTTTTTGGGCGTCAGTGAATCATTGAAGAACATCGAACCGATCAACACGCCCATCAAGGGCGTCGTTGCATTCAAGATGGCGGAATAACCCGCAGGTAATAACAGCGCCGCCATGCTGTACATCAAAAAGGGAATGCCGGAGTTGATAATCCCGAGTATCAAAGTGGATTTGAATTTGCCGTTGAACTCATGCCGTGTTTTGAAAATAGCCAGAATAACGAATAAACCGAGGGCGCCCAGCAATACACGGAAGAAGGCGGTGGGCAATGCACCTAGTACTGGAGCGGCGACGCGCATGAAAAGAAAACTGGCTCCCCAAATGGCGGCCAGAACAAGTAATCGAACACAGTCGGACACTTTCATTGCGCTTCCTTTCTTGATCCGTAACGCTGGTGCACCGGTCGAAAAGTTGTTGATTGACGCTCGTCGAGTCCGGGTGTGATGATTTGAGCAGTGTCGGGAAGGCCGCTCAAGCGAGCTTTTCTTAAGCACATTAGATTTTCTTAACTGAGGTCAGGCATGAAATTTCCGCCCCTGCACGCGCTGTTGTGTTTTGAAGCGACGGGGCGCCACGCCAGCATGAAAGGAGCAGCCGGCGAACTGTTCGTGACCCCTGCTGCCATTAGCCAGCAAATCTCCAAGCTCGAAAAAGCGGTTGGCGTCACGCTATTCATCCGCAATACCAAGCGTCTTGAACTGACCGCCGAGGGCAAGATTTACCTGCGGGCCATTCGCCCCGCCCTCGGGCAGATCTCTGACGCTACCCAACGTCTGATGAGCGACAACGGACCCAACACCATCACCGTGAGCTGCACCAGCGGCTTTGCGATGCAATGGCTGCTGCCGCGACTGCCCGACTTTCAAGCCATCTGCCCTGGCATCGAAGTGCTGATCAGCACCACCAATCGTCTGGTTGATTTGCTCGGCGACGGCGTCGACTTTGCTGTGCGCCATGGCCTTGGCCGATACCCGGGCCTGGAAGTGGAGATGCTGATCAACGATCGACTCCAGCCTGTCTGCAGCCCCTCCTTACTGCCGGATTCCCGGTACCTGTCGTCGCCCATTGACCTGAAAAACTACAACCTTCTGCACGATGAACACCGGGAAGACTGGGCGTTATGGCTCAGGGCGGTGGGCATCGAAGACGGCGAGGCGGCCGTGCATAACGGCTCGGTGTTCGTTGATTCCAACGGAGTAATCGAAGCCGCGCTGGCGGGAATGGGGATTGCCCTGGTGCGCCGCTCACTGATCCGTGACGAGCTGGCGTCTGGCCGTTTGGTCGTACCGTTTCGCGCGACGATCGACACACCGATTGCCTATTACCTGGTATATGACGAGACGGCGATTCTCCCAAAGTCGAGCAAACAATTTCGCGATTGGCTAGTGTCTCAGGCCATTGCCAGTCAGCGTGAATTCACCACGCGATAATTTGCGCTTGCGCAGGCTGGACTGCATGCCAACTCGTCGTTCAAGCAATTAAGTCCTGCTTCACTATGATTGAGCGATGCACCCACTCGGAAAAACTAATCGCCTGCCGATTAACACCATCATTAAGCCAGGTCCGGTTAAGTCAAACTTAACTGCTGCTTGCAGATTTCTAGTTTGCCCCACTGCGCGGTTTTCTTCAGTTTATCCCTTAACTGGCATGCGCCCGTCAGCTCAGTCTGGCGCCGATAAACAGGGAGCAGGAAGCTCTGGCTGAAGGAAACCTCATGACTGATTTCGACATTTTTCGCCCCATGGCGTGGGACAAACTCGTTCATGAATATGACCTGGATGGCGCGAGGCTGCTGCCGTGGAACGGCTATCCGACGCCCATCGGCGGTGGCTGGTGTGTGGTGCGACCTCACACCAAATCCTTGTCGCATACGCAGATAGATCAAGAGTTTTTTATTGGCATCAAAGGCACGGCACAGTTGATTGTGGGGGACCAGACTTACCCATTCACCATGGGCGATATCGCCGCCATTCCGAAACACACCGACCATTATGTGTTCAACGACACTGACGAAGACTTCCATTTTTACGTCGTTTGGTGGGACCGCGACTCCGCCAACCGATTCCTCGCCGAGGACGCCCAGCAGGCAGTGGCCGCGAACGAATTCGCCCTGCACAAAATGAAGGTTAATGACGTATCCGATCAGAGGGCCTCGTGATGGGCAAATTACTCGTCACGATCACGCCACCGACCCCCAACGGGGATTTGCACATTGGTCATATGGCGGGGCCCTTTCTCGCGGCAGACGTTTACGCCCGTGCTCAACGTCAGCGCGGCCACGATTGCACCCTGGTTTCATACTCCGATGACTATCAGTCCTACATGCTGCGCCGGGGGATTGAACTGGACCGTGCCCCGCAAACGCTGGCCCTCGAAAACACTGACAAGATAAATGACACGCTGAAGAAGATGGGCATTCAGGTGGACTTCTGGATGCGCCCGTACCGCAACAACTACTTCAAGAACGCCGTCGAGGAGATGTACGAGCATGCGGTGAAAGCCGGGGCCATTTATAAAAAGGTCAGCCAGGAACCGTATTGCGAGCACTGTGATAAATGGGGCTACGAAGCATTTGGCCGGGGTAACTGCGACCACTGTGGTTCGGACTCGGATGCGAGTCAGTGCGAAGAATGCGCGCACACCCCGAATGCCTCGAAGATGAGCGGCTTCCACTGCAAGTTGTGCGCGGCCCCCATGATCTGGCGGCCGGTAGAGCGCGAATTTCTGGCGCTGTCGAACTTCCGAAACCACCTCAAAAGTACCTTCGAGCACGCGCCGCTGCGGCCGTTCATCCGCCGTTTTCTGGATGAAGAATTTCAAATCGGCCCCGTGGATTGGGGCATTACCCGGCCCCATGACGGCGGGCTTGATCTCAAGCCCGATGGCAGCCGACGCCTGCATACCTGGGTCATGGGCCTGTCTGGCTATCTAGCTGCCTTTCGCGAATACCTTAACGAACACAAGCTTGCGCCGTGGGAGTACGACGAATACTGCCGCTCCGGCAAAGGGCGGTTGGTGCATTTTCTGGGCTACGACTGCGCCTTCAGCCACATGATGGTCTACCCCGCGCTGTTGCAGACCCTGCACGGCTACCGCATGCGCCAGACGTTCTACACCAACCAGTTCCTGACATTGAACGGCAAGAACCTTTCCACCAGCCGCAACTATGCGATCTGGGCTCGCGACCTGGTAGCGGACGCCTGCACCGACAGCGCGCGCTTTTATCTGGCGCTGATCGCGCCGGAACAGGACACCGATGATTTCGATGTCGAGAAGTTCTCCGCCTGGCGCGAGCAAACCTTCAACGAGGTGCTGGTCAGGCTGGCCGCCCAGGCTGAGCGCGAGCGCGTGGACGGCGACAGCCTGAAGGTCAGTTCGGCGGATGCGGCGGCGCTCAAGATTCTGGTAGCACGCTGGTTCGAGGTCACATCGGTGGATCACTTCAGCATGAAGGGCCTCGCGGTGCTGCTGTCGGACATCATCAATGCCACTCGGGATCGGCAGATGCTTGGCAAACGGATTTTGCCGTACATGGCACTCATCGGTGCGATCGGCGCACCGGTGTTCCCGGATCTGGCGAAACAGATCTTGCGCTATTGCCGCTTCACCGAAAACGAGGTCATGCAGCAGTTGGTGTATGTCAGTGCGGTCGAGTACGAGATCTGACCGAGAGGCGCGACGACGATGAAAACTTCATTTGATGTAATCGTGATCGGAGCCGGCATCATGGGCGCATCGATTGCTGCCGCGCTGGTCGAAAGCGGCCTTGATGTGGCGCTGATGGAGAAGGGCATTGCAGGCGGCCAGGGCGCGACGCGGGACACGGGTGGCATCGTTCGCGGTCTGGAGCTGGACGCTGCGCTGCGCCCGTTGACCCGCCTCGGATCACTTTATGGCAGTCCCGGCATCGTCCACTCGATTTACGAGCGCGCGCTCAATCGCAGTGGTGTCGCTTACATCGCCAGCGCGGAGGTGTGCGGGAAATACCTGGAAGCGGTAGACAACGACGGGCGCGAGAGCATTGAGCTGCACGCCTCGGTCGACATGCTGGACAACGGACGCTTCTCGCCCTTTTGTGCCGGGGAATGCCTGCTTATCGAGCGCAGCGGCGGGACAGTAGACGCCCGCGTCGCCGTCTCCAATCTTTGCCGCTATGTCAGCGAGAAAGCAACGTACCTCGACCATCTGGCCGTTGACCGCTGTGTCGAACTGGACGGCTATGTTCAGGTTCATGCCGGGAAGCTGTGCCTGGAAGCGACATGGGTCGTCGATGCCTGCGGCGCCAGCGGCCCGTTGACCCGGCCATATAACGCGGTGCATGCGCGGACGATTCCGTTCACACGCTTTGGCTGCGACCAGGCCCCGAGCATGCCGATCATTGCTCATCATCTGAACACCTATCTGCTGCCTCTGGGTCGCAACCTCGTGCAAGCAGGCGGGCAGCGGCGCCAGCGCGCAGAACACGCGGATCAGCTCAACATGGCGCCTCTGGATAACGAGCAAGACGTCATGGACCGTGTCTCTCGTCTCGGCTACGGCCCTCACCACAGCTTGCCGGTGCTCACACAGGTCGGTTGGGACGCCTACACCGATGACGGCCGTCCTCTGATCGGTCGCTCCACTGCCAAGAGCCACCTGTTTCTCGCCACCGGGTTTTGTGGCATCGGCTTCAAGATGGCTCCGAATGTTGCCGAACTGCTGGCGTTCGAGCTGGGTGGCCTGATGTCCGGGTTGTCGATGGATGCGGGTTATAGCTCATTCATGGAAGCGTTCCGGCCCTCACGGTTTGCCGAGGTGGCATTGTCATGATGCGCCTGGGTATCTGCGCCGCACTGGATGTCGGCACCACGCTTCATGCGCGCGGATTTTTGCGCAGCGTGTACGTCTCCAGCCAGCTGTTTCCTCACGTGCGCCGCGCTCGCCATTATTACTTTGACGACGACGCCAGCGCAGAAGGTGGTCGTGCCGCAGCGAAGCATTTCATCAATGCGAAGGTGGATGCCGTGATCGGGCACTTCGCTTCGGACTCGGCCGCCGCAGCACTGGAAAGTTATGCACAGGCCGGGATTCCGATGATCTTGCCTGCATCGACCTGTGCGGCACTGACGCACAGTGGCAAGACGGCGTTTCGAATTTGCGCATCCGACCGACTGTTGGCCAAGCGTTTGGTTGAATTTGCCGAATCTTCAGGGCTGCGTCGGCTGGCGTTATTCACTGATGCCAGCCTGCACGGGCGTCAGCAACTGGATGAACTTCGGCAGGCGGTGCAGTTATCCACAGTCGAGCTGACGGATGACGTGAATAACGCGCAGGCACTGGTGTTTTGCGGGCGCTTGAAAGCGAGTCGACAGTTCCTTGTGGACAACCGTGCTAGCGGTTGTGGATTACCAATTTTCTTGACTGATGACGCGGCTTCGCCTGCCTTGGTGGAAGGGCTGGAGCGAACCGGCACGGTGTATGTCGTCAGCTTCCCCCTCGCGCAAGACGTGGTCGAGGCGCAGTCATTCGAATCCGTTTATCAGCAGATTTACGCCCAACAGGCACCGGTTTACGCCGTCGAGACGCTTGCGGCATTTGCCTTGGTTGACCAGGCAGCCTCCGCGGACCGAGAGCTGCTGGAAGCCCTGCGCTGTGAACACTTTGCTACCCCTGCAGGCCCGATCAGTTTCCGCGACGGGGAGAACGATCACGCCCGGGTTTCGCTGTGGATCTACGCCGACGGGCACGCCCATGAACGACGTCTGCTGTGTTGAAGCGGCCTGCCCAGAAGCTCGCCACGTCTTTTGTAACTTTCAGGAAGAATGACCATGACTCAGTATGAAACCGAAGGTGTGCGTGAAACGCTGGACGTCGTCTCGGTCGGCT
>DASVUK010000051.1:0-63427 GCA_036387095.1 Pseudomonas sp.
CATGCCCACAGTCTTTGAACCCGGCGCCCCGGCCCGGTAAGATGCCGGACATCTTTTTCACCTCGCTATTCAGGACACCGCCATGAGCATCAAATCGGACAAGTGGATTCGCCGCATGGCGCAGGAACACGGCATGATCGAACCTTTCGTCGAGCGCCAGATGCGCGGCGAAGGTGCCGACCGGCTGATCTCCTACGGCGTCTCAAGCTACGGCTACGACGTGCGTTGCGCAGATGAATTCAAAGTTTTCACCAATATCAATTCGGCGACCGTTGATCCGAAGAATTTCGATGAAAAAAGTTTCGTCGACGTCAAAAGCGATGTCTGCATCATTCCTCCCAACTCCTTTGCCTTGGCGCGCACCGTGGAATATTTCCGTATTCCCCGTAATGTCCTGACCATTTGTCTGGGCAAAAGCACTTACGCGCGCTGCGGCATCATCGTCAACGTGACGCCGTTGGAGCCTGAGTGGGAAGGGCACGTGACCCTGGAATTCTCGAACACGACGACGCTGCCGGCGAAAATCTACGCCAACGAAGGTGTGGCGCAGATGCTGTTCCTGGAATCCGATGAGGAATGCGAGATTTCGTACAAGGATCGCGGCGGAAAGTATCAGGGCCAACGCGGCGTTACCTTGCCTCGGGCTTGATGTCGGGTCCGCTCGCCGGACCGATTGTTACCGTTGATCATGGCCGGATTGAATTAGTCTTCATTTCGGCACTCTATTGAGCTGAACTGTTTCCCCTCGCGTCATGCGAGCGGGGCCAACGCTCAGGAGTGCCCTTATGAAGAGAGAAATAAAGTCCAGTGCCCAAGGTGTTGACCCGCGTGCCAATCACGTCGGTATGCTCGCTTGGTCGTTACTGGCGCATCCGCAGTTCAATATGGTTGGCGGCATTCCCGGTCAACCAGGTCCTGACGGGCCGGGAGAAATTCCGGAGCCGACTGAACCGGGCAGCCCAACCGTTCCAGACGAGCCACCACCGGCTCCGGTCGTCTGATTTTCCCCCTGTGTTCTGTTGGCGCATTCACTGGCCAGCAGAGCTGTGGCCAACTGAGGGGAATTTGCTTGAATCTGCCGGGTTGAATCGATTCAGCCAGCGCTCAAGCCGTTGCCCAAACCGAACCGTCCCCAACCACATATATTCTGTTCGCAGCGCTTGCCTGAATGGCAAAGCCACCAGTGAACCCTCCGAATGCCGGTAGCAAACTGACTGTTTCACCCAGGGAAAAGCAGGGCAGGCGCAAGCGTTGGCGTCCACGGCCCTGCAGGTGATAGACCGGATGAACATGCCCGGCCAGTACGTGATGCGTGCCGTGCGGATCAGGTTCGTGTTGCAGGGCAAACGGCCCCAGCAAAAGCGGCTCGGTGACCACTTCTATCCCCAGACTGGTCGGCGGGTCGCCCGCTCGTTTGTCGTGGTTGCCGCGAATCAGCGTGATACGCAGGTCCGGGCGTGACTCGCGCCACTGCCCAAGGGCACTCAAGGTGGTGATCGCATGGGATTGCGGAGCATGGAGAAAATCCCCAAGGAAAATCAGCCAGTCGCAGTCATAAGCAGCCAGCAGTCGATCAAGGCGCTCAATGTTGCTCTGGGTAGTGCCGTGAGGAACGGGTTGGCCCAGTTTTCGATAGGCGGCGGCCTTGCCAAAATGCACATCAGCGATCAGTAATGCCCGGTATTGGGGGTAATAGATCGCCTTGTCTGCCAGCAGCCACAGCTCGGCGCCCGCCAGGTTAATCGACAGGTACGGCTTCATGGGGTCGCCTCGGGACCTGCGGCTTTTTCAAGATCACGGACCATGCGGGCGATACGGTCGGCTAGTTTTTCCGTGCTGAGGCTTTCCCGCATCCGTTCTACCAGCAGCGGAAACGCCAGAGGCGTGGCGCGTTTGATGACATGCACATCCAGTTCGCGCTGGTTGATGCGCTGCAGGGTTTGCTCCAGCCTTTGCACATCCAGTTCCTGGCGCAAGACTTCTTCCTCGGCTTGGGTAAGTAGCAGATTGCCGGCGTCGTATTGTTTGAATACTTCAAAGAACAGCCCGCTGGACGCCTGAAGCTGTCGATTGCTCTTTGGCGCGCCTGGGTATCCGGAAAACACCAGGCCGGCGATACGGGCGATTTCGCGGAACCGGCGCAGTGCCAGTTCGCCGGCATTGAGGCTGGCGATGATGTCCGCCATCAGATTGTCCTCAGTGAACAGCTCTTTACCGAGCTGTTCGGCCCAGTCTATGGGCGTGGCGCTCAGCAGTTCAAAGCCATAATCATTGACCGCTATGGAAAATGTCAGCGGCGTGTCCCGGCTAAGGCGCCAGGCCAGCAGGCTGGCAAGGCCGAGATGAACATGGCGTCCGGCGAACGGGTACAGAAACAAGTGCCAGCCTTCCCGGGACTTGAGCACTTCGGCCAGCAATGTATGTTGTTGAGGCAGCCCCGACCAGTGACGTTGCACCTCCAGCAGCGGTTTGACCGCCTGCATTTCCGGGCTGAGAAGCTCGCCACGGGCAGCGGCGTCGAATTTGCTTACCACAGCCTCGGCCAGTTCATTGGAAAGCGGCATTCTTCCGCCATTCCAGCGTGGCACGGCGGCTTTCTTGCTGGTGGCGCGTTTCACATAGGCCGTCATGTTTTCGACCCTCACCAGTTCCAGCAGGCGACCGCTGAACAAAAAACCGTCGCCCGGTTTGAGCCTCGCGATGAAACCTTCTTCAACGCTCCCCAGCGATCCACCTGCGCCACCTTTTTTCCAGTACTTCACGTTGATGCTGGCATCGCTGACGATGGTACCGACGCTCATACGGTGACGGCGTGCGAGCCGTGCATCCGGGACGCGCCAGATGCCGTTTTCGTCAGGTTCGACGCGCCGATAGTCCGGATACGCCGTCAGTGAGTGGCCACCATGACGGACGAACGCCAGCGCCCATTGCCATTCATCATCGGTCAGCTCGCGATACGCCCAGGCGGTGCGTACTTCGATGAGCAGGTCTTCGGGAACGAAGCCGCCACCCAACGCCATGCTGACCACATGTTGCACCAACACATCGAGGGGTTTGTGCGGTGATTCCCGAGGCTCGATCATTCGCGCTTCAATAGCGTCATGCGCGGCGGCGGCTTCAACCAGTTCCAGGCTGTGGGTGGGGACCAGCGTGACGCGAGAGGGACGCCCTGGGGCATGCCCGGAACGACCCGCGCGCTGCATCAGGCGTGCCACGCCTTTGGCCGAGCCGATTTGCAGGACCCGTTCGACGGGCAGGAAATCCACACCCAGATCGAGGCTGGAGGTACAGACCACCGCTTTCAATTGCCCTTCTTTCAAGGCCCGCTCGACCCAGTCGCGCACTTCCCGAGACAGCGAGCCGTGATGCAAGGCAATCAGGCCGGCCCAGTCCGGACGCGCTTCGAGCAGGGCCTGATACCAGACCTCCGACTGAGCCCGGGTATTGGTGAACAACAGGCAACTGGCGCTGCTGTCCACTTCGGCCAGCACTTGCGGCAGCATGCGCAGGCCCATGTGTCCGACCCACGGAAAGCGTTCGATGGCAGGTGGCAACAGCGTGTCGACCAGCAGTTCTTTAGTGATTTTGCCCTGCACGCTGACGCCGCCATTTCCCAGCAGAACCTGTTGCGCATGAGCCTGATTGCCAAGGGTTGCGGAAACGCCCCACACGATCAGTTGCGGATTCCATTGGCGCAAGCGGGCCAGCGCCAGTTGCAACTGGACCCCACGTTTGTTGCCGATCAGCTCGTGCCACTCATCGACCACCACCATCTTCAGGGTTGAGAGGGTGGCCATCGCGTCGGCGCGGGTCAGCAGCAAGGTCAGGCTTTCGGGTGTGGTGATCAAGGCCGAAGGCAGGCGTCGGCCCTGTCTGGCGCGCTCGCTGCTGCTGGTATCGCCGGTGCGCAGGCCGACGCTCCAGGGAATGTCGAGATCCAGCAGCGGGGCTTCCAAGGCGCGGGCGGTGTCAGCGGCCAGGGCGCGCATCGGGGTGATCCACAGCACGCTCAACGGCGCAGCGGGCGGTTTGCGTTTGCGGGGCTTGTCATCGGCCAGTGGTTTATTGGCCTGTGCGAAGCAATTGAGCGCGGCGAACCACACCGCATAGGTTTTACCAGAGCCGGTACTGGCATGCAGAAGCCCGGATTCGCCGTGTTTGACGGCTGACCAGACTTCTTTCTGGAAAGAGAAGGGCTTCCAACCGCGTGCCGAAAACCATCGCTGAGCGAAATCGGTGGGTCTGCTCATGCGCTGCGCTGCTCTGACTGGGGTAAGTCAGAGACAGCGGCGCGGGGGGATTAGTTTTGTCGCGCAGGTCGTAATGATTCGGACGACCATCGTGGCACCGGATTCATCCGGGAAGGCGTCTGGTCGAGTAACTCGGGCGACCAATGCCGGCGCGATTGAAGCGGTTCACAGGTTCCGTTACTTCAGGTTGCCACTCAAAAACTGCTGCAACCGCTCACTTTTCGGGTTGCCCAGTACGTCATCCGGATGACCCGACTCTTCAATCTGGCCTTGATGCAGGAACACCACCTGGCTGGCGACTTTGCGGGCGAAGCTCATTTCGTGGGTCACCATGATCATGGTACGGCCTTCTTCGGCCAGGCCCTGAATCACCTTGAGTACCTCGCCGACCAGTTCCGGGTCGAGTGCTGAGGTGGGTTCGTCGAAGAGCATGATTTCAGGCTCCATCGCCAGCGCCCGGGCAATGGCCACGCGCTGTTGCTGACCGCCGGACAAAAATGCCGGGTATTGGTCGGCGACCCGAGGCGCGAGGCCAACCTTGTCCAGATATTTGCGGGCACGGGCTTCGGCTTCGACCTTCGAGACGCCCAACACCCGGCGCGGCGCCATCGTGATGTTTTCCAGGACAGTCATGTGCGCCCACAGGTTGAAATGCTGGAACACCATAGCCAGGCGCGTGCGGATGCGTTGCAGCTCATCCGGATCGGCCACGCGCATGCCGCCGGCGTCACTGACCATGCGCACCTGCTGACCATCCAGACTCATGGCGCCGTCGTTGGGCTGTTCCAGAAAATTGATGCAGCGCAGGAAAGTACTCTTGCCCGAACCGCTGGCCCCGATCAGGCAAATCACGTCGCCGCTGCTGGCCTTGAGTGAAACGCCCTTGAGCACCTCGTGTTCGCCGTAGCTTTTGTGCAGGCCATCGATGGTCAGTTTGTACATGACAGGCAGTCCTTAAGGGGAGAGTAGGTAACCGCTACGGTAGGCTTGGGTGCCTGCAACGTGAGCGATGACCATTCCGGCAGTCGCCATACGCCGCAATGAACGGGCATAGAGCAAACCAGGATTGAGAGTATGGATGGGCGTGACGAGGTCGCTGATGGGGTCAATGATCTCGGCGATCAGTTGCCCGGCTTCGACGTACTCGCCCGGCTGGGTGCAAAACACCAGCAGGCCGCCCACTGGCGTGGAAACAGGCTCCACCGCCGCAAGGGGTGTGGCGGGATAAAGCAGCTCGGGTGGCGGTGTTGTTTCGGCGGCGATGGCGCCGAAATGGCTCAGATAGTTGATCAGTGCCTGACAGTCGCGACTGGCCAGTGCGTGATTGACGTCGCCTTGGCCGCGCAGCTCCAGCGTCACCGAAAAACTGCCCATCGGTATCTCGAAACGATGGCCGAAGCGTTGCTGCAATTGCCACCAGACCAGCGTGAAGCATTCGTCGAAGGACTGGCCGCCGGAATCTGTGGCCAGAAGGCTGGCCTGTGCACCCAGATACCGCGACAGTGCTTCGACCTTGGGCCATGCCTGCGGCGTGGTGTACAGGTGTTCGACGGCTTCGAAGTCGCAATGCAGGTCCAGCACCATGTCGGCATCACAGGCCAGGCGTTGCAGGGTCAGGCGCTGGGATTGCAGTTGTGTGCTGGCAATTTGCATCTCCAGCGCAGTGCGCAGGCTGCTGCGGATCAACTGGAGATTGTGCCGGGGATCGTCAGTGAGCCGGGACTCGACGTCATCGCCCACCTCTTGCCCGAGGTCCACAAACCAGCGATTGAAATTCTGCCCGCTTTCCAGCTCGTAGCGACCCAGCGGCACGTCCATCAGGATCTGTTCGAGCCCCACTGGATTGGCCACCGGCACGATGACGATTTCCCCCAGCAATAAACCTGCGTTTTCCAGCTCGGCCAGACGCTGCTTCAGGTACCAGGCCAGGAGCATGCCCGGCAGCTCGTCGGCATGCAGAGAGGCCTGGATATAGATCTTGCACGCGCCGTCTTGCGGGCCATAGTGAAAGCTATGGATCTGACGCGCAGTGCCCGGCATCGGCGCGAGCAAATCATGGGTTTCATGACGCATGGGCAGTCCTAGTGAGTCGGGCCGAGAAAGGCCAGCCAGCGACGCTCGGCCAGACGGAACAGACCAACCAGTATGAAGGTGACGCACAGGTAGATCAGCGCGGCGATTCCGAATGACTGGAAGGTCATGAACGTGGCCGAGTTGGCGTCACGGGCGACTTTGAGCACGTCCGGCACTGTCGCCGTGAACGCCACGGTGGTCGAGTGCAGCATCAGAATGACTTCGTTGCTGTAGTACGGCAGCGAACGACGCAACGCCGAAGGCATGATCACATAGGCGTAGAGTTTCCAGCCGGTCAGGCCATAAGCCTTGGCCGCCTCGACTTCCCCGTGAGCCATGCTGCGGATCGCACCGGCGAAAATTTCCGTGGTGTAGGCGCAGGTGTTCAGGGCGAAGGCCAGGATCGTGCAGTTCATCGCGTCGCGGAAAAACGCATCGAGCATAGGCTGTTCGCGAACGGCGGCGATGCTGTAGATGCCGGTGTAGCAGATCAGCAGCTGTATATAGAGCGGGGTTCCGCGAAACAGGTAGGTATAGAACTGCACCGGCCAGCGCAGCCAGCGTTTGCTCGAAACCCGGGCGATGGACAGCGGGATGGAGACGCAAAAGCCGATGGCAATGGATGCGCTGAGCAGCCACATGGTCATGGCCAGGCCGGTAATGTGCATGCCGTCGGTATAAAGGAAGGGCCGCCAGTATTCCTGAAGCAATTCGATCATCGCTGAGCCTCCCGGCTACCGGCCGCGTAGCGGCGTTCAGCCCAACGCAATGCAAAATTGGAGGCGCTGGTGATCAACAGATAGATGACGGCGGCAAGCACCAGGAAATAGAACAATTGATACGTGCTCTTGCCCGCATCCTGTGCCGCCTTGACCAGATCGGCCAGCCCGATGATCGACACCAGGGCCGTTGCCTTTAGCAACACTTGCCAGTTGTTGCCAATACCCGGCAGGGCGAAGCGCATCATTTGCGGGAAGACGACATATCGAAAACGCTGGCCGCGCTTGAGGCCGTAGGCGGTGGCGGCTTCGACCTGGCCGCGGGGAACGGAAAGGATCGCCCCGCGAAAGGTCTCGGTGAAATAAGCGCCGTAGATAAAGCCCAGGGTGATCACACCCGCGCTGAAAGGGTCGATTTCGATGTAGTCCCAATCCATGGCATCTGTCAGCTGGCTCAGCCAGGTTTGCAGGCTATAGAAAATAAGCAGCATCAGCACCAGATCGGGAACGCCACGAATGAGCGTGGTGTACATCTGCGCCGGCACGCGCAGGATCGCGCTGCTGGACAATTTGGCACTGGCGCCGATCAGGCCGAGCACAATGCTCACCAAAAGCGACAGTACCGATAATTTGATGGTCATCCAGGTGCCTTCGAGCAGCAGCGGGCCGAAGCCTTTCAAGCTGAATGCCGAGAGTCCCAGGTTTTGTAGAAGGGCATCGAACATGGATAAAGCCTTTAGCGGTCAATAAAACAAAACGCCCATCGAAAACGGCGCAGGATTGTCACCGGAATCGATGGGCGTCGGGGTGTTATTTACCGCTGTACAGATTCAGATCGCCGAAATGCTTTTTCTGGATTTCGGTGTACTTGCCGTCGTCGTGTAACGCTTTGATACCTTTATCCAGCAAGGTCTTGAGCTCTTTGTTACCTTTCGCGATACCGACTGCGGTTTTAGCTGGCAACAATGGGCTGTCGATTGGCTTGCTGACTTCATAGTCAGCGCCTGCTGGAGTCTTCAAAAAGCCCAGTTCGGCTTGCAGCATGTCTTGAACCGAAGCGTCCAGACGACCGGAAGTCAGGTCGGAATAAACCTGGTCCTGATTCTGATAAGCCTTGGTGGTCACGCCAGCCTTGTCCAGTACGGCCTTGGCGTAGGCTTCCTGAATGGTGCCTTGCTCGTAGCCCACGGTTTTGCCTTTCAGGCTTGCCGGATCTTCAGTGAAGCCCGCGCCTTTCTTGAACACCAGGGATGTCGGGCCGGAGAACAGCTCGCTGGAGAAGTCGATAACCTTCTCACGGGCCGGAGTCACGGTCATCGAGGAAATCACGCCGTCGAATTTCTTGGCTTTCAGGCCAGGAATCATGCCGTCGAAATCGCTTTCAACCCAGACACATTTCACTTTCAGCTCGGCGCAGATCGCGTTGCCCAGGTCGATGTCGAAACCGACCAAGCTGCCGTCAGCGGCTTTGGATTCGAAAGGTGCATAAGAAGGATCGACGCCAAAGCGCAGTTCCTTGTATTCCTTGGCCATTGCATTACCAGCGGCTAGACAAACAGCCAATGCAGAGAGGGTCAGCCATGCTTTTTTCATCGTTCAGTCCTTAAAACCAAATTGAGCGTTGGGAACACACGAGGCTTGCTACCGGCGGGTGCCAGACTTGAGAAGATAGCAATTTCCGAACCAAAGATACGAACGTGCGTTTTAAATGTACGCAGTTGTCGCAATGCTGACCGCCAGCGCAGACGCTGCTTCCCGTAGGAGCGAGCTTGCTCGCGATGGCGTCTAGCCAGCAGGATGAAGCGTCGTCAGGAAAAACCAATCGCGAGCAAGCTCGCTCCTGCCGAGTGGGGCCATAGGCACCAATAACGAGCACCAGAAAATCAGCGCTCTAAAAAAGAGCGCGCATCCTAACCCAACAAATCCTGCAAGGTCGACAAGCTGTCGGCCTCGGCTACCGGTTTGTCATGGCGCCAGCGCAACATTCTGGGGAAGCGCACGGCAATTCCGCTCTTATGGCGCTTGGACAACGCGATGTCTTCAAAGCCCAGTTCAAACACCAGGCTTGGGACAACGCTGCGCACCGGGCCGAACTTTTCGAGGGTGGTCTTACGGATGATGGCGTCCACTTTGCGCATTTCTTCATCTGTCAGGCCTGAATAGGCTTTGGCGAACGGTACCAAGGTACGTTCGCTGGACTCCGGCGGGCCATCCCAGACCGCAAAGGTGTAGTCCGTGTATAGACTGGCCCGTCTTCCGTGGCCGCGCTGCGCATAAATAAGCACGGCATCGACGCTGAACGGATCGACTTTCCATTTCCACCAGACGCCCATGTCTTTGGTACGCCCGACCCCGTAGAGCGCGTCCCGCGCCTTGAGCATCATGCCTTCGACGCCAAGACTGCGGGAGGCTTCCCGTTGTTTTTCCAGATCAGACCAGTCCTTGCCGCTCAATACCGGGGATGGCTTCAATACCGTGCTCTGGCTGGTTTGGATCACCGTTTCCAGCTGTGCCCGTCGCTCATGCTGCGGGCGGCTGCGCCAATCGTGGCCTTGCCATTCCAGCAGGTCATACGCCAGCACCACTACTGGCACCTCATCGAGTATTTTCTTGCCCAGCGTCTTGCGCCCGATGCGCTGTTGCAGCAGGGCGAAGGGTTGGACCGAGGGTTGCGCAGGTTCCGAATCGCCCCGTTCTTGACGGCTCAAAGCCAACTCGCCTGCTGCGAGGGGTTCGCTTTCCGGTGCTTTCCAGACCACGATTTCGCCATCGATCACGGTCCCGTCCGGCAAGCTTTGGGTCAATGCATGCAGCTCCGGGAACCGCTCGGTGACCAGCTCTTCGCCCCGCGACCAAATCCACAGCCGGCCTTCGCGCTTGACCACTTGCGCACGAATGCCGTCCCACTTCCATTCGACCTGCCAGTCGTCCACCGGGCCGAGCAGGGCTTGGAACTGATCCACCGGTTGTTGCAGGGCGTGCGCGAGAAAGAAGGGGTAAGGCTGGCCGCCGCGTTGAGCGTGTTCGTCCTCGGACTCTTCGGCGATCAGTTTGAGAAAGCCTGCGGCGGTCGGGCGGTGGGAAAGGTCGGTGTAACCCACCAGGCGTTGTGCGACGCGCTTGCTGTCGATGTCCGCCAGGGCAGCCAGGGCGCGGGTCACCAGCAGTTTGGACACGCCGACCCGAAAGCTGCCCGTGATCAATTTGATGCACACCATCAGGCTGGCCCGATCAAGCTGTGCCCAGAACGTCGGCAGGCGTTCGGCCAGCTCTTCGGGGGGCAGGCCGCGCAAGGGCAGCAGCTTTTCTTCCATCCAGATGGCCAGCCCGTCGTCAGAGGTGTGCACCGCCTCGGGTAGCAGCAAGGACAACGTCTCGGCCAGATCGCCCACCGCCTGATAGCTTTCCTCGAACAGCCATTCGGGCAGGTTCGCCAACGTCATGGCCTGTTCGCGCAACAGTTTGGTGGGCACCAGTTGTCGCGGGCGTCCGCCGGCCAGAAAGTACACCGCCCAGGCCGCATCCTGCGGCGCAACCTGAGCGAAATACTCGCGCATGGCCGCCAGTTTGGCATTGCTGGAAGTGGTTGCGTCCAGCCGCGAATAGAGATCGGCGAAAGCCTTCATGGCGTGACCTCATCGGGTTCCGGGGCGACAGCCGGTTCGACTGTGCTGATGGAATCGGCGCTGCCTGCGTCCTCTTCGTCGCCATACTCGGTAACGAAACCCTGGGCATCCAGTCCGGCTTCGCGCAAGTAACGCACGAGAATGGCCACAGAACCGTGAGTCACCATGACCCGTTCTGCGCCGGTATTTTCAATCGCCCAAAGCAAACCCGGCCAATCGGCGTGATCGGACAACACGAAGCCACGATCTACGCCGCGCCGTCTACGCGTGCCACGCAGCATCATCCAGCCACTGGCAAATGCATCGCTGAACTCACCAAAGCGGCGCATCCAGGTGCTGCCGCCCGCTGAAGGTGGCGCAATGATCAATGCACTTCGCAATGCCGGATCGGTCTTTTTGAAGTCGCCGGCATACAGCGTTTCGGGGATGCGCACACCTGCTTCGCGATAGACGCGATTGAGTGGTTCCACGGCGCCATGCACCAGAATAGGACCGATCTGCGGGTCTATGCCGTGCAGGATTCGCTGGGCCTTGCCGAACGAATAGGCGAACAATACGCTGGCTTTACCCGCTGCAACGTTGCCGCGCCACCAGTCGTTGATGCCGGCAAAAATTTCCGATTGTGGCTGCCAGCGGTATATCGGCAGGCCGAACGTCGACTCAGTGATAAACGTATGGCAGCGCACGGGCTCGAATGGCGCGCATGTCCCGTCGGGTTCGACTTTGTAGTCCCCTGAGGCCACCCAGACTTCACCTCGGTATTCCAGGCGCACCTGTGCCGAACCCAGCACATGCCCGGCAGGATGCAGGCTCAGCTTCACGCCGTGGTGCAGCAGGGTTTCGCCGTATTCCAGGGTTTGCAGATTGATGTCCTGGCCCAGCCTGGCGCGCAAAATGCCCTCGCCGGGCGCGGCTGCCAGGTAATGCTCATTACCGGTGCGGGCATGATCGCCGTGGCCGTGGGTGATGACCGAGCGTTCCACCGGTCGCCACGGATCGATGTAAAAATCCCCGGGCGGGCAATACAGACCTTCGGGGCGAGCGATAACAAGATCCATGGGATGACCAATGCGATGGGCTTGTTAGTTATGAGGCGGGGCGGGGATGGAAGTTCGCTTGATGAGCAGGTCGTGATTCACAGCCGGGTTGGGCTTGCGCCGATCCTTGGGGCTATCCGACAGCACTGCAACTGGGTCAACCAGTGGGGTAACTGACACCCGTCAAACAATCTGGCGTAATCGGTGTGGCACTTGGGAATCCAGCCTTGTTTAAATTTTCGCCGATATTCAAGCGGCGACGCACCCAGGTATTTGCGGAACACCCTGGCCAGTTGCTGACCGTCCAGCAGCCCCGCGCGCCGGGCGATCTTGTCCACCGGTAGCTCGCAGTCGAGTAATGCCTGGCGAGCCAATTCCAGGCGTAGCAGTAATAGAAAGAGATAGGGCGGATAACCGGTCTCCCGCTTGAAGTGCCGTCGGAAGTTGCGCTCGCTCATGTTCAGCGCGAGTGCCGAATGCTCCATGTTCAGATCGTCTGCGATGTGCATCAACCACCATGTGCACATGCGACCCGTGACCGAGTGGGTTTGTGCAAGCGCGTGAAGCAGCGGGCGGTTGTGCATGGCCGGGCTGCTGGCGTTCGCGATTGGATCGGCCTGATGGTCAATGATCAGGCTGCTCTCGTTTCTGAGCAGTAGCATGATCATGTCGCTGGCATTCATGCGTTCACTGGTTGTGTAAAACTGCCCGTCGACCTGCAAGCCTTGCTGTGGCTCCAGTCGCAGTGCCGGGAAGCGGCGGGTCAGCGATGACTCCAGGGACGAATGGGTCGTGACCCTGCGCTGATCAAGCAACCCCGCGGCAGCGAGCCAGAACACCCCGGCACCCAATGCAACCACCCGACCTGCCCGTGGCGTCGCGGTGCGCAACCATCCCAGTGCATCCTGTGGTAGTTGGGCCACCGAGCCTGGTAGTCCATCCAGAATGATTAAAGTATCGATTGTCCGGGTAATGGCGGGTGTGGCGGATGAAGATGATTCACTGGGTAAAGATGCTGTCTTGAACGTGTTAAGTGCCTGGTGAGACAGCGAATAAATCTGCGCGGTATGAATAATGTTCCTGTCTGCTGCCGAGGGCGCGCGCGCGTTCAATATTCCAAGTGTTTCCACCAACCCGATAGCATCGGCCATATAGGCGCCGGGGTAAGTGAGTATTACAACATTATGGAGTGCCACGGTTGGTTCTACCGAGTCCGCTTTCATCGGCAAACGTTTCACGGCGCGCACAACTCAGCTAGAGAAGTGAATGTCGGTTTCATGGGCATGCGATTCCATTTAAGTTGAACGACACCTGATTGTCCGATGACCCAGTGACTCACTCTGGACCTTGAGCGTTTGTGCCCTGTTTATCACACGAACCAGGCTGCGTGGCCTGATTTTGAGCGGTGTCAATAAAGCAGCGTCAAAATATAGTTTCATAAAGTGTTGCAGTCAACGCTTAAGAATATTAACTACCGACCGATTTATTGAGCATCACGCAATACAGGTTGAATGGGAGAGTGTGTGTCGGTGCTGTGTCAAGTTCGTACCTGCGATGACATATCCTGATAGTTAATCAAGGTTTTGGATAGTCGCTATTTTTATTAACCAATACGTTTATTGATCTGGCTCAGCACTGGCCAGATTTGCAGCACTGTTGTCCGGGAATGCAGCGGTTAATAAAAGGCGGGCTGGCGTCGACTCGATACTATGGCGCCTTTACTGGAATCAGGCTGTTGTCAGTCTGTTTCATCCGGCCTAAGTATTAACCTGGAGAACTAACATGACTGGGAAAAACGCGCTTACCGTCTTGCTGCTTTCATTGACGGCTATCGGCATTGCAACTTCCATGAGTGCCACTGCTGCGACGGCCACTTCCGATATGAGCGTGACGGCGTCGGTCGTTGCCGCTTGCACGGTATCGGCCAGTGCCCTGGCGTTTGCGGCCTATTCAGGAACAGCGGTGGATGGCACGGCGAACCTGACGGTCAACTGCACAAATGATGCGCCGTACACCATCGGTCTTGGCGCCGGTAACGGGGCCAATGCAACCACCACAAGCCGCGTGCTGACCGGTTCGCTGGTGGGTACCACGATGAACTACGGGCTGTACCAGGACGCGGCTTATGCCACGGTCTGGGGCGATACCGTCGGTACCGATACCCTGGGCGGTACGGGAGACGGTGCTGATCAAACCATTCCGGTGTACGGGCGCATTGCTGCAGGCCAGAACGGCTCGGTGGGCACTTACACGGACAGCGTCGCCGTGACAGTCAATTATTGATCAGGCGCCTGATCCGATGTTCTGTAATTCCATGGCATGTCGTGCCTTGGTGCTGATCGGCCTGTGTGTGCTTGCGCCACAGGCATTGGCTCAGGCACTGGCGATTGTGCCCATCAATCAGCAACTGACTCCCCAACAACGCTCTGCCAGTTTTACGCTGACGAACCAGTCGGACAGCGAAGCGCTGGTGCAGATCCGCGGGTATGCCTGGTCGCAAACCGAGCACGACGATCTCTATTCACCCACCGCAGAGCTGGCGGTCAGTCCGCCTTTTGCGAAGATTGCTCCGGGTCAGAAACAAGTGATCCGTATTCTGTTGCGCAGCCCTGCGGGACTGTCGGAGAAAGCCTATCGGGTGGTTTTTGATCAGATTCCTGATCGTTTATCGGGCAAGGTCGAAATGGCGTTGCGGCTGACAGTGCCGGTTTTCTCCACCGCGCAGCCTGCTGGGCATCCGGATGTGCAGTGGCAGCTGCAACAGGTTGGCGCCCAGTTGATGTTGGTGGCGATCAACCGGGGTACGCAGCACGCACAACTGATCAACCTTACGCTGACAGCCGCCGATGGCCACGTGATAAAGCTCAAAGCTACCGGGTTGCCCTACTTGTTGAGCGGCACGCAGCGCAAATGGCCGCTCGAAGGAGTGCAAGTCCATCCAGGCCAGAGTACGCGGGTTCATGTTCAGACCTCAGGCCCCGGTGAACATTGGGATCAGTGGTTAGAGCTGCACGATTGACCAGCAGTTTGTGTCTGCTGATGGCGCTGCTGTTGTTGGGGTTTGCGTTTCCCGTGTCGGCGTCGCTTGCGCAGGCAACCGTGGTCGGGGAGCAGACATTGCTGCTGAGCGTGATGATCAACGGGCGGCCTCAAGAGGGCATTCAGGAGTTCGTCGAACGCGGCGCCGAGTTGTTCGTGACACCTGCGCAATTGCTCGAACTGGGTCTGATTGCCCCGCACGCCGGAGTGGACGCTGATGAACTGCTTGACCTGTCCAGTTTCGAGGGCTGGACGTGGCAGTTGGACGCCAACGCACAGACCCTGGAATTGCAGGTTCCCTTGCACAGTCTCAAGACACAGCAGTTGATCGCTCGGGTGCAGCCTTCGTTGGGTAAAGTGGACCGCAGTGATTACGGCGCTGTCCTCAACTACGATACCCAGTTCACGCGCGATGGCGGCGACTTGAGCTCAAGCCTGCAAAATCAGCTACGGGTATTCGGCCCTTTTGGGGTCATGCAATCCAGTGTCGTGCAGACCCGCAGCCGGAGTTTCAGTCACACGGTTCGCCTGGACACCACCTATGGCTTCTCTGATCCCTCGACACTGCAAAGCTACAACGCCGGTGATTTCATCAATGCTGGCTTGAGCTGGACGCGACCGGTTCGCTTGCTCGGCGTGCAGATGACCACCAATTTTGCGTTGCGCCCGGATCTGGTCACGTATCCCCGGCCCGGCATGACCGGCGAAGTGGCCGTGCCCTCGTCGGTGGATATTTTCGTCAACGGCTTGCACCAGTCCACCACCCAGGTGCAACCCGGGCCGTTCGAACTCAGCCAATTGCCGGTTACGTCAGGCGGGGGCGACCTCTCAGTCGTCGTCAAGGATGCCAGTGGCCGACAAACCACGCAGACGCTGCCGTTCTATGCCAGCACTTTATTGCTCAACGAAGGGCTCGATTCCCTGGCGGTACAGGCCGGTTCTGTGCGGCGTGAATACGCTACCCGCTCGAATGATTACGCCCAGCCGGCAGCCTCTGTGAGTTATCGCCATGGTGCGACGTCAACCCTGAGCCTGGAAACCCATCTGGAGACCACCACCGGGATGGTCATGGGCGGCGTCGGCGCCAATCTGCTGGTCGGCCAGTTGGGTGTGCTTACCGCGTCAGTGGCCAGTAGTGCCTATGACGGTCAACCCGGTTTGCAATATGGGCTGGGTATCGCGCGCACCACGCCTGACCTGAGTATCGGATTCAGTCTGTTGAAGGCTGACGGCGGGTTTTCCGATATCGCTGCTGCCAATGACGATGCCATGCCCAGAACGACGTTGCGCGCCAACCTCGGCCTGCCCATCCCCGGCGTGGGGACGCTGGGGCTGGTGTATGCCAAAAAGATGGTCAATCTCTATACGCTTGATGACGATGACATCGACTATGTGCAGCCCACGCAACGCATCTCCACGTCGACCCTTTCTGCGACCCTCTCGGCGCCGCTGCCCATGAAAGCCTATGGCTTCGTCACGGCGTTCCACGATTTCAAAGGCAACAGCGGTAACGGTATGTTCGTCGGGATCTCCATCCCCATTGGGCGCACGGCATCGCTCAGCGCGAGCAGCAGTCGCAGCGGTGACAGCACTTATCAAACCATCGAGGCCCGGCAAAGCGCCGTGCAGCGTGGCGATGTGGGTTGGCAAATCGCCCGCCAGACCGGCACCCAAACCCGAGAGGATGTCGGGATGAGTTACAAATCTTCCTGGGGGGAGGTAGGTGCGCAGGTCGAGCGCAGTGAGAACGGCACGGCTTATCGCGGCACTGCGCGAGGTGCGCTGTCCACCCTGGATGGCCACTTGTTCGCCTCCAATACGGTTTATGACAGTTTTGCCTTGGTCGATACCGATGGCCTGCCGGGAATAACCGTGTTGCAGGAAAATCGCCCTCTGGGCAAGACCGATGCTGACGGTCTGCTGTTGATCGAAGGGCTGCGGGCCTATGAGTCCAATCGTCTGTCCATTGAAGCCGGGGATGTTCCGATGGATGTGTCCTTGAGCGACGCTGTCCTTGAGGTGCGACCCTCGGATCGTTCGGGGGTTATCGCGAAATTTCCAATACGGCGCAATCGCAGCGCGACCCTTATTTTGCTTGATGAGCACAGCCGGCCAGTGTTGCTGGGCAGCCGGGCCGTGTTGTCCGGCAGTGGCGAGGCGGGGGTAGTGGGTTATGACGGCATGACGTTTTTCCAGGACCTGGCCGAGCACGAGCAGGTTTGGGTCAGCGGCACCGGGCAGGCGCCTTGTACCGTGAGTTTTGACTATCAACCGCAGGCCAACACGATTCCGCAGATCGGGCCATTGATTTGCCGTCCGGGAGCGCAACCATGAAGATCTTCGCCCCATTGTGCTGCATCGGCTCTATGTTGATTTGCCCGCCGACGCTGGCTTATCACTGTTCTGTGTCGGCCACGCCGTTGAGTTTCGGGAGGGTAGAGGGTCGCCCCGGACAGGTCACTCGCAGCACTGCGACGCTGACGGTGGTCTGCCAGAGCGACGGCAGTGCAGCCAATGTCAGTTACCGGCTTCTGTCCGACACTTCCAGCATGCGTGAAAAAACCATGTTGGGCGGTAACGGTACGGCGAGTTATCAGCTCTACACCTCGGGAAGTTATCAACAGGTCTGGGGAGACAGCGAAGGCAGCGCTATTTCAGACAGCTACACCTTGCCAGCCAACACATCGCACACCCGTGTCTACACGGTTTATGCCCGGATGCAGCCGGGCTTGCGGGTGGGGCCGGGCCAGTACACGGCGATCAGCGGGGTGCTGCTTATCTACTGAACCGCCATGCGCACTCGACTATTTCCCCGGCACCAGGGTCAAACGGGCCTTGCCGTATGCCTTCTCAAGGTTTTGCTGCTGCACTGGAATGGTCTGGTACAGGCCCTTGAGCGAGGGTTCGATGCCATCGGTGTAATTCGGGCTGGCCGGGTTGCCGGACTGGCCAACGTTGACCTGACCCATCATGGGTTCGGCCTGGCTGAAATCGACAATCATGCGCATGCCAGGAGCGACCGGGCTGTCAAAATTGTTGCCCCAAGGATACGCCGCGATGTTCAAGGTGCTGTGGTCGCCGCCCGCCGGGCTCGCCCCGTGATCGATGCTGCTGCCATACAAGGGTTTGACCTGCCAGATGCTGCGATGCAGTTTGCCCCATTGCCACGCCTTATGATCGGCGCCCAGCTGGCTATCACCGGCAGTAATGGCCGCCGCGAGACTGCGGGCCAGAATCGTCGGTTTGTCTTCTTTCTGCGGGGTTTTGATGTCGTCCCAGTACGGGCTGTCTTCGCGTCCCAGCAAGTGATCGGCCTGTGCCGAATAGGACAGGCTGGCGTTCTGCACCAAGGCTTTCCACGCCGGGCTGCTTTCCGGGCCCAACTCGTCGAGGAAGATCTGTTTCGCGCTTTCCTGCAGGAAAAACTCATACAGAGCCGCGTCGGCGGAAGTCGCTGACAGCTTGCCGTCGAAGGCCACCAGCCGCGTGTAAGCCTCCCGCGCCTTGCTTCGCTGTGCATCGGGCAGCGCGTCAATGGCTTGTTTGAGGGGTTTGACCATGCCGGGCGCATCCAGCATTTTTTTCAGCTTGGCCGCGAAGGTCGTGGTCTGGTCGTACTGCATGGCGATCACACTGCGGCTGTCCTGCTTGCCGCTGTTGGCCATCTCGGCGATACGCTCGGCGCGCTCCGGCGTCTTCCAGGAGTTGGACAACTGCATGCCGTAACCCTTGGGGAAGGTGCGCTGGTTGGCGGTGCCGATCCAACCCTGGGTCGGGTCCTGATCGTAGGGATGCAGCATGGAATCGGCAAAACCGTCCCAGTCGTAACGGCTGTCCCAACCCGGCGACGGCAGCAGGCCCAGGCCTTCACGACGATTCGGGAAGCGCCCGGTAACTTGCCAGCCAATGTTCGAGGCATCGGCGAACACCATGTTCAAGGCGATGGCGCGAATTTCCCGGCTGGTATCGAAGGCTTTTTCCACCTTGGGCGCGCGGGACAGGTCGAAGAACGCATCGAGGCTCTTGTCGTCTTTATAGCCCGGGGTTTGAAGCGCGAGACCAAGGCCATTGCCTGGCTGCCCGCCACCCACGTTACTGTTGAGCAGCGGGCCGTGGCGCGTTTCATAAACCGCTTCGCGCACCGGGCTGCCGCCTTTGATGAAAAAGGTTTCCTCGTGGGAAGTCGCCGGTATCCATTTGCCGTCGGCCATGTACATCAGGCGATTGTTTTCACGCTTGAGCTTTTCCAGGAACAAGTCCTGGTTATCGCCCATGACCGAGGCCATGGACCACGACAGCTTGCCGTTAAAGCCCGACAGCACCAGCGGCAGGCCGGCGATGGTGGTACCCGCCGCCTGATATTTCGGCGCGCGGATCTGTACGAAACTCCAGGCCGACGACAATCCGGCAGGCAGTTGCATGTCGTTGGCCAGCAAGCTGCGACCATTGCGGCTGCGTTGCGGGGCAATGGCCCAGTTGCTGGACGCCGCCACCCCCAGCATGTTCGAGTCATAGAGTTGCAGCGCGACTTTGTTCAGCTCGTCCAGGCCTGGCACTTGTCCGCCAAGGTTCAAGCCCTTGAGTTTTTCCGCTTCGGCGAACGGCAATTCTTCGTCCGGGTAGGTGGGCATCAGCCAAGCGAGCTTGTCGGCACCGACTTTCTGCGCCAGCACCAGCGAGGACAGCTCTTCCTGCAAATTCACCGATTGGCTGAAGTTGAGCAGGCTGAAGATCAACGCCGAATCTTCGGCTTTCCAGTATTCCGGGCGATAGCCGGAGGAGGCCAGGTCCGCAGGCAGTTTGTCGCGATAGCGGAACAGCCAGGCGTTGACACCTCGGGCATAGACGTCAAAGAAACGCTTGAGCCGAGGCGACGCTGCGCCATACAGCTCGCCGGCGTTCTTTTTCAGGTTGGCCGCACGCATCAGGCGGTCCACGTCCAGGGCACTGGAGCCGACCATCTCCGACAGTCGCCCCTGAGCGAGCAAACGCATGCCAATCATCTGGGTGATGCGGTCGTTGGCGTGCACGTAGCCCAAGGTGAACAGCGCGTCGTGGAAGGTGCTGCTTTCAATAAGCGGCATGCCTTGGGGCGTGCGGCGTATCGAAACGTTTTGGGCCAGGCCCTTGATCGCGACGGTGCCGGAAGTGGGCATCAACGTATCTGTGTCGCCACCGCCGAGCTGGCAGCCCGCAAGGCTCAAGAAACCCGCCGCAGCGGCGGCAGCGCCGAACCGGGGTAGAAATTTGGGTAGGGCTGGCGAGGCCATGGGCGAAGCTCCTGCGGGGGGTGGCGTATAAAAGGCGCTACGTTAGAGAGCAGGAGGGCAGCACGCAAGCAGGGATCAGGAGTTTATTTCAAAGTTTTTCAGTGTGAGATTGGCGAAGGGCGGCAGTGGGAGCGAGCTTGCTCGCGAAAAGGCCAGCAGATCCAGGCGCTATGCCGGCGCTGGAGCAAAGCCTTCGCGGGCAGGCTCGCTATCACTCACTAATCCTTCGGCGGGTTAACCACGTCAACCAGCGCATAAGCCCGTTTGGTGGCCGGGCGTTCAGCGACCATGTCGAACCAGCGCTTGAGGTGCGGGAAGTCATCCAGGTTCTGGTCCTGCCAGCTGTGCGGCACGATCCATGGGTAGATCGCCATGTCCGCAATGCTGTATTGACTGCCAGCCACAAACTCGCGGCCGTCCAGATGCTTGTTCAGTACGCCGTACAGCCGCGCCGTCTCATCCACATAGCGCTTGATGGCGTAGGGGATTTTCTCTTTGGCGAAGCGATTGAAATGGTGATTCTGACCGGCCATTGGCCCCAGCCCACCCATTTGCCAGAACAGCCACTGCAAGGCTTCCTGACGGCCGCGTAAATCCTGAGGGATGAACGTGCCGGTCTTTTCTGCCAGATACAGCAGGATCGCGCCGGACTCAAACAGACTCAGCGGCGCTCCGCCGTCGGCCGGTTCATGATCGACGATGGCCGGGATGCGGTTATTGGGAGCGATCTTCAGGAATTGGGGCTTGAATTGGTCGTTCTGACCGATGTTTACCGGGAAAATCTTGTAGGGAAGGCCGGCCTCTTCCAGAAACAGAGAGACTTTGTGGCCATTGGGTGTGGTCCAGTAGTGCAGATCGATCATGGAAGGCTCCGAATGGGTTCAGGGCAATTAAAGACCCCTGTTTTACTCCGGCAGCGGCGCCCCGCACAAATGAAAACGGCCTGCAAGGCAGGCCGTTGGCAATGCTCGGCGAATTACGCGCCGTGACATTTCTTGAATTTTTTCTCACTGCCGCATGGGCAAGGATCGTTGCGGCCAACGTCTTTCAACGCGTTGCGCACGGGCTCCTGGTGAGCATGACCGCAATTGGGGCCGTGTACGTGGCCGTGCTGGTGGTCGTGATGGTCATGGGCATGATCGTCGTGATCGTGATTGCAATCAGGGCCATGCACGTGGTCTTGCTGGGTCATCGGGGTTACTCCGGAATAAAATCGCCGGGGATTATCTCCCCATCGCGGCCGATACGCACGTTGTGCCGAAACAAAAAGCCGGTCTTGAGCTTGCCTTCGAGGCGGTAATGAATTTGTTGATCCGGTTTTTTCAGCAGCTTGGCGATGTATTTCATGTGCTGCCAGAGGTTGGTCCTGATGGGCACGACAAAGTTCTTGTGACCCTCGCCATCGACCACGAACCAGTCGGTGGATTCGCCGTCAGCGAGCATCACATCACCGAGCATGATCTTGTAGCGCAGGCTGCGCACCAGCATGCTGCCGCTGTTGGGATTGTCGACGCGAAAATGCAGTTTGAAGTCCTGCTGCATCAGTTTGGCCTTGACCACTTCGACCTTGAGCAGGCGTACCGTGGGCTCCTGATAGTCGCTGACAACCAGGCTCGAACATCCCGCCAGCATCGAGAGCAGCAGCGCCAGGCTTAGGATTCTTGTGAAGTGCGCCTGTAAAAACATTGTCGTGCTCCATTTGAGGCCTGAGTTTAGCAGGGCAACTTGCTTAATCCATTTGGCCGGGACTGGCGGCCGGATCAACGCGGTCTGCGCTGAAATGGCAACCGATCCCCGTCTGCGTATACTCATGCCACGTGCTACAGGGTGTGACCCATGAATCTTTATGAAATCGTATTTAGTGGCCAATTGATACCTGGCGCTCAGCTTGAACGAGTCCAGGCCAATCTGGGGAAATTGTTTCAGGCCGATGCTCATCGTTTGGCGTTGCTGTTTTCCGGACGTCGCCTGGTGCTCAAGAACAATCTCGATGCCGCCGCTGCCGAGAAATATCGCTCGACCCTGGAACGTGCCGGCGCGCTGGTCGAGGTTCAGGGGATGGAGCAGCTGATCGAAGAAGTGGAGCTGGCGCCGCCGCCGGACGAGCCGGCTTACTTCCGCAAATCGCCTGTCAGCAGTGGTCGACTGAAGGTGGCGCCGCGCGACAGCTACATGGCCGCGTTCGTTGATGTGGATGCGCCGGATTTCGTGTTGTTGGAAGTCGGGAGCGACCTTCAGGACGCAAAACCCGATCCGGTGGCGCCCCGGCTGGACCTGTCCAGCCTGAGCCTGGCCCCGACGGGCAGCGACATGGGGCAGGTAAAGCAGCCCGTGGCGGGCCCTGCGCCCGATATTTCACACCTGAGCCTGAAGTGATTCACTGGATATAACTGGCGCAGCACTTCTTGAATTTCTGTTCGCTGCCGCATGGGCAGGCGTCGTTGCGTCCGGCCTTGAGCGGTACGGTGGGGTCGATGAAATACCAGCGGCCCTGATTCTGTACGAAGGACGAGCGCTCGCGATGACTGTGCTCGCCTGTACCGTCATGCCAGCGTGCCGTGAAGGTGACGAAGGCATGTTCAGGCTTGCCGCCGAAGACTTCAGTGCTTTCCACTTCCAGCCCCAGCCAGGTGCTCTGCAAGCTCCACTGGCTGATGGATTGACGATCCAGGCCTGATTTCTGCGCGGGAAGCGTGGTGTCCAGCAAATAATCGATCAGGCCCAGCACATAGGCGCTGTAGCGCGAACGCATCAGTTTCTCTGCGCAAGGCGTTGGCTGGCCGGCGTGAAAGGGGCCGCAGCAGGTCATCAACAGATCGCCGCTGCCGCAGGGGCAAATTGCGCTACTCATGGGTCACCACCAATATTTGCCGTAATTCTCCGGATTGGCCCAGAAGCGTGCGTTGAGCCAATCCGGTACTTGTTTGTATTCGCGAAGATCGTAGGTGAACAGCGTCAAAACCTGCTCGTCCCGGGCAAAGCGCTCAGTCAATTGCAGTGCCAGGGAATAGAAATCCGTGTCCTGCCAGCTACAGGCCTTCAGGTCAGCCAACACGGCAATTCGGCTCGCGTTCAGGTTGCGAATGCCGCCCAGCAACTCTAGCCCGGCGCGCTTGGGCATGTGCTCAAGGCAATCGACCGCCAACGCCAGGTCGAAACGCTGCGCGGCAAGGTCTGCCGGTAATGCGCCAGGCAAGGCATGGAACACCTCGGTGTCCGGATGTGCCTCCTTGAATGCCAGCAGTGCCGGGAATGCCTGAGCACCAATCATCAACAAACGGCGCGGAGCCTGCTGGTCGAGCAGGGCGGCCAGCGCTTGCTGGGGCGTGCGGGTGGAAAAGCCTTCGCTCATCGAAAATCCTCGTATTGGCCTGCAAGACTAGCGCGCTCTCGGCGGCGGGCCTAGTCCTGACTTCCCGAGCGTGTCTCAACGTCCTCGCTTGCCCTAACACCGCAAAAACTCGGTAAACCCCAATAAAACAAGGCTCCAACTGGCAAAGTGGCCAAGTGCTGTCTTTAATCCACTGGCGGCGCATTGGGCCGAACCCTTGGGAGAAGACATTGATGAGAATAATCCGGACGGCGTTACCTCTGATTCTTGTAACCAGTGTATTGACCGGTTGTGCCGGTTTGCAGAAAACCGATTGGCCACTGTGTGCGTTGGGCGGCGGCGTGGCAGGCGCAGCGGCAGGGGCGTTTCAGAGCGCGGCGGTTGCGGCGAGCCTGGGTGGCGCGGTGGGCGTGATGGCGGGCGCGTATTGCTGGGTGCATGGCGACGGCGACGATGATGGCGATGGTGTGAAAAACAGCATCGACAAATGCCCCGACACTCCCAAGGGCGTGCAAGTAGATGCCACAGGTTGCCCATTGGCGCCTCCTGCACCGCCACCGGCAGTCGTTGAAGAGGTCGCGGTTGCCAAAGAAGAGGTGATTGTGATCAACGATGTGCTGTTCGAATTCGACTCTGCGCGTCTGACCGCCGCCGACAAATCGAAGCTCGATCTGATCGCGACTCGCCTCAAACGCGAAGCGCCGAGTGCGCAGCTGCATGTCAGCGGGCACACCGACAGCGTTGGACGTGACGCCTATAACCAGAAGCTGTCCGAGAAACGCGCCATGTCCGTAACAGACTATCTGGTCAGTTCCGGCATCCCGCGCAGTGCGTTTGTGTCCGTGCAAGGCGATGGCGAGGCGCGTCCTGTGGCCGACAACAAAACGGCCGCCGGCCGCTCACTCAACCGTCGTGTAGAGATCAAAATCAACCGCTGATTCTGCCCTCCCAAACTGGCCCGGCGCACGTCGCCGGGCCAGCATGAACTGCGCCGTTCGGCAGACCAACGTTGCTCCTTGAAGAATTTTCAACACCCCACTGGCATATTCGGCAAGCAAGCCGTCTACTGTGCGCGCGCAAAACGCACTCAATAATAAGCGTTCGCATAAAAAATCATGACCAGGGGCGAGCAATGAAGGTGTTTTGGGGATTGGGGAAGCTTCTTACATTAGGGTTTTGGCTGGTGGTGCTGCTGAATCTGGTTATTGTGTTGCCGACACCGTTCGGGATGCTGATCAAGCTGGCCGGCAGCTTGTTGATATTGACCCATGTCGCCGAATTATTGCTGTTCAACGGCAGCCTGCGCGGGCGCAAGCATCCTTGGCGCGACCGCCTGCAGATTCTGGTTTTCGGTATTTTTCATCTGCAATCTTTCCCGAAATCGACCTCGGAGGTCGCTCATGCGTAGTGTTTTTCTACTGGCTGCGCTGTGCAGTCCTTTGGCAATGGCGCAGACCATTACGGTCCAATCCCATTCACTGATGCGCTTACCCAATGCGACCAGCGTCCTGCAACTGGAGCGTCTGGAAGTTGCAGACTATGGCACCTTGCTGATTCCGTCTGGCTTGACCGAAGTGAAGGTGGATCAACTGGTTTTGGGCCATGAGGCACGTATAGCCATTGTGCCTGGCAGCCAGCCGTTCAGCCTGGTGGTGCATCGTGGCCAGTTGGGCGAAGGCAGTCAGATCACCGCTCGTGGATCACCGGGCACTTACGAAAAAGCGCCGTTGCCGGGACGTAATCTGACCCTGCGCATGGAATCGCTGGATGCCGCCAGGCTGTCGGTCGATGCTCGCGGCGGAACGGGTGCTCCCGGTTATGTCGGCCTGGATGGCGCCAACGGTGAGGCGCCGGGTTGCACCTGGGGTCAGGCGGGACGTGGCTTCAATGGTGACGACGGCGGCAATGGTCATGACGGCGCCGCAGGTGGCCAAGTACGCCTGGAACTACCGGTGGCGTTCGCCGCCGAACGCATTCAAGTCAATGTCGAGGGCGGTGCTGGTGGTGCAGCGGGTCAAGGGGGGCGCGCCGGCAAAGGCGGGGCGTCCAAGGGTTGCATCGTTTACCGTGCCGACGGCGGCAAGGCCGGTCGTGAAGGTTTGCCAGGCCAGCCTGGCGTTGCGGGGCCGGCCGGGGCACTGACGGTCCAGCGTTTGTAACTTTTTCTGATTGGAATGGGCGCCTGCTATCCACGGGCGTTCCGTTTGCCGGGCGATCACAGCTTCAACGTGTAGCCCATCCCGTAAATCGACTGCACGATCTCTTCGCCGGGGCTGGCCAGATCCAGCTTGCGGCGCAGGTTCTTGATATGGCTGTCCACAGTCCGATCAGTGACGATGCGGTGATCGAAATACAGCTTGTCCAGTAGTTGATCCCTTGAAAAGACGCGACCCGGCGCATTGGCCAGGGTGAACAGCAAGCGCATTTCCACCGGCGTCAGGCCCAAGTCAACGCCGTCCAGCGTTGCGCGGAAGTGGTCAGGTTCCACCACCAGGCGATCGATCCCGGTCTTCTCGATCAGTCGCCCGCGACGCAGTATTGCTTTGACCCGCGCCACCACTTCCCGAGGGCTGAAAGGCTTGCAGATGTAATCATCGGCGCCCAGGTCCAGGCCGATCAGGCGGTCGATTTCTTCGACCCGCGCGGTAATCAGAATAATGGGCACGCTGCTGAAAGCGCGCAGGTCGCGGCACAGTTCCAGCCCGTCGCGTCCGGGCAGCATGATGTCCAGCAAAATCAGCGCGGGTTCGGCGGCACGCACAGCGGGCACGACATCCAGGCCGTTGCTCAGGCATGTGGGCTGGTAGCCCGCGGCAAGCAGGTAGTCATTCAGCAGTGAAGCAAGCTTGGGCTGGTCTTCGACAATCAGAATGGAGGTCATGGCTCAAGCGTCTCGCGGCAGTTGCAGGGTCAACCACACGCCGCCCAGAGGCGAGTGGTCCGCCTGCAACATCCCGCCATGGGCGATCACAATGCTGCGACAGATCGCCAGCCCCAGTCCCGCGCCACCACTGCTGCGGCTGCGGGAAGCTTCGCCGCGATAGAATCGTTCGAACAGACGCGGCATTTGCTCGTCGCTGACACCGGGCGCGGAATCCAGAATATTGACCCGCACCGACTGGTCTTCAAGTCGGGCTTCGATGCGCAAGGTGCCGCCCTGATCGGTGTAACGCATGGCGTTTTCCAGCACGTTACTCATCAACTGACGCAAGCGCTGATCGTCACCCTGTACCCACAGCGGGCCGTCGTGCAGCTCAAGTTGCACGTCGATACCGCAGGCCTTGCTGCGTTCGTGGAACATAGCGACGCTGTCGCTTAACAACGGAGCAAGGTCCAGCCGGGTCTTGCGATACGTCAGGGCGCCGACATCAGCCAGTGACAATTCATACAGATCGTCTACTAATTTGCTGAGCATGCTGACTTCGCCCTGCAGTGACAGCATGGAGTTCACATCCAACTGACGCACGCCGTCTTCAATGGCTTCCAGCTCGCCGCGCATCACCGCCAAAGGTGTGCGCAATTCGTGGGATACATCGGCCATGAATTCACGACGCAGGCGCTCGTTGCTCTCCAGGGTCAATGCCAGTTGATTAAAGTCCCGAGCCAGTTGGCCCACTTCGTCGTTGGCCGATACCCAAACGCGCTCGGCGTAGTGCCCGGCCGCCAGCCGGTGGGTGGCCGCCGCGACCTGCTTGACCGGGGCGAGCAGCGTTCGGGCGATCCACCAGGCGATGAGCATCGCCAGCAGCAGTGACCCGACACCAATGCCTAGGCTGACCCGCAACTGGTAAGCCTCGAAACGCTGTCCGCCGGCTTCGGAAACACTCTGGAATGGAATGACCGCCAGCCAGCCGACAGTGTTGCCCGCGACGTTGATCGGGCGCAGCAGGGCCTGGTCCGCAACACCGGGATAGCCCATCACCAACTCTTTGTTTGCATCGAACAGCGCGACCCGAAACACCGCGCCGGTCAGATCGGAAATCGGCGGTGCGCGCCATTCGCCGTTCTCGGCCAGGTCTTCGCCTTTCACCGGGCGCAGCAAATCGAACCAGTTATCGGGTTGGTCGCGCAGGTAATCCCAGTTGCCATCGCGTTTCCAGGTTCTTTCCAGGCGCGGCAGGATCGGATCAAGGCGCAACAGTGCCTGTTCATTCAGGTAGCCCAGAAACCCACGACCAAAGCTCCAACTGGCGGCCATGCTCATGCTCAGGATTACCAGGGTCACACTGGCCAGAACTGCCAGAAACAATTTGGTGGAAATGCTCAGTTTCATGGGGACGCTCGAAGAAGTGCCCGGCTATTTACGCGCCACAACGCCGTAGATACAAGGCTTGCGGGCAATCTTCAATTTCTCTGCACATTTGCTCCGTAGCATTGGGCCATGCATTCCTGTAACGCCGAGGCTTCAATGTCCATCAAACGCTTTGCCGAACTTCTGGTGACGGCCGCCTTTATTCTTTCCGTGCTGGTGCTCGGCGCTTTGGGAGGTTGCTCTAAAGAGACACCCGAGCCGCCGGCGCCCAAAGTGCCGCAAGTGACGGTGTTGACCATCAAGCCTAGGGCCCAGGCGTTCGATACCGAACTGACCGGGCGCACCCAGGCGTTCATGGTCGCGGATATTCGTCCCCAGGTTGGCGGCATCGTGCAGAAACGGCTGTTCGTCGAGGGTGCCCAGGTCAAGGCCGGGCAGGCGCTGTATCAGCTCGACCCGGCGACTTATCAGGCGGCGCTGGCTGAGGCGCAGGCCACGCTTGCCAAGGCCCAGGCGACGGCAAAGTCGTCGCAGCTGACCGCCAGACGCAATGCCGGACTGGCCAAAATCGATGCAATTAGCCAGCAGGATAACGAAGATGCCCAAGCGGCTCTGCTGACTGCCGAGGCTGAAGTGAAAGTGGCTCAGGCGGGCGTCGAGACAGCGCGCATCAACCTGGCCTACACACGAATCACCGCGCCCATCAGCGGCCGCATCGAAACTTCCACAGTCACGCCGGGGGCGTTGGTGACCGCCAGCCAGGACACGGCGCTGACCACGGTTCAGCAACTGGACCCGATCTATGTCGATGTCACCCAGTCCACCACCGACCTGCTGCGTCTCAAGCGGGATCTGGCCAGCGGCACCTTGCAAAGCAGTGGCGCGGGCGAAGCGGAAATTTCCCTGCTGCTGGAAGATGGCAGTACTTACGCGCAGAAAGGCCGCCTGAAGTTCAGCGGCGTCAGCGTCAACCAGAGCACGGGCACCGTGACCTTGCGCGCGGTAATTGCCAACCCGGATGGCTTGCTGCTGCCAGGCATGTACGTGCGCGCCGTGCTGGAACAGGGGCGTGACGATCAGGCGATTCTGCTGCCGCAAAAATCCGTGACCCGTAGCGAAGGCGGCGCGGCCTCGGCCCTGGTGCTGGTCGCTGGCAAGGTGGAGCAGCGCACGCTGACTATCGGCCGTGCCATCGATAATCAATGGTGGGTCACGTCCGGCCTTAAGGCAGGGGAGCAGGTCATCGTCGAGGGCGGGCAAAAAGTGCACGCCGGCGATGCAGCGCAAGGTGTCGAGGTGGATGCCACGCCCAAGACCGACGCCGTGGCCAACAGCACTGCTGTCAAGGAGGGCTGACCCATGGCTGGCTTTTTCATTGATCGACCGATTTTTGCCTGGGTGCTGGCCATTGTCATCATGCTGGCTGGCGGCTTGTCCATCAGCCGCCTGGCGCTTGAGCAATACCCTGACATTGCGCCGCCCACGGTCCGGATTTCCGCCACTTACACCGGCGCATCGGCGAAAACCGTCGAGGACTCGGTCACCCAGGTCATCGAGCAACAAATGACCGGCATCGACAACCTGACCTATATGTCGGCATCGAGCAGCTCCGATGGCAGCGCCAGCATCAGTCTGTCGTTCAACGCGGGTACTGATCCTGACGTTTCGCAGATGCAGGTGCAGAACAAGCTTCAGCAGATCGAATCACGCTTGCCCCAGGCAGTACAGAACGAAGGCTTGACCGTCACCAAGGGCGGCTCGGACTTTCTGATGATTGCCGCACTGGCGTCCGACAATCCGGCGACCACTGCTACTCAAATTGGTGATTACATCTCCAGCACACTGCTGGACCAGATCAGCCGGGTCAACGGCGTCGGCGAAGTGAAAACCCTGGGCTCGGGCTTCGCCATGCGCATCTGGATGGACCCGGCCAAGCTGGAAAAATACGCCTTGATGCCGTCCGATATCAGCGCTGCGCTTGAAGCCCAGAACACCGAAGTGTCGGTCGGCCAACTGGGTTCGCTGCCCGCCCGCGCCGGGCAACAGCTCAATGCGACCATCAGCGCGCGCAGCAAATTGCAGACGGTGGCGCAGTTTCGCGACGTGGTGGTCAAGTCGTCCAGCGATGGTGCGGTCGTGCTACTGAGCGACGTAGCGAGCATCGAATTGGGCAGTGAGGATTACAGCATCGGCACGGCCTTGAACGGCCGTCCGGCCGCTGCGATGGGCGTGCAGCTGGCGACCAATGCCAACGCGCTGGACGTAGGCAAGGCGGTCAAGGCCAAGCTGGCCGAACTGTCGGCGTTCTACCCCCAAGACATGCAACTGCAAAACGTCATTGCCTACGACACCACGCCCTTCGTCAGTATTTCCATCGAAGAAGTGGTCAAGTCTCTGGGAGAAGCCATCGTATTGGTGGTGCTGATCATGTTCCTGTTCCTGCAGAATCTGCGCGCGACGTTGATCCCGGCGATCACTGTGCCCGTTGTGTTGCTGGGCACTTTCGGCGTGCTGTCGGTGTTCGGTTACTCCATCAACACCCTGACCATGTTCGCCATGGTGCTCGCCATTGGTTTGCTGGTGGACGATGCCATCGTGGTGGTGGAAAACGTCGAGCGGGTGATGGCCGATGAAGGCCTGTCGCCGCTGGAAGCTACCCGCACGTCCATGAAGGAAATCACCGGCGCATTGGTGGGCATCGCGCTGGTGCTCTCGGCGGTGTTCATACCCATGGCGTTTTTCTCCGGCTCCACGGGGATCATTTATCGCCAGTTCTCGGTGACGATTGTTGCGGCCATGTTGCTGTCGGTGCTGGTGGCCATGACCTTGACGCCTGCGTTGTGCGCCACTTTGCTGCGGCCTGGGGATGCTCGCACCGATGAACCCAAGCGTGGATTTTTCGGCTGGTTCAACCGCACGTTCGACCGCGGTTCGCAGCGCTATCAAGGACTGGTTGGCGGCATCCTCAAGCGAGGCGGGCGCAGCATGCTGGTTTACGGCTTGATCGTTTTGGTCATGGCCTTCGTGTATACACGGCTGCCTACGTCGTTCCTGCCTGATGAAGACCAGGGCATTCTCATGGCGCAACTGCAACTGCCGGTGGGCGCAACCGACAGTCGCACCCAGGAGGTGATGCGGCAGTTCGAGGATTACATGCTCAAGCAGCCGGAGGTGGAGGCGCTGATCAGCATCACTGGCCTCGGCGTGGGCGGCAACAGTCAGAATACCGGGCGAGCGTTTATCAAACTCAAGGATTGGAGCGAGCGCACGGGTGCGGATCAGGGGTCGGCGAAGATCGCTGCGCGAGCTACCGGGGCGCTGTCGCAGATCATTACCGATGCCAATGTGTTCGTTGCGCAGCCGCCTGCGATTCGCGGTCTCGGGCAAAGCTCGGGCTTTGATGTGCAGCTCAAGGATTTGAGCGGTCTGGGCCACGATGCGCTGGTCAAGGCGCGGGCTCAGTTCATTGAGCTGGCCAGGCAGCAACCGGCCTTGCAGGGCGTGCGCAGTACCGGCCTGGACGATGCGCCGCTGTTGCACATCGCGATCAATGACCGCAAGGCCGGGGCCTTGAGCCTGACCACCAGCGACATCAACGACACCTTGTCAGCGGCGCTGGGCGGCAATTACGTCAATGATTTTCTGAATGAAGGCCGGGTCAAGAAGGTGTACATCCAGGGCGAAGCGGCCGCGCGTATGCAGGCCGAGGATCTGGATCACTGGTTCGTGCGCAACAGCAACAACGAAATGGTGCCGTTCTCGTCCTTTGCCACTTATTCCTGGAGCTTCGGCTCACCGTTGTTGGAACGCTACAACGGCAGTTCTTCCCTGGAACTGGTCGGTGATCCGGCACCGGGGGTCAGTTCCGGCGATGCCATGGATGCGGTGGAGGCCATCATGAAGCAGTTGCCGGACGGCATCGGCTACGAATGGACCGGCCAGTCTTATCAGGAGCGTTTGTCCGGCTCACAGGCACCGCTGTTGTATGGGGTGTCGATCCTGTTCGTTTTCCTGTGTCTGGCCGCGTTGTATGAAAGCTGGTCGGTACCGTTTTCGGTGATGCTGGTGGTGCCGCTTGGCGTCGTCGGCGCGGTGCTGGCGACCCACTTTGTCGGGCTGTCCAACGACGTGTATTTCCAGGTAGGGCTGTTGACCACGGTCGGGCTGGCGGCGAAAAACGCCATTCTGATCGTTGAATTCGCCAAGCATCTGCAAGAGCAAGGGCAGGATCTGCGAGAGGCGACGCTCAACGCGGTACGCCTGCGTCTGCGCCCTATCCTGATGACCTCGCTGGCGTTCATGTGCGGCGTGCTGCCTCTGGCATTGAGTTCTGGAGCGGGTTCCGGCGGGCGCCAGGCCATCGGCACCGGCGTGTTGGGCGGCATGTTCTCGGCGACGGTGCTGGGGATTTTCTTCGTGCCGTTGTTCTTTGTATTGATTCGGGGACGGTTCAGCAAAGTGAGCAATTTTTCCAGCGCCAAGGCAGGTGAAGCATGAGCCGGCTTCGTGGTGAACTTGTGGCCCTGCGCTCCCACAGCACAGGCATTCTCCTGCTTGTAATCCTCAGCCTGAGCGGCTGCATCAATCTCGCCCCCGATTACCAACGGCCTGAAGCGCCAGTTGCCACCGATTGGCGTTCGGGCACAGCGATTGCCGGTCAGGCCGAGGCGGATATTGGCTGGCGCGAGTTCTTTCTCGATGACCGACTCAAGCAATTGCAGGCGCTGGCCCTGGTCAACAACCGCGACCTGCGGTTGGCCACTCTGAACATCGACAAGGCTCGTGTCCAGTATCGAATCCAGCGGGCGGCGGCGTTCCCGGCGATCACAGCCGACGGCGCCAGCACCAGTTCCCGCACACCGGGCACGCAGTCCAACAGCGGCGTGGCGACCACTAGCCATCAATACAGCGCCGATATCGGGCTGAGCAGTTACGAGCTGGACTTCTTCGGCAGGGTGCAGAATCTAAAAGATGAAGCGCTGGAGGACTACTTGTCCCTGGCCGAAACCCGACGCAGCACCCAGATCACACTGGTGTCGGAAGTGGCCACCGCCTGGTTGACGCTGGCGGCAGACAATCAGCGTTTGAAACTGGCCGATGAAACCTTGCGCAGTCAGCAGGCGACCTATGACCTCACCCGACGCAGTCATGATCTGGGCGGTTCGTCAGGTTTGGCGTTGGCCCAGGCGCAGACCACGGTCAATTCCGCCCAGGGTGAATCAGCGGTCTATCGCAGCCAGATTCTTCAGGACCAGAACGCGTTGCGCCTGTTGGTCGGTGCTGAGGTACCGGTGAATCTACTGCCGGACGACCAACCTGAAACCGTTGCAACCCTGGTGCAGATTCCGGCGGCGCTGCCTTCCAGCGTGCTGGAAAACCGCCCCGACGTGCTGGCCGCCGAACACACCCTAAAGGCGGCCAACATGGATATCGGCGTGGCTCGTGCAGCGTTTTTCCCCAGCATCACCCTGACCGCAAGCGCCGGTTCGGCCAGTTCCGATCTCTCGGGATTGTTCAAGGCGGGAAGCGGCGCCTGGACCTTTGCGCCCTCGATCAGTGTGCCGATCTTCAACGCCGGCAGTAACCGCGCGACGCTGGATCAGGCCAAGGTCGAGACTGAAATTCAGGTGCAGACCTATCAACAAACCTTGCAGACCGCCTTCAAGGAAGTGGCCGATGCCTTGGCTGTACGCAGCACCCTGGCTGAACGCCTGCACGCACAACAAGACCTGACCGACGCCAGTGCCGTGAGTTATCGACTGGCCGACGCGCTGTATCGCGCCGGTTCCCAAAGCTTCCTCGAAGCCCTTGATTCCCAGCGCTCGCTGTACACCGCGCAGCAGGACCTTATCACCCTCAAGCTGGCGGAGCAGTCCAACCGGATCAGTGTGTACAAGGTGCTCGGGGGCGGATGGAAGGAGTAATTCCAACTGCCAGGGCGGCACGACTTCTATAGGGGCAACGCTGGGTCTGGCCGCCGCAACCACCCCTTGGTAGGAACGAGCGTGTTCGCGAACGGCCTGTGAATCTCAAAACCCGGGCCGGGCCGCCGCAATCACCACCACAGCCAGACCCACCAGCAGGTTGATCCCCACGAGTCGGCGGATACGGCCCAGCGCAGCAGCGCCTTCTGCCCAGTTTTCAGCCTCTACCGCGCGGCGCAGTTCCGGCAGTTGCAATGACTGGATGCGCAGGAAGAGCGCGGTCATCACCACGTACAGCCCCATCATCACTTGCACGTAACGCGGCGCACCGTCGAAGCCGCCGAAGTGCAAGTGCATCATGCCCACGCCGGTGATCGGCAAAACGACAACGGTGGCCCAGACCCAGACAAAAAACCGTGGAAACACCTGAACCCACAATTTCAATCGGGACGGGCCTTCCAGCGCCGCGCCGACCGCCGGTCGCAAGACCATCCAGGCGAAAAACATCCCGCCAACCCAGACCAGGGCGGCCAAAACATGCAAGGTGTAGACAAGGGCGAAAGGTGTCATCAGGTACTCCGTTCTGCGCGGATGGAATTTGCGGGGTATGATAGCCGGCCGTTGGAACTACTGAAGATATATCCAGCGGTTTCGCGTTTAATTGACACCGATGCCCAGCAGCGCCCGAGCCCGACCGAAGCCATGATCAGTAACGAACTCAAATCCCAGATTCAGGGCGCTTATTCGCGTTTCCTCGAAGCCAAGAGCCTCAAGCCGCGCTATGGCCAGCGTTTGATGATCGCCGAGATCGCCAAAGTGCTGGGCGACGTGGACACCGACGAAGAAGGTCGGCGCTCGGGCGACCCGGCGGTCGTGGCGGTCGAGGCTGGCACCGGTACGGGCAAGACCGTGGCCTACGCCATCGCGGCGATTCCCACCGCGAAGCTGGCGGGCAAGCGGCTGGTGATCGCCACGGCGACCGTGGCCCTGCAAGAGCAGATCGTCTACAAGGATCTGCCCGACCTGATGCGTAACAGCGGCCTGAATTTCACCTTTGCCCTGGCCAAGGGGCGCGGGCGCTACATGTGTCTGTCCAAGCTCGACATGCTGCTGCAGGAAGGCGACGCCACCAATGCCACAGCGCAGCTTTTCGAAGAAGAAGGCTTCAAGATCGAAGTCGATGAGGCGAGCCAGAAGCTGTTCACCACCATGATCGAAAAGCTGGCCGGCAACAAATGGGACGGTGATCGCGACAGCTGGCCTCAGGAGCTGGCCGATCAGGATTGGGCGCGTCTGACCACCGATCACAGCCAGTGCACCAATCGCCATTGTCCGAACTTTCAGCAGTGCGCTTTCTATAAAGCCCGCGAGGGCATGGGCAAAGTCGACGTGATCGTCACCAACCACGACATGGTGCTGGCCGACCTGGCGCTGGGCGGCGGCGCAGTGCTGCCTGACCCGAGGGAAACGCTGTACGTGTTCGACGAAGGGCATCACCTTCCGGATAAAGCCATCGGCCACTTCGCCCATTACACGCGTCTGCGCTCCACTGCCGACTGGCTTGAGCAAACGGCCAAGAATCTGGCCAAGCTCCTGGCCCAGCATCCATTGCCCGGCGATCTGGGCAAGTACATCGAACAGGTGCCGGAACTGGCCCGGGAGATCAAAGGCCAGCAACAGTTCATGTTCACGGCCTGCGAGCAACTGGCGGATTTCCGTGCCGGGGAAGACATGCAAGGCCGTGAGCGTCCGCGCCACCGGTTCATTGGCGGCGTGGTGCCCGAGCATATCCGCGAGATGGGCATCGAATTGAAGAAAGGCTTTGCCCGGCTGGACGATCTGTTCACGCGCCTGACTGACCTGCTCAAGGAAGGCATGGACGGCGAGGTCAATATCGGCATCGCCAGCCATCAGGCCGAAGAGTGGTATCCGCTGTTCGGCAGCCTGCTGGCACGCGCCCATGGCAACTGGGAATTGTGGACGGCGTTCACTGCCGAAGACCCGGAAGACAACCCGCCCATGGCGCGCTGGCTGACCCTGGCCGACAGCGGCTCGTTGTTCGACATCGAAGTCAACGCCAGCCCGATCCTGGCGGCGGAAATGCTGCGTCGCAATCTATGGAACATCGCTTACGGCGCGCTGGTAACCTCCGCGACCCTGACCGCGCTGGGCAAATTTGACCGCTATCGCATGCGCGCCGGTTTGCCCAAAGGTGCCGTCACCGCTGTCGTGCCGAGCCCGTTTCACCATGCCGATGCGGGCGTGCTGCGGGTGCCGGACCTCAAGGCCGATCCGCGCGATTCCGTGGCGCATACGGCTGCGATCATTCGCGAGTTGCCCAATCTGGTGGAAGGCTCGCGGGGCACGCTGGTGCTGTTCTCATCCCGCAAACAGATGCAGGACGTGTTCGACGGTCTGGAGCGGGACTGGCGCAAACAAGTGTTCATTCAGGGCAACCTGTCCAAGCAGGAAACCCTGAACAAGCACAAAGCTCGGGTCGACAGTGGCGAATCCAGCGTGCTGTTCGGGCTGGCGAGCTTCGCTGAAGGCGTCGACTTGCCCGGTGCTTATTGCGAGCACGTGGTCATCGCCAAAATTCCCTTCGCGGTGCCGGACGATCCGGTGGAAGCGGCGCTGGCCGAATGGATCGAAGCCCGTGGCGGCAATCCGTTCATGGAAATCGCTGTTCCCGATGCTTCGCTGCGTCTGGTCCAGGCTTGCGGGCGACTGCTGCGTACCGAAGAAGACCGCGGCACCATCACGCTGCTGGACCGCCGCGTGGTCACCCAGCGCTACGGCAAAGCCATCCTCAACGCGCTGCCGCCTTTCCGCCGCGAAATTTCCTGAAAAATCCTCGGCATCATTAGCGCCGGATCGGGTCTTAACTCGGTCTGGCGTTCTTCATTTCAGACTCGCTGCAGCAGATCACGAGCCGAGCGAGGCAGCGCCAGCGGCTGCCTGTCACTGAAAGGCAGCAGCAAACCCTCAGGATTCAGATCATCAAGGAGAACCTGATCACATGATTCGCCGTTCATTGTCTGCCGTGCTGGTCATGGCGTGTGCAGGACCGTTATTGGCCGAGCCCAACGGCCAGCAGACGCTGTTCAATTTCGTGCGTCCGGCGGACGTCGTGCAGGTTGTCACCGAAAACGCCAGCCTGCCGCAAGCCAACGCCGAACAGACCGCCGAAGGCGAGGTGCTGCGTCGTGTGGTGTTCAATCCGGTCGCCCGGCCGACCCTGAGGCTCACCCCGCAAAATGGCACATGGGACTGGTCCGCCGACAGCGCCATGACGTTGCGCGTGCAGAGCGCCATGGACTGGGCGTTGACCCTTGATGTGCAGATCCAGAGCGCCGACGGCAAAGTGATCAGCAGTCGCGTGGACCTCCCTGCTGGTCCGGCGCAAACCTTGTTTGTCCCGCTGCAAGCCAGTTCGCCGTTGGCCCATGGCATGCGTGCCGGACCACCGATGCCGTGGACTTACGAAGGCCAGCGCGTACTGCTCGCCAACACTCAGGGCGACCTGGACCGCAGCCAGGTGGTCTCGGTGACGCTGTCGATGAGTCAGCCGAACGTCGCGCAGAGCATCCTGCTGGAACGTTTCGGCGTTCAGCAGGGCGATGCGGTTCAGACGGCTGCCTACACGGGCCTCGTCGACGCATACGGGCAGTTTTCCCGAGGAAAATGGCCGGAAAAGGTCAACAGCGACGAGCAACTCAAGGCCGCCGCCCTCAAGGAGCAGCAGCAACTGAGCGGCTGGCTGGCGGATCGTGCCGGACTGGATAAATTCGGCGGCTGGGTAACAGGCCCACGCTTTGATGCCAAAGGTTTTTTCCGTACAGAGAAACGTGATGGCCGCTGGTATCTGGTGACGCCTGAAGGTCATCCGTTCTATTCGCTGGGGATCAACGCCGTCGCAGCGGACGACAGTTCCACCTACGTCGAAGGGCGCGAAGCCATGTTCGCCGGTCTGCCTCAGGAGGGCGAGCCACTGGGCGTTTTCTACGGCAAGGGTAACAACCACAGCGGCAACGGCTCTGGAAAGGAGCGCCAGTTCGATCAAGGGCGCTGGTTCGATTTCTATGGCGCCAACCTGCAGCGGATCTACGGGCCCAAAACCTGCGACCCGATGACGCCGAATTCCGGTGCCCCGGTCGACCCGCCTGGGGACTGCAAGCCGGCGCCGTTCGATCTTCAGCATTGGGCCGACCGCACGCTGGATCGCCTGCAAGCCTGGGGATTCAACACGCTGGGCAACTGGAGCGAACCGCTACTGAGCGCCCAGGATCGTGTGCCGTATACGCTGCCTCTGTCGATCTACGGTGATTATTCGAGCATCAGCACAGGACAGGATTGGTGGGGCGGCATGCCCGATCCGTTCGATCCGCGCTTTGCCATGGCGGCCGAGCGGGCCATCGCCATCGCTGCCCGGGATCATCGCGACGATCCTTGGCTGGTGGGCTTTTTCGCCGATAACGAGCTGGCCTGGGCCGGACCGGGCGACGACCCCAAGGCCCGCTATGCCGTAGCCTACGGCACCATGAAAATGACCACCGATGCGCCAGCCAAACGTGCGTTCCTCAAGCAGCTGCGGGACAAATACCGCAATCAGCAAGGTTTGTCACAAGCGTGGGGAATCGAACTGACCGCGTGGGAGTTCATGGAAGACCCAGGTTTTGAACCGCCGCTGCCGAATCCGGAACATCCCGCCATCGAGGAGGACTTCCAGCATTTCCAGCAGATTTTCGCCGAGACATACTTCAAGACCATCTCTGACTCCTTGAAATGGCACGCTCCCAATCACCTTCTGCTGGGCGGGCGGTATTCCATCAGCACCCCGGAAGCGGTGCAAGCCTGCGCCAGGTATTGCGATGTCCTGAGTTTCAACTTCTACACGCCCAAGCCGCAGGACGGCTATGACTTCGCCGCACTGCGCCAGTTGGATAAGCCCGTGCTGGTCAGCGAATTCCATTTCGGCTCCCGGGATCGGGGGCCGTTCTGGGGCGGCGCGATGGAAGTGGCTCGGGAAGAGGATCGAGGGCCGGCTTACGCCAACTTCCTCAAGCAGGCGTTGGCCGAACCCTCGATCGTTGGCGTGCACTGGTTTCAATATCTGGATCAACCGGTGACGGGGCGTCTGCTGGATGGCGAGAATGGCCATCTCGGCCTGGTCGGCATTACTGACCTGCCATTCCAGGGGTTCGTCGAGGCCGTGCGCAAGAGCAATCGTCAGGTCGTCACGCTCCTGAACAAAGAGGCTGACGAGAAAGCGGCCGAGAAGGCCAAAGCCCAACCTGAGACCGAGGACAAGGCGCAAGGCAAGGGCGCGCCTGTCAACACCGGCAGCGCGGGCTAATCGATGCAGTCGTGAGCTGCGTCTGTTCCCAAAGACTTCAATCGCTGAAACAATGCACGCCATTTTTCAGATCAGTCGCATGGGGAGTCAGCGGGTGCAGATTCAGGGGCATTTCGAACTTAAATTCGAAGCAGTGCGTGAAGCATTTGCCGCACTCTTCGACGATCCTCAAGAACGCGGTGCTGCGTTGTGCATCCAGGTTGGCGGGGAAACCGTAGTCGATCTATGGGCCGGCACCGCCGACAAGGACGGCGCCGAAGCCTGGCACAGCGATACCATTGCCAACCTGTTTTCCTGCACCAAGACATTCGCCGCGGTCACCGCCCTGCAGCTCGTGAGTGAGGGCAAGCTGAATCTGGATGCGCCCGTTGCTCGTCTCTGGCCCGAATTCGCCGCTGCCGGTAAGGATTCGATCACCTTGCGCCAACTGCTTTGCCATCAGGCCGGTTTGCCCGCGTTACGTGCGCTGCTTCCCGCTCAGGCCTTGTATGACTGGTCGGCTATGATCGCCGCCCTCGCGGCAGAACAGCCTTGGTGGACGCCGGGCCAGGGCCATGGGTATGCCGCTGTCACGTATGGCTGGCTGGTAGGTGAAATGCTGCGCCGCGCCGATGGCCGAGGTCCCGGCGAATCAATCGTGGCTCGAGTGGCGCGCCCGCTGGGGCTGGATTTTCATGTCGGGCTGGCCGATGAAGAGTTTTATCGCGTGGCGCATATCGCGCGTGGCAAAGGCAATACCGGCGACGAGGCTGCCCAGCGTTTGCTACAGACGACGATGCGCGAACCCGACTCCATGACTGCACGGGCCTTCACCAATCCGCCGTCGATCATGACCAGCACCAACAAGCCCGAATGGCGTCGTATGCAGCAACCTGCGGCCAATGGTCACGGTAATGCTCGTAGCCTCGCCGGTTTCTACCAGGGGTTGCTCGATGGCAGCCTGCTGGAGCCGGAACTGCTAAACGAACTGACCCGCGAGCACAGCGTCGGCATGGACAAGACGTTGTTGACCCGAACGCGTTTTGGTCTGGGCTGCATGCTGGATCAGCCGGATGTGCCAAATGCCACTTACGGCCTGGGTGCCAAGGCATTCGGGCATCCGGGTGCCGGTGGTTCCACCGGGTTTGCCGATCCTGAGCGGGACGTGGCGTTTGGTTTTGTCACCAATACGTTGGGCCCTTATGTGCTGATGGATCCAAGGGCACAAACGCTGGCTCGGGTGCTGGGTGAGTGTTTGCGCTAAGTTCTGAGCATAAGTGCTTGTTTCTTACCGACTGTCGATTAATACCTTGTAACAGGAACCGTGTGACGGTTTCCTTTTCCAACAGTCTGTTTATGCGTGTTATATGGACGCTGCCAAGTCCATTGTCTGTTTACCTTTTTTGTGGGTCACCCATGTCGTCTAATAAAAGCCTCGCTATTGCCCTTTGTCTCGCTGTCACGGGCTGTGCTCAAACCCCTCAAAATGATTCCGCTGCTGCTGGCCCAAGCTGGTGGCCGTTCGGTGCGGACAACGTTGCCAATACCGCACCGGTCAAGGCGCCCGAAGCCAAACCCGCGCCAGTGGCCGCTTCCGATAACGGCACCCATTGGTACTGGCCGTTCGCTTCGAGCGACAGCGCCGCCCCTAAAGCGGAAACTGCCGCCAAGCCTGCCGACAAGTCTGTGCCACCTCTGGTTGCCAAGTCCGAAACCGATACCCAATGGTGGTGGCCGTTCAGCAGCGATAAAAAGGACGAGCCTAAAGCCGCGCCGAAAATCGATCCCAAGGTGACTCAAGCCTGGCTTGACGAATATGAGCCGCGCCTGCGTCTGGCCATCAAGGACACCCCATTCGAAATCGAACGCCGTGAAGACCTGCTGGTAGTCACCGCACCGGTGGACAGCTCGTTCAATCCGGATCGTCCGGCGATGCTGCTGCCAATCACGCTAGGCCCGATCACACGTCTGGCGAAAATCGTTGAAGGCGATCCGAAAACCGCCGTTCTGGTACTCGGTCATGCCGACACCACTGGCGCAACCGTTGCCAATCAGAAGATCAGTCAGGAACGCGCTCAGTCGGTTGCCGCGATTTTCCGTCTCAGCGGTCTGGAGCGTAATCGCCTGAGCCTGCGCGGTATGGGTGCAGTTGCCCCCCGTGCTGCCAACGACAGCGCTGAAGGTCGCAAGCTGAATCGTCGTGTAGAAATTCTGATGACGCCGCAGAACACCATGGCCGCGCTCATGGCCAAATACCAATTGCCACCTGCACCAACCATGGTTGCGGTACAGGATGCCAAGCCAGCAGCAGTGGCACCGGCCGTTGCACCCAAGCCAGCAGTCAAGGCAGCACCTTCCAAGGCTGCGGCCAAGAAACCTGTCGCCAAGGCACCTGCCGCGAAAAAAGCTGTACCAGCGAAGAAGGCTGCCCCTGCCAAAGCTGCCCCGGCCAAAGCCGCCGTGAAGAAGCCAGCCGCGACGGATCAGGCCAGCAACTGACAAACCGGCCTGGCTCCCGGTTGAGCATGGGAGTCAGGCCCAGGATTTTTTCTAGCGAAGGATGGACGTCATGACCCAGTCTCTGGCCGATATGCGCCGTGACTATGCCCGCGATGGCTTGACCGAAGCGCAGTCTCCCGATGAGCCGTTTGCCCTGTTTCACCAATGGTTTGCCGACGCGGTGAAAACCGAACAGGCACCGGTCGAGGCCAATGCCATGACCTTGGCAACGGTGGACGAGGAGGGACGCCCTCATTGCCGGATTTTGTTGCTCAAGGGGCTTGATGGCGAAGGCTTCACCTTCTTCACCAACTACGACAGCGCCAAAGGGCAGCAATTGGCGGCGCGTCCGTTCGCGGCCATGACGTTCTTCTGGCCAACGCTGGAGCGTCAGGTCCGTATCGAAGGGCGCGTTGTCAAAGTCACGCCTGCCGAGTCCGATGCCTATTTCCAGGTCCGCCCGCTGGGCAGCCGCCTGGGCGCCTGGGCATCGCCGCAAAGCCGGATAATTGCCGACCGCGCCGAACTTGAAAGCATGATCAAGGAAACCGAACAGCGTTTCATCGACTCCCAGCCTCATTGCCCCGAACACTGGGGTGGCTATCGATTGCTGCCTGAGCGTATCGAGTTCTGGCAAGGGCGGCCGAGCCGCCTGCATGATCGCTTGAACTATCGTCTGCAGGATGATCAATGGACTCGGGAACGGCTTGCACCCTGATACCTGACAGCCCGGTACTTTGGTTGAATTTTTCCCCCTGCCAGTCGTCATACGGCTACAACAGCCGTGCTGTATGACGCCTGAATGATCTTTAATTAACGAGGAAGGGGCCGTGACAGCGCTTGTTGCGCGGAGTCTAATGGTTGCCTGTTCTTCTGGAGATACCGATATGCGTAAGTCTGTTCTGTTGGCCGCCTCGTTCACCGCGATGGCGCTGACATTGGGCGGTTGTACTTCGAATCTGACCGGCGATTCCTATTCCCGTGATGAAGCGCGGACAGTGCAGACCGTTCGCCTGGGAACCATCGAATCGTTACGTCCCGTCAAAATCGAAGGCACCAAGACACCTATCGGCGCCGGTGCCGGCGCCGTCGTGGGTGGTGTGGGCGGCAGTGCCATTGGTGGCGGTCGCGGGAGCATCGTCGCGGCAGTCATCGGTGCCGTCGCGGGCGGCCTGTTGGGTTCAGCCACCGAAGAAGGCCTGACCCGTACCCAGGGCGTGGAAATCACTGTACGTGAAGACGACGGCTCCATGCGTGCCTATGTGCAGCAAGTCCAGGAAAACGAAATCTTCCGCGTCGGCGAGCGTGTGCGCATCATGAGCGTCAATGGCACGAGTCGTGTGACGCATTGATGGTCTGACAGCAGGTCCAAACGGGCCTGTTTACGATGAGACGAAAAGAGCCCGTGTCTTTGGATGCGGGTTTTTTTTGTCTTGATTTCGTGCGCGTGAGTTCGACATGCGGATTCAATGGATAGCGCTCTGGTTGTACGTAAGAAAATTCTTGTGCATGAGTAAGTGGTTTCGGAATCAATAAAGAATATAACTAAATTTTCATTAAGCAGCCTGTTTAGGGTTGACGTTAGGACGTGCAATTGATTACGTCCTGGCTGTCAGTTGTTAAACAGCTGTCCGTCGGCGACCTACAAGTGCGCCTTCGATTATTTCATTGACGACTAATTATTGGCCGTAACGGGTGTGAACTTTTGTCGCCCTGAGGATGCGGCTAAAAAAGGAATCTGGATCATGAATAAGTATTTTTTGGGCAAGCGCGCTTTATATATGTCTATAACCTTTGCTCTGCTAGGAGGGGTGGGGAATGCAGCGAATGTTATGGCTGAGCAGAATCTGAGTGATACGGCAGTGGTGGAGCAGCGAGAGGAAACGCCGGTTTTTTTGGCCGATAAGTTGAATGGCGTTAACGGCTTCCTTCAAAATAATACGGAGGTTAAGTATTATAGTTTTACGGCGGTGCGAGGGCAGAATGTGATGTTCAGAGATGTGCGTCAGTCACAAACGCTGCCGCTTGGAGTGGCTTACGAATACAAAGATAGAGATGTGTGGAAGTCACTGCCTAGTCATGGAGTCCGCATTTTCAATAATCTGCAGCCAGGTCAGGAAGTACTCATCAGAGTTTTAAAGAATCCTAGCAGCAACACTGTGTTGCGTAGTTACGATTTCCGATTTGGTTCTGCCCCCTATCACGCTACAGCGGACCTGATTAGGAGCGATGCTCAGGGGTTGCCACTTTATGCTGGCATTTTCCAAGCGTTCCGGGAGTTAAATTGGTCTATTCATATTCATGATTCGACCGGACAACTGCTGGAAGGCGCAAAGGCGAGCATTAAAGTAGGCGTCGCGAAAAAAATTGAGATATTCACCGGGGCTGACGGTCGAGCCGCTGCTGTTGTATCTTTGCCCGCATGTGAAGGCAGTATGGTGTCCAGGTCTTTCTCCACGGGTAACGGGAGCCTGAAAAGATGGTGGAATTTCAGGTATAACCCGGGTCGATTGGTCGCAGATTTGGAGGACGATGATCGAGGTTATCAATGGAACCCGGGGGTCATTGATAGTACGTTCGGCCATATCTGCAAACAGTGGCTGTTGCATTAAATTAACCCTGCCATAGCAGAGCGCATCCTGGAATGCGCTCTGCTTGGCGAGGCATCAATTATATCGGATTGTTTGCTATTCCTTTTCGTTCCAGTATTTTCTCGGCCTGGACTTGTAATTGTTCAATCCAGGAAAAGCCCTTGGCCGGACTCGTTCCGCCATTTTGAAGCAGCATGCCATAGTCGATAAATTTATAGATGTTTTTTATCGTGACCATGCCATCATATTTGGCTAGATCTGGTACGCGTGTATATTTGTGAATGAGCAGTTTTGCATGTTCAAACGTTAGTTCTTTCAAATCGTCCTGGTCATTGAGCCAGCCATTTAATTGGTTAATCTCTACTTCGGTCAGTGCGCCAGCAGGGGACGTCACTTCAAGATTGCCGTGTTCATTTATGGTAAAGCCGAAATTTTTGTCAGCAAGATCAGGCAGGGAAACCCGAAGCTGATTTTTAAAGTCGACGAAAATGTCCTGCATTTGGGTTATTCTTTGATGCATCATGGAGTCTAACGTCCATTGCGCATCACGCTCATAACTTCTAAGAGAGGGGTCAAGCAACAAATCCACGGATTGAGGGTGATGTTCCCATGTGTCTTCTGCTATTTTCAGACTTATTCCATCTTCGTCTTCATGTGTTGATGAATAATTTATTCCCTGTGTTGATAGTAGGGTTTTATATGTCTGCTCTCGTTCAGGCGTGAGCGTTCCCTCCGCTAACTCTGTTTCATAGCTTTTTTTGAGAGACTGCCAATAATCGAGGCCCGGTCGATAAATGGGGGCTACATGGGTACGCTGGTCGCTGTATAAGAAGGAATTAATGATAGAGGACATAATTTTATTCCGGTTTTGGGTTGTTTTATGTTTGTACATTCCTCTGTTGTAGCGGCACTGTTAAAAAAACCATGACCTGAGCCAATTGTGCGAAGTGTATGAAAGATGCATAGGAATTAAACTACAAGCGCCCCGCGATAAGGGGCGCTTGTTGACGTTTAACGCTGCACGACGGTTTGGTTAATGACTTTGATTTCTATGGCTCGCTACCATCATTACCCCATACCCGATAAACGCCGCCAGTATCGACCCGGTGAGAATGCCCATGCGATCAACGCCGGCGTAGGCGCTGGTACCGGGCTCGAAGGCCAATGAGCCAACGAACAGGCTCATGGTGAAGCCAATGCCGCACAGGATCGATACGCCCAGTACTTGCCCCCAGTTGGCTCCTTTTGGCAGGGCTGCGATGCCCAGTTTGATGGCCAGCCAGGTCAGGCCGAAGACGCCGAGGGTCTTGCCCAGCAACAGACCTGCTGCGATGCCCATGGGAACCGGGTGAGTGAAGCTTTCCAGGGTTACGCCGCTTAAGGACACCCCAGCGTTGGCGAAGGCGAACAGCGGCAGGACGCCGTAGGCAATCCATGGGTGCAGTGCATGTTCCAGGGTCAATAGCGGCGACGTGTCTTCATCACGGCTGCGCAAGGGGATACAGAACGCCAGCACCACACCCGCCAGAGTTGCATGCACGCCGCTCTTGAGCACGCAGACCCAGAGCAGCAGACCGATCAACAGGTATGGTCCGAGCTTTATGACGCCCAGTCTGTTCATGACGATCAGCGCCACAATGGACGCGGCTGCCAGGATCAGCGAGAGGTTCGATAATTCCCCCGAGTAGAACAGCGCGATTACTACGATTGCGCCCAGGTCATCAATGATCGCCAGGGTCATCAGAAACAGCTTGAGTGACACCGGCACGCGTTTGCCCAGCAGGGCGAGGACGCCCAGGGCGAACGCGATGTCGGTAGCCATGGGGATGGCCCAGCCACTCGATGCCGTGGGATCGTCTTTGTTGAGTGCCCAGTAGATCAGCGCCGGAATGACCATGCCGCCAATGGCCGCCGCGCCGGGGAGTACGATCTGCGACGGCTTGGAAAGATGCCCTTGCAGAATCTCTCGTTTCACTTCCAGACCGATGAGCAGGAAAAACAACGCCATCAGGCCGTCGTTGATCCACAGCAAAAGCGGCTTGGCGATTTTCACGGCACCGATTTGAGCCACCACCGGGACGTCAAGGAAAGCGTTGTATAGCCAGGACAGCGGAGAGTTATTGACGATCAGCGCCAAGGCGGCAGCAGCAATGAGCAAGAGGCCGCCCGCGGCTTCAAGCTGAAAAAAGCGGGTAATAGTGATACGCAGAGGCAAGGTTCGCGCTCCATTCTTGAACAAAGGAGCGACACCCTAACTCGTACTGGCTGACGTTAAAACAAAAGTTATATTCGTATTTGTTATAACGAAGTTGGTGCGACTCAAGTGTTTCAAAGTCTGTCGGCAACATGATTTATTGCTGACAGACTTTGTCTTTATATGCTGTAAGAATATTCCGAATTTATTTCGGAAACTTAGTCTTACATTCCTAACATGTCTTTTGCCAACGCCTCGGCGATACGAATGCCATCCACGCCAGCCGATAGAATCCCGCCCGCATAACCGGCCCCTTCACCCGCCGGATAAAGCCCTTTGATGTTCAGGCTTTGCATGTTGTCGCCACGGGTAATGCGCAGCGGGGCGGAGGTGCGGGTTTCGATACCGGTAAGCACCGCATCGTGAAGGGCAAAACCTTTGATTTGCTTATCGAACGCTGGCAGTGCTTCGCGAATGGCTTCAATGGCATAGGCAGGCAGGGCATCGGCCAGATCCACCAGCTTTACGCCAGGTTTGTAGGATGGCTCGACGCTGCCCAGCTCGCTGGAGGCTTTGCCGGCAATGAAGTCACCCACCAGTTGCGCGGGGGCCTCATAAGTACTGCCGCCGAGTACATAGGCGTGGGATTCCAGACGCTCCTGCAATTCGATCCCGGCCAACGGGCCGCCCGGATAATCTTCCGGCGTGATGCCCACGACAATCCCGGAGTTGGCGTTGCGTTCGTTACGCGAATACTGGCTCATGCCGTTGGTAACCACACGATGGGGCTCGGACGTCGCGGCTACTACCGTGCCACCGGGGCACATGCAGAAGCTGTAGACCGAACGGCCATTTTTGGCGTGGTGCACCAGTTTATAGTCGGCGGCGCCCAGCTTCGGATGACCGGCATATTTGCCCAGGCGCGCGCGATCAATCAGCGATTGCGGGTGTTCGATGCGAAAACCCACCGAAAACGGCTTGGCTTCCATGTACACACCTCGGGCGTGCAGCATGCGGAACGTGTCCCGGGCGCTGTGGCCCAGCGCCAGGATCACATGGCGGGACTCGATGCGTTCGCCGCTGTCGAGCACCACGCCCTGTATTTGATCGTTGTCGATCAGCACGTCCGTGACACGCTGCTCGAAACGCACTTCACCGCCCAGTGCCTTGATCTCTTCGCGCATGGTTTCCACGACGCCGGTCAACCGGAAGGTGCCGATGTGGGGTTTGCTGACGTAGAGGATTTCTTCCGGCGCACCGGCTTTGACGAACTCGTGCAGCACTTTGCGGCCGTGGAATTTCGGATCTTTGATCTGGCTGTAGAGCTTGCCGTCGGAGAAGGTTCCTGCGCCGCCCTCGCCAAACTGCACATTGGATTCAGGATTGAGGACGTTCTTGCGCCACAGGCCCCAGGTGTCTTTGGTGCGCTGACGGACTTCGCGGCCGCGTTCGAGGATGATGGGCTTGAAGCCCATCTGCGCCAACAGCAGGCCGGCGAAAATTCCGCAAGGGCCGAAGCCGACCACCAGAGGACGCTCGCTCAGGCCTTCAGGTGCATGGCCGACGACCTTGTAGCTGATGTCCGGCGCCGGATTGAGATGGCGATCATCGGCGAGTCTGAACAGCAGGGCGGCTTCATCGCGTACCTGGAAATCAATGGTGTAGATGAAGCACAGCTCGGAGGATTTCTTGCGCGCGTCGTAGCTGCGCTTGAACAGGGTGAAATCCAGCAGTTCGTCGCTGTCGATGCCCAGGCGCTGCAAGAGGGCAGGTCGCAGGTCTTCTTCCGGGTGATCGATCGGCAGCTTGAGTTCGGTGATTCGTAACATGAAGGGGATCCAGTTTCCGGGCCGCAGGTTCAGCCCGACAGCGCTACAAGAACCGGCGATTATAAGCCACATTTTGTTGCGGATGGCCTTCGCCAATCAATTCGCTGCCACGGGAGAGTACGGTATGTCTGTGCAAGCCAATTGATTTGCGAAGGTGGCGGTACGGACGGCGCCGTTACAGGGGGGTGACTGTCCCGCCGTACCGCGGTAAAGCCGCCCCTTTGATGAGGCGATGTTGTCCGAGGGTAGGCTGTTAATCGTTACGCGCACCGCCGTAATACCCGCAACCGCGCTGGGTCTGGCCATTGAGGCGCAGTTCGGCGGTCAGGTGCTGCACGGCGCCGGTGACACTGTCGACACAGCGCTGCGGCGCGACCCACAGTTCCATGGTCTGGCCGTTGGCTTCGCTGCTGACGCTGAAGCGTCCGTCCGGCAGTTGTTCTTCGAGATAGGGCACGGCAATCGGTTCTTTGCCCAAGCGTTCGATCACCATGCCTTTACCGCTGACGTTGACGTTCCAGGCTGGATTGTTGCCGTTGACGTGAAGGTTCAGGCGTTTGAAATTCGGATCATCGCAGGCCTGACCGGCACGCTCCACGCGATACAGTTGTTGCAGGTCGAGCTGGCCGTCACTGTTGGCGGCTTTACTGGCGACAAAGCTGCCGCGCAAGTCGGCAAAGACCTTGCCTGAGCCGTCGGCCAGCGCCGCCGCTTCTTGCAGGACGCCTGTATTGCCAGCGTCCTTGACCACGAAACGGCGCTGTTCATTGCAGGGTTGGAACATCAGCTTGCCGCCGTCGCCGCTCAGTGACCCCTGCATGCGAGTCCAGTTTGCCCTGGAAACCGAGGATTCAGGTTTGGCGCCCAGCATCTGGCAGCCGGCAAACAGTGGCAACAGGGCGAGCAATACGACGGAACGGACAGCGAACATGGGATGGTCTCCAGACAAGTGCCGCCACGTTACTCAGCCTGTGCCGCCATCACAAGGGGGAGTTAGCCGACACGGTAAGTCTGCCCCGTTTGTAACCCTTCGACACTTTTCGCGTAGGCCAGTGCAACGTCTGCGGCGGGAACCGGTTTGAAGCCCCGGAAATAAGGCGCGTAGCTGCCCATGGCTTCCACCAGAACATTCGGGCTCACCGAATTGACCCGCATGCCTCGCGGCATTTCGATGGCAGCCGCGCGCACGAATGCATCGATGGCACCGTTGACCAGGCTGGCCGACGCCCCGGACCGAATCGGGTCATGGCTGAGGATGCCGGTGGTAAAGGTGAACGAAGCCCCGTCGTTGGCAAATTCGCGGCCAATGAGCAGCAGATTGACCTGACCCATCAATTTGTCCTGTAAACCCAAGGTGAAGTCGCCTTCTTTTATGTCGGCCAATGGCACAAAATTCACATTTCCGGCGGCGCAGACCAACGCATCGAAGCGACCTACCCGTTCGAACAGTTTCCGGATTGAAGCGCTGTCACTAATATCGACCCTTTCGTCGCCACTGTTGCGACCGATCCGTACAACTTCGTGGCGCTGAGCCAGTTCATCGGCAATTGCCGAACCGACGGTACCGCTCGCACCCACCAATAAAATTTTCATCGTGCTGCTCCGACAAGTTATTCAGGGATGTTGAGCACGAAGTTTAGGTGGGCTCATTGCGATCGATAAGAGTGCCAATAGGCAACCTTTGGTTCTCATAAGGAAACGATAGTGAGTGAAATAGACGACCTGGCGGCGTTTGCAGTGCTGATCGATGCTGGCAGCTTCACTGCTGGGGCGGCACGTCTGGGGTGCAGTAAAGGCTATCTGTCCAAGCGCATCAGTCATCTGGAGGAGAGTTACTCCGTCATGCTGCTGCATCGCAGCACCCGCAGCCTTAATCTGACCTCTGCTGGTGCAGCCCTGCTGCCCCAGGCGCAACAGCTGCTCGCCAGCATGGATCGCGCACGCAATATCGTGGCTTTGATGCGCGATGACATGGTGGGGGAGGTGCGTCTGACCACCCCGGTTTCCCTGGGGGAAACCTTTTTTGATGGGGTGCTTGAGGAGTTTTCCGAGAAATACCCGCAAGTGACGGTCGAACTGGACCTGAACAACAGTTTTCGTGACCTGCGCCGTGATGGCTTTGATTTGGCGATCCGCTCGTATGTCGCCCCCGACGAACGCCTGGTTGCCAAACCGTTGCTGGCTATTCAGGAACTGACCTGCGCCAGTAGCGCTTACCTTGAGCGGTATGGTCAGCTGCATACGCCTCATGAATTGATCACGCATAAATGCCTGCTCAATAGCCATTACAACGGGCGACACGAATGGCTGTATCACCAGAATCATCAACTGACCCGCGTTCAGGTCAACGGCACGTTCGCCAGCAATCATTACGGTCTGCTGAAGAAGGCGGCAATGGTGGGCGCAGGCATCGCGCGTCTGCCGTCCTACATGGTGCATGCCGAGGTCAACGATGGGCGTTTGCACTGGCTGTTTCGCGATTACCAGACAAGCATTCTGCCGCTGTTTCTGGTGCATCCCTACGAAGGGGAATTACCCAAGCGTATTCAGGTTCTGGCGGACTATCTGTCGGGATGGCTCCAGCGCAGCACTGAGGCCCTTGAGCGCCTGGCGACACTGGAAATAAAAAACGGCCCGTAGGCCGTTTTGTACACAGGTTGAGACAGGCTTAGCCGCCGAGGTAAGCGTCACGCACTTTCGGGTCGACCAATAGCTCTTCACCGGTGCCTTGCATCACCACCCGACCGTTTTCCAGGACATAGGCGCGGTCCGCAATCTTCAGCGCCTGATTGGCGTTTTGCTCCACCAGGAACACTGTCACACCATCACGCCGCAACTGTTCAACGATCTCGAAAATCTGCTGGATGATGATCGGCGCCAACCCAAGCGACGGCTCATCAAGCAACAACAGCTTGGGCTTGCTCATCAAGGCGCGACCGATGGCGAGCATTTGCTGTTCGCCGCCGGACATGGTGCCGCCACGCTGGTTAAAGCGTTCCTTGAGGCGCGGGAACAAGTGCAACACCTTGTCCATCTGCTCCTGATAATCGCCTTTCTCGGTGAAGAACCCGCCCATGGCGAGGTTCTCCTCAACAGTCAGGCGAGCAAATACACGACGGCCTTCCGGCACGACTGCGATGCTCTTGCGCATGATTTGCGCCGATTCCAGCCCGACCAGTTCTTCACCCATATAACGGATGCTGCCGCTGTGGGCGCGAGGTGAACCGCAGAGCGTCATCAATAGCGTGGATTTACCCGCGCCGTTGGCCCCGATCAAGGTCACGATTTCGCCCTGACGCACATCCACGTTGACGCTGTGCAGCGCCTGAATCTTGCCGTAGAAGGTGGAAACGTTTTCGAATTGCAGCATTTACGCTTCCCCCAGATAGGCTTTGATCACTTCAGGATTGTCACGGATCTGTTCCGGTGTGCCATTGGCCAGCGGCGTGCCCTGGTTGATCACCACGATATGGTCGGAAATGCTCATTACCAGTTTCATGTCGTGCTCGATCAGCAGGACCGTGGCGTTGTGCTCATTGCGCAGCATGCCGATCAAGGCCTTGAGGTCTTCGGTTTCCCTTGGGTTCAGGCCGGCAGCCGGTTCGTCGAGCATGAGGATGCGCGGGCGGGTCATCATGCAGCGGGCGATTTCCAGACGGCGTTGCTGACCGTATGCCAGGGTGCCCGCCGGGCGATTGGCGAACTCCTTGAGATTCACTGCTTCGAGCCAGTGCTCGGCGTATTCCATGGCTTCGCGCTCGCTGCGGCGGAACCCCGGCGTGCGGAACAGACCGGCAAAGAAGTTGGTGTTCAAGTGCCGATGCTGGGCAACCAACAGGTTTTCCAGTGCGGTCATTTCCTTGAATAAACGCACGTTCTGAAAGGTACGCACCACGCCTTTACGGGCGATTTCGTGACCGGCCAGGCCTTGAATCGCCTCGCCGTCCAGCAGGATGGTGCCCGCCGTCGGTTTGTAGAAACCGGTCAGGCAGTTAAATACCGTGGTCTTGCCGGCACCGTTGGGGCCGATCATCGACACGACTTGTTTCTCATTGACGGTCAGGCCTACGCCGTTGACCGCCAGCAGACCGCCAAAGCGCATGCTCAGGCCGCTGACTTCTAGAAGCGGACGGCTCATTTGCGCAGCTCCATGTGGGGACGTTGCATGGGCAGCAGACCTTGAGGACGCCAGATCATCATCAGCACCATCAAGGCGCCGAACATCAACATGCGGTATTCACTGAAATCACGCATCAACTCCGGCAGCAGGATCATCACCACGGCGGCGAGGATCACCCCCAGTTGCGAGCCCATGCCACCCAGCACCACGATGGCGAGGATGATGGCCGATTCGATGAAGGTGAAGGATTCCGGCGTCACCAGCCCTTGGCGAGCGGCGAAGAAACTGCCGGCGAAACCCGCGAACGCAGCGCCGAGGGTAAAGGCCGACAACTTGATGATGGTCGGATTCAGGCCCAGCGCCCGGCAGGCGATTTCATCTTCACGCAGCGCTTCCCAGGCACGGCCGATGGGCATGCGCAGCAAACGATTGATGACAAATAGCGCCGCCAGGGCCAGCAGCAGGGCAACCAGATACAGGAAGATCACCTTGTTGATGGAGTTGTACTGCAGGCCGAAGAACTCATGGAAGGTCTGCATGCCTTCTGCTGCCTTGCGCTCGAACGACAGGCCGAACAGTGACGGCTTTTCGATGTTGCTGATGCCGTTCGGGCCACCGGTGAGCTCGGTCATGTTGCGCAGCAGCAAACGGATGATTTCCCCGAAGCCCAGGGTCACGATGGCCAGATAGTCACCGCGCAGGCGCAAGACCGGGAAGCCCAGCAGGAAGCCGAACGTTGCGGCCATCATCCCGGCAATCGGCAGGCAGATCCAGAAGCCCAGGCCGAAATAGTGGGAGAGCAGGGCGTAGCTGTAGGCGCCTACTGCGTAGAAGCCGACGTAACCCAGGTCGAGCAGGCCGGCCAGGCCCACGACGATGTTCAGGCCAAGGCCGAGCATCACGTAGATCAGAATCAGCGTGGCGATATCCACTGCACCCCGTGAGCCGAAGAACGGCCAGACCAAGGCGATCATGATCAGGCCCAGAATGATCCAGCGCTGAGTGGTCGGCAGGGTCAGGAAGTTGCTGGCCTTGGCGGGCATGACCGGCATGCTAGGCGACGAACGCCAGGCAGCGGAGATCTGCTCATGGAACAGCACCCGCAGGAACATGGCGATGGCACAGGCAAAGATGATGCTGACAGTTGTGCTGCTGGCGCCGATAACGGCCAGGTTGACGCCGACGATTTCCAGCTTCAGGCCGAGAATCGGGTAGGCGACAGCCAGCACCAGCAAGGCGCTGAACAACGCCGATTTGAGTTTCCTGGTCATACTTTTTCAACCTCCGGGCGGCCAAGCAGGCCGGTCGGCCGGAACAACAGCACTAATACGAGAAGCCCGAACGCCACGACATCCTTGTACTGGTCGCCGAAAATATCGGCACCGAAGGCTTCGGCTACACCCAACACCAGACCACCCAGCATGGCGCCCGGAATGCTGCCGATGCCGCCCAATACTGCCGCGGTGAATGCCTTGATGCCCACCAGGAAACCGGCGTTGGGGTTGATCACGCCGTATTGCATGCTCAGCAATACGGCAGCGACCGCCGCCAGCGCGGCACCGATGACGAAGGTCAGGGCGATGATGTTGTTGGTGTTGATGCCCAGCAGGTTGGCCATCTTGATGTCTTCGGCGCAGGCGCGGCAGGCGCGGCCCAGGCGAGAACGGGAGATGAACCAGGTCAGGCCGAGCATCGCGAGCAGGGTCACGACGAAGATCAAGACTTGCATGTACGAGATCACGACTTCATGGGTGCTGGTGGAACCAAACACGAAGTTGCCGGGAATCAGATTGGGGATCGATTTGTCTTTGGAGTCTTGGGACAGCAGAACCGTATTCTGAAGGAATATCGACATGCCGATGGCAGAAATCAGCGGGATCAGACGGTTGCTGCCGCGCAAGGGGCGATAGGCCACTCGCTCGATGGCATAACCGTAGGCACTGGTCACGACGATACTGGCGACGAAGGCGGCGGTGATCAGCAGCGGCAGGCTGTCCAGTCCCATCATCGTCAGGCCGGCGAGGGCAATGAACGCGACATAGGAACCGATCATGTACACCTCGCCGTGGGCGAAGTTGATCATGCCGATGATGCCGTAGACCATCGTGTAACCGATGGCGATCAAGGCATAAGTGCTGCCAATGGTCAGGCCATTAACCAGCTGTTGGAAAAAGTGATAGATGTCTATCTCGGGCATTACAGCGCTCCTAAAAACCTGCTCGGTGTTCCACTGGTGAAGTCTTTTTCCCGCTCGCACGTCGTGGTCTGGGTCCACGTTGGATACGAGCCCAGTGAATCACTGGTAACGGTTTCAAGATGTTCAGCCGCCAGCAATCTCGTGAATTGCTCGCTGCTCGTAAAACAAAGCCCACTGCGGTTGCAGTGGGCTCCGGGTTCAATCAGAAGCGAATGCTTACTTCACAGGCGCTTCAGTCTTGGTGCCGTCTTTGTGCCAGGTGTAGACCACGAATTTGAAGTCTTTCAGGTCGCCCTTGGCATCGAAGGACAGGTCGCCGGTTGGAGTCTTGAACGTATTGGCGCGCAGGGCTTCAGCGACTTTAGCGGTGTCTTCGCTTTTGGCTTTGGTGATGGCTTCGGCGATCACTTCAACCGCGGCATAGGCCGGGAACACGAACGGGCCGCTTGGATCTTCTTTCTTGGCCTTGAATGCGTCTACCAGTGCCTTGTTGGCTGGATCCTGGTCGAAGGAAGCGGGCAGTGTTACCAGCAGACCTTCGGACGCGTCCTGGGCGATCTGGGAAATCGATGCGTTACCCACGCCTTCTGGACCCATAAAGCCGGCTTTCAGACCCTTTTCCTGTGCCTGACGCAGAATCAGACCCAGTTCAGGGTGGTAGCCGCCGTAGTAGACGAAGTCGACGTTGGCTTGCTTCATCTTGGCGATCAGCGACGAGAAGTCCTTGTCGCCGGCGTTGATGCCTTCGAACAGAGCGACTTTGACGCCGTCTTTTTCCAGGGTCTGCTTAACGGCGGTGGCGATGCCTTCACCGTACTGCTGTTTGTCGTGGATAACCGCAACGATTTTAGGCTTGACCTGCTTGGCAATGTAATTGCCAGCTGCCGGGCCTTGGGCGCTATCCAGGCCGATGGTACGGAAAATCAGCTTGTAGCCACGAGCGGTGATTTCCGGGCTGGTGGCAGCCGGGGTCACCATGATGATGCCTTCGTCTTCGTAAATATCCGACGCCGGTTGGGTGGAGCTGGAGCACAGGTGGCCGACCACGAACTTCACGCCGTCGTTGACGACTTTGTTGGCGACCGCTACCGCTTGCTTCGGATCGCAGGCGTCATCGTATTCAACAGCTTCGAGCTTCTTGCCATCCACGCCGCCTTTGGCATTGATTTGCTCAATGGCCATTTTGGCGCCGCTGAACTGCATGTCGCCGTATTGGGCAACTGCGCCGGTCTTGGGGCCGGCGATGCCGATCTTGATGGTGTCTGCTGCGAACGAATGGCTGGCAACCCCCGCCATAACCAGTGCGGCAAACAGCTTGGAAAGCTTCTTAGTACCCTTAGTCATGATGCTCCACTCTTGTGTTTTAGTTTTTATAATCCTGACGCCAAAGCTGCAGGACCGGATTGATATCCCGGTCTTCCCCCCCGGCAACTGTACCGGAACAGTTTAGAGTGCCGATCGATCCCTTGGAAAGCTGGCTGCAGGGGGCAAAACCATTTGATGTCGCTTAATTGAAAGAAAGATACAGAATCAAGCCGGTAGATCCGAATCTCGGTCACCAAACGCCTGAATCGGCTGAACGTCCCTGCAATCAATCACTTGAATCTGGGTTTGTCTGCAGAAAATGCGGCGCTATCATTGCGCCGATTTTCCATTTGGTGAAACCCATGACTGAAGAACCTAGCACCCTCTATGCCAAACTGCTCGGCGAGACCGCCTCGATCACCTGGAAGGAATTGCAACCATTCTTTGCCAAGGGCGCCCTGTTGTGGGTCGAACCCTCTCTGGATTTGATCGAAGTCGCGCAGGCAGTTGCCGAAAACGACGCTGCCAAGGTCAGCGCATGGCTGAGCACAGGGAATGTGGCCAAGGTGGCTGAACCGCGGGCGTTGGAGCTATTTGAGCGTGATCCGACCCTCTGGGCGGTAGTAGTGGCACCTTGGGTACTGATCCAAGATAGAGCGTCACTGTAATTCTGGCTCGATTTTGGTGCGTGACTGGGCCGGCAATGAGTAGGTCAGTAACTCGATCGAAGCTTACGTAGCGAAAAATCCCACCGCGATCAGGTCTGACACTGGAGTGAATAGTGGTTCGCAGCGGGCGCATGTCCTGCCATCAACATGCATTTTTGCCCGATTGCTGGTTAAGGGCGATGACTCGATTTTTAGGCGTCGAAACGGGCCACCGGGCCGTCGTGTCCCGCGCCAGCTCATTCAACAAATCCTTCAGAGGACGCGGGCGGCTGAAAAGATTGCCCTGCACATAGTCGCAGCCGTATTGCTTGACGTAGTTCAGCTGTTCGGTGGTTTCAACGCCTTCTGCGACGACTTTCAAGCGCAGGGTGTGAGCCATGACAATAATGGCCTGAACAATCTCCATGTCTTGCGGCGACTTTAAGGTATCGACAATGAAGGAGCGGTCGATCTTCACCGTATCCAGTGGCAGGCGCTTGAGGTAGGCCAAGGATGAATAGCCGCTGCCAAAGTCGTCGATGGACAATGACATACCCAGGCCGCGTATCTGTCTGAGCTGGTTGATGGCGTTACTGATGTTGCACATCAAGGCGTTTTCGGTCACCTCCATTTCCAGTCGAGCGGGGGAAATATTGGCCTCGCTCAAGGCGGCCCGGACTTCTTCGACCAGGTCGGATCGGCTCAGGTTAAGGGCTGACCAGTTGACCGCAATGATCAGTGTGTCCAGGCCATTGCGGGTCAGCTCGCTCAAATCCCGGCAGGCACGGCGCAGCACCCAATTGTCCAATTCGACAATCAGCCCGTTGGCTTCAGCAATGCGAATGAAGCGATCCGGAGTGAGCAGCCCATGTACAGGGTGTTCCCAGCGCACCAGTGCTTCAAGCTTGGCGATTTTCCCCACTCTCAGGTCGACAATGGGTTGGTAGTGAAGCTGCAGGCCGCTGCCTTCGCGCAAAGCGTTGCGCAGCTCCTCCTCCAGGTGCAGCTCATGGCTGGCCTGGGTTTTCAGATTCGGGCTGAAAAAATTCACGCGATTGCGGCCGTTACCCTTGGATTGATACAGGGCCAGGTCAGCATTTTTGAGCAGCTCGTCGCAGGTCTGGCCATCTTCGGGAAAAATACTGATGCCCAGACTCGCGGTCATCACCATGCGGCGTCCTGCCAGCACGATAGGCTCCTTCATCTTCTGCATGACCCGGTTCGCCAGGTGTCTGGCCTCCTCGGCGTTGGACATGCTGATGAGAATGCAGAACTCGTCACCGCCCAGGCGCGCTACGACGTCATGAACGCGGGTTGCGCTGCGGATGCGTTCGCCGATGGCCTTGAGTAGCTCATCGCCCGCATCGTGACCGAGGCTGTCGTTGATACGCTTGAAGTGGTCGATGTCGAGAAACATGACCGCCAGCATCGCGCCGTTGGTGCTGTACTCCAGCAGCTTTTCAGCAAAAATCTGATTGAAGCCACGACGGTTGATCAGGTTGGTCAGAGGATCGTAATGGGCAACCTGCTGCAAAGAGGCCCGCGCCTGGTCGAGCTGGCTGAGCAACAGATTTACGCGTCGCAGGTCTTCGTCCTTTTTCTGCAAGGTCTTGTCGGTCAGCGACGCGATGATGCTGCCGCCTATGATCAGCAAGGCAATTACCGCAATCGTCAGCCCTAGCTGCAGGGTGTTTTCCGCCATGGCCGAGTGCAGCGCCATGGGATTGGGCAGCGCCAGCCTCAATGACCACATACCGGTCATGTGGGTGCAGAGCAGGCCTGCACCGAGCAGCATGCTGACAACCCATTTGTGCAGTCGCGCGTAAGCGTCAACCGCCTGTCGCAGATGGCGGGACAACACTATCAACGCGACGCTGCTCAGGATTGCCAGCAAGATCGAAAGGGCGAACGACTTGGGTTCGTAGTACTGCACGGCGGCGGAGCGCAGCGCTGACATGCCCAGGTAATGCATGACCACTATTCCCAGACCGATCCCGACAGCTCGTATAAGGCAGCCATTAAGGCTCAGGGCTTCCTGGGTAATGGCTTTAATAGCGATCAAGCCGGCAAGTAGCGCAACCAGCAGAGAAATGAGAGTGATGCTCAGGTCATAGCGCATCGTCATCGGCGCTTCGAACGCCAGCATGGCGATGAAGTGCATCGCCCAGATACCCCCTGCCAGGCACAACGCCCCCAACAGTTGCCAGCGCTGGCAACTGTGGTGATTTTCGACCTGCATGACCCTTTCACTGATGTTCAGCGTGGCGAAACACGCTGTACAAGCCACCCCATAAGCAAGGGTCATCAGGAACAGATCATGAGAGCAGTTCAGTAACAGGTGTCCTTCAGGAGGCAGCCTGAAAAAAGCCTGCAAACCCACCCAATCCATAGCGAGCCCCATATATTCAATGCCAGGGTCGCCAATGGGTCGGGACCGATGGCGATTTGAAATGATTATAGGAGCTGAAAAAAACACACCGAAAAGAATTACGCCTTAAGTCCAATCAATTCGGAATGGGGGCAATAGCGAAAAGTTCTAACCATTTGAATAGAAAGTATGATCAGGGATTCCCGTTACGAATGTTTACAGACAATCGTCCGGCACCGCCCTAGATTTGAGCGAGATCGTTTTTCCCGACAATAAAAATAAAGGGACCGCTCATGCATAGCACCTTACCGAACACCTCTGCTCAGGCGACCAATGCCTGGCGCGTCCTGTTTCTGCTGTTTTTGGCTAATTTATTCAACTTCTTCGATCGCACCATCCCGGCAATCATCATTGAGCCCATTCGCATGGAATGGCGCCTGAGCGATTTTCAGCTGGGCATTATCGGCACCGCGTTCACCTTGGTTTACGCCATCGCCGGACTGCCGTTGGGCCGCATTGCCGATAACGGATCACGCAAAAAACTCATGGGTTGGGGGCTGGCGGTCTGGAGTGGGCTGACAGCGGTAAATGGCTTGGCAGGAAGTTTCTGGACCTTCCTGTTGGTGCGCATGGGTGTTGGTATCGGTGAAGCCAGCTATGCCCCGGCAGCCAATTCCTTGATAGGTGACCTGTTCCCCGCCCATCGTCGGGCGCGCGCCATGGGTATTTTTATGCTGGGTCTGCCGTTGGGTCTGCTTCTGGCATTTTTTACCATTGGGGCAATGGTCAAGGCCTTTGATAGTTGGCGGGCGCCGTTCTTCATTGCTGCAGTGCCGGGTCTGTTGCTGGCGGTGTTCATGTTCTTCATTCGTGAACCCAAGCGCGGTGCTGCCGAAAGCGTGCGTATGTCCGAAGAAAAAATCGCCCGGCCGATTCGGCGTGTGCTGTCGATTCCCACGTTTGGCTGGCTGGTGCTGGCCGGTCTGACTTTCAACTTTGCAACTTACGCGTGCAACTCATTCATGGTGCCAATGCTGCAGCGCTATTTCCTGCTGACATTACAGAACGCGGCGATGGCGACCGGGATCATTGTCGGCGTAACCGGTCTGGTGGGTTTGACGGCGGGAGGCTGGATCGCGGACAAGCTGCACCAACGTTTTGCCAACGGTAGGTTGATGTTCGCTGCCGTAAGCATGCTGGTGGCGACACTGGCAACAGGCTACGCCTTGCACGCGGGACGTATCGAAATCGGTGTTTTCGTCGCAGTGTTCAGCCTGGGTTGGTTGTTTGCGTACAACTTCTATACCTGCGTGTACACCGCCATTCAGGACGTGGTGCAACCTCGTTTGCGCGCTACTGCCATGGCGTTGTTCTTCGCCGGGCTGTATTTGCTGGGTGGCGGATTGGGGCCGGTGGTGGTGGGTTTGCTATCAGACCACTTTGCTCACTCGGCGATGGTTGCAGCGGATGCCGGGCAAATGAGTGAGGCGTTCAAGGCGGTAGGGTTGCACGATGCGATGTATCTGATCCCGGTGGCGCTGTTCATGACGCTGGTGTTTTTGTATCTGGCGTCGCGGTGTTTCAGTCGGGATGCGTTGCGCATGAGGGAGGGGATGGTGGCGGATGAACCGACAGAGGTCGTGAAAGGAAAAGCATCGGTAGCCTGAACTGGCGCCTTCCCGGCTAAATCCGGTCCCATGGTTTGCCAACCTCGTAGGAGCGAATTCATTCGCGAAGGGGCCGGTTCAGCCAATGAAAGCCAAGGCGCCTGCCCAGCGCCTTCCCGGCTAAATCCGGTCCCACGGTTATAGCCAATCTCGTAGGAGCGAATTCATTCGCGAAGGGGCCGGTTCAGCCAATGAAAGCCAAGGCGCATGCCCTGTCGCCTTCCCGGCTAAATCCGGTTCCACGGTTAGGTGCAAGCCTCAACCGGCTACAAGCACCCGAATCGCTTCCAGGCGCAGCGCGGCTTTATCAAGCATTGCCAACCCCTGCTCGCGCTGTTCGCGCAACGCCACCAGTTCGCTATCGCGTACCGTCGGGTTGACCGCTTGCAACGCAGTGAGGCGGGCCAGCTCTTCGTCGGTGTCGGCGGCCAGGCGACGTTGCGCTTCAGCCACGCGTTCAGCGTGCTTCGGTGCGATCTTGGCTTCGCCGGCATTGATCTGCGGGTTGAGCACATCGCGCTGTGCCTGGATGAACTTGTTGGCGCTGGCACGAGGCACGCTTTCCAATTGTTCATTCAGAGTCACGAACGAGACGCGGCCCGACAAATCATTGCCGTTGGCATCCAGCAGGCAACGCAAGGCAGCCGGCGGCAGGTAGCGCCCCAGTTGCAGCGAACGCGGGGCAACCACTTCGCTGACATAAAGCAATTCCAGCAAAACGGTGCCCGGCTTGAGTGCTTTGTTCTTGATCAGCGCCACGGCGGTGTTGCCCATGGAGCCGGACAGCACCAGGTCCATGCCGCCCTGAACCATTGGGTGCTCCCAAGTGATGAACTGCATGTCTTCGCGAGACAGCGCCTGATTGCGGTCGTAGGTGATGGTCACGCCTTCGTCGTCGCCCAGCGGGAAACTGGCGTCCAGCATTTTTTCGCTTGGCTTGAGGATCAGGGCGTTTTCCGAGTGGTCTTCGCTGTCGATGCCGAAGGCATTGAACAGGGTTTCCATATAAATCGGCAGAGTGAACTGGTCGTCCTGCTCAAGGATCGCCTCTACCAACGCTTCGCCTTCGCCAGCACCCCCGGAATTCAGCTCCAGCAAACGGTCACGGCCGGTGTGCAGCTCGCTTTCCAGGCGTTCGCGTTCGGTGCGCGCGTCGTTGATGAGGGTTTGCCATTCATCGTCGTCACCGCTTTCCAGCAACGGCAGCAGGCGTGGGCCGAACTGGTGTTGCAGGGCGTTGCCGGTCGGGCAGGTATTGAGGAACGCGTTGAGCGCTTCGTGATACCACTGGAACAGGCGCGCTTGCGGGCTGGTTTCCAGGAATGGCACGTGCAACTCGATGGTGTGCTTCTGGCCGATCCGGTCCAGACGCCCGATACGCTGTTCCAGCAAGTCCGGGTGCGAGGGCAGATCGAACAGCACCAGGTGATGGGAGAACTGGAAGTTGCGACCTTCGCTGCCGATTTCGGAACAGATCAGCACCTGAGCGCCGAACTCTTCATCCGCGAAGTACGCCGCCGCGCGGTCGCGTTCGAGGATATTCATGCCTTCGTGGAACACGGTGGCCGGGATGCCGGAGCGCACGCGCAGGGCGTCTTCCAGATCCATGGCGGTTTCGGCATGGGCGCAAATGACCAGTACCTTGACGCGCTTGAGCATTTTCAGCGTGTCGATCAGCCAGTCGACCCGCGGGTCGAAACGCCACCAGCGTTCTTCTTCTGTCACATCCGGTTGTGCCTGGAAGCTGACTTCCGGGTACAGGTCGGCGTGCTCGCCAATGGGCAGCTCCAGATATTCGGCAGGGCAGGGCAAGGCATATTGATGCAGTTTGCGCTCCGGGAAGCCTTGCACGGCGGCCCGGGTGTTGCGGAACAGCACGCGACCTGTGCCGTGGCGATCAAGCAGCTCACGGATCAGGCGGGCGCTGGCTTCGGTGTCGCCATCGTTGACGGCGGCCAGCAAGGCTTCACCCTCGCTGCCGAGGAAACCATGAATGGTTTCATGGGCTTTGGGCGACAAGCGGCCTTTGTCCAGCAACTCCTGCACGGCTTCGGCTACCGGGCGATAGTTCTCGCTCTCGGCGCGGAAGGCGTGCAGGTCGTGGAAACGATTGGGATCGAGAAGGCGCAGACGGGCGAAGTGGCTGTCCTGGCCCAGTTGTTCCGGGGTGGCGGTCAGCAGCAATACGCCGGGGATGACTTCGGCCAGCTGTTCCACCAGGGAGTATTCCGGGCTGGCTTTTTCTTCGTGCCAGACCAGGTGATGGGCCTCATCGACGACCATCAAGTCCCAACCCGCGGCAAACAGCGCGTCCTGAGCTTTTTCGTCTTCGACCAGCCACTCCAGGGCAACCAGGGCCAGTTGGGTGTCTTCGAACGGGTTGCTGGCATCGCTTTCGATGAAACGCTCGGAGTCGAACAGGGCGACCTGCAAGTTGAAGCGACGACGCATTTCCACCAGCCACTGGTGCTGCAGGTTTTCCGGGACCAGGATCAGAATGCGATTGGCGCGGCCGGACAGCAGTTGGCGATGGATCACCAGACCGGCTTCGATGGTCTTGCCCAGGCCTACTTCGTCGGCCAGCAATACCCGTGGCGCAATACGATCGGCAACTTCGCGGGCAATGTGCAGCTGGTGGGCGATAGGCTGTGCGCGAACGCCGCCCAGGCCCCACAGGGAAGACTGCAACTGGCGGCTGGTGTGTTCCAGCGTGTGGTAACGCAGGGAGAACCAGGCCAGCGGGTCAATCTGCCCGGCGAACAGACGGTCGGTGGCCAGGCGGAACTGAATGAAGTTCGACAACTGGGTTTCCGGCAGGGTGACCGGTTCGTTCTGCGCGTTGAGACCGTGATAGACCAACAGGCCGTCGACATCGTCGACTTCGCGCACGGTCATTTTCCAGTTTTCGAAATGGGTGATCACGTCACCGGGGGAGAAGCGCACACGGGTCAGCGGTGCGTTACGCAGCGCGTATTGACGCGTGTCGCCAGTGGCCGGATAGAGCACGGTCAACAAGCGGCCGTCCTGTGCCAGAACGGTGCCTAAACCCAGCTCGGCTTCGCTGTCGCTAATCCAGCGTTGCCCCGGTTGATACTGCTGCGCCATGCTGCCTGTCTCCCGCCTTGAAAAAGCCGACTATCTTAACGGAACACAC
>DASVUK010000052.1:0-344104 GCA_036387095.1 Pseudomonas sp.
CGTACTCGTCGTATACGTACATATAGGTCCTGTTCTCAGGCAATAACGGCAAATCTGCGCGCACGGCCGCGCACTCCCAACGGAGCCGAGGGAAGATACCAGTTTGCAGTTATGCGCAAAAGTGAAGTTTGAATATATGCAAAGAACCAAAAGTACTAAGCCGCCTGTCCCGTTGCTTTAACCCTGCTTGTCATATGGGCATGGGCGGACTTTACTGAGGTCGAGTCCGGCATTTATACCGCCGCCAGCTTCTTTTGCAATCACCCATAAGACAGACAAGAGGGATGCAATGAGCAATCATCCAAAAATGAGCAAACCCGACAGCCACGTAGATGCCTGGGCCATTTTCTTCATCATTATCCTTGTCGTGGGGACCGCCGTATTCTGGGTCAGTCACCAATAACCTCATCACGCTGCATTTAAAAGTACAGGTAATCAGGTCGGCAGCCGATACGTATTCATAGGCCATTTCGCGGCGGGAATATGTCTGGCAACTTTGTAGCCCTTTTTGCGTGTATGAATCGCGCTGTTCGCGCGTTGCTGATTATTACCGTTTCCGTGTGGCTGAATCCGGCTTGGGCGGTGTCTGTGGTATTCCTGAATCCAGGGCCGGCGACTGACGGCTATTGGCAGGCCTATGGCAAATTCATGCAGGCCGCCGCCGACAAACTCAAGATGTCCCTTGAGGTGATTTACACCGACCGGGACACCCGAAAATTGCTGGCCGTCGCACGCGAGGCGCTTCAAGGTACTCACCGGCCGGATTACCTGGTGTTCTCCAACGAGTTGAACGTCGCACCGGAGATCTTGCGCCTGTCCAAAGGCAGCGGCGTCAAACTATTTGCCGTCAATAACACCTTGACGCCCGATCAGATCAGCATCCTTGGGGATCTGTGCGAGGTTTATCCGGACTTTATCGGCAGCCTGATTGCCAACGATGAAGAGGCCGGTTATCTGACTGCCACCCGGTTGTTCCGCCTGGCCTCGACCTCGGCTAAAGGGCAGCCCCTTGAGCTGTTGGCTTTTTCCGGGACCAACAACACGCCGGTCTCTCTCAAGCGTGAGCAGGGCATGTATCGCGCCTTGGCCGAACACCCCGAAGTGCATCTGCGGCAGATCGTGCTGGGCGGATGGCGGCGCGATCGTGCGCTGGAGCAGGCGAGGATTTTACTCAAGCGCTACCCCGGCACGCGGTTGATCTGGACGGCCAACGACCTGATGGCCTTCGGTGCAATGGACGCGGTCATCGAGATCGGCGGCAAACCGGGCGAGGACATTCTGTTCAGCTCGATCAATGGGTCACCCGCATCGCTTGTCGCGATGCAGGAGGGGCGCCTCAATAGTGTTGTCGGTGGCCATTTCATGCTGGGTGGGCTGGCCATGGTGCTGTTGCATGATTACGAAGCCACGGAGCCCGCCGCCCGAAAAAATATGGGCGCACAGCAAGCCCGGTTAATGCACCTGTTAGAGCCGGACGACATACAGCGCCTTCGCCGCGCCAGTCAGCGCGATGACTTTGGCGTTGACGTGCGCAGCTTCAGCCTTGAAGGCAAGCCGGCCGGCAGTCAATACCCCTTCATACGCGAAACACCGGCGCCTTGATTCGCCGAGGTGTTAGCTCCCCGCAAAGTGCATCACCAACTGCACGACGCCGAAAAGCGCCGCGGCAAAGATGATCGTGAACAGCAGCCCTAGCACCACAAAGTGCACCGGTTTGCCGTGAGTAAAGTCCCGTTCGCGATTTTTGCCGCTTTGCACGCCAAATGCGGCTGCCATGACGCTGTGCAGCATTTGCCAGAAGGTGGGTGGTTTGCCTTCGGGAGAGTCATTGAGTGGGTCGTCCATAGGCGTTCCCTGACATTGTCGAATGAACTCGCAGAAAGCTTAGGCGAAAAAAAAGAGCGCATGACTGCGCTCCTTTTTATTTGTAGCCAGGATGCGGGGGTGGTTAGTCGTCGTAGCCCAGATTGGGCGCCAGCCAGCGCTCGGTGACGCTCAACTCCTGGCCTTTGCGGGCGGTGTAGCTTTCCACCTGATCCTTGTCGACTTTGCCCACGGCAAAGTACTGCGCCTGGGGGTGAGCGAAGTACCAGCCGCTGACCGCTGCGGCCGGGAACATCGCATAGTGCTCGGTGAGGAACACGCCGCTTTTGCCTGGCTTGCCGTCGGGCATCGGGTCCAACAGTTCGAACAAGGTGCCTTTCTCGGTATGGTCCGGGCAGGCCGGGTAACCAGGGGCAGGGCGGATGCCGACGTATTGTTCCTTGATCAGTTCGTCATTGCCCAACTGCTCGTCCTTGGCGTAGCCCCAATATTCCTTACGGACCTGCTGGTGCAACCATTCCGCGCAGGCTTCGGCAAGACGGTCGGCCAAGGCCTTGACCATGATCGCGTTGTAATCGTCGCCTGCATCCTGATAAGCCTTGGACACTTCTTCGGCACCGATCCCGGCGGTGGTGATGAAACCACCCACGTAATCCGTTACGCCGCTGCTCTTGGGTGCAACGAAGTCAGCCAGGGAGAAGTTCGGCTTGCCGTCGGTCTTGATGATCTGCTGGCGCAAGTGATGAAGTTTCGCCAAAGGCTGGCCGTCGTCGCCGTAAACCTCCAGATCATCGTCGTCTACTTGGTTGGCAGGCCAGAAACCGAAGACCGCACGGGCACTGATGAGCTTTTCGTCGATGAGCTTGCGCAGCAGTTGCTGAGCATCGGCGAACAGGGACGTCGCGGCTTCACCCACCACTTCATCGGTGAGGATGCGCGGGTATTTGCCGGCCAGGTCCCAGGAGATAAAAAAGGGCGTCCAGTCGATGTATTCGGCCAATACGTCCAGATCGATATTTTCCAGAACCCTGGCGCCGGTGAACGTCGGTTTGACCGGGGTGTAGCTTGCCCAGTCGAACTGCGGCTTCTTGGCAATGGCCGCGCCGTAGCTCAGACGTTCGGTGCGGGCACTGCGGGCCGAGGTGCGCTCGCGGACTTCGATGTACTCCAGGCGCGTCTTCTCGATGAACGCCGGTTTCAGCTCTTTGGACAGCAATTGAGTGGCCACACCCACCGCGCGGGAGGCGTCGGTGACGTAAATCACGGCGTCGTTGCTGTACTTGGGCTCGATCTTCACGGCCGTGTGGGCCTTGGAAGTCGTAGCGCCGCCGATCATCAGGGGCAGGTGGAAATCCTGACGCTGCATTTCGCGGGCAACGTGCACCATTTCATCCAGCGAAGGGGTGATCAGGCCGGACAAGCCGATGATGTCGCACTTCTGTTCTTTGGCAACCTGCAAGATTTTTTCCGCCGGGACCATCACGCCCAGATCGACAATGTCGTAGCCGTTGCAGCCCAGCACCACGCCAACGATGTTCTTGCCGATGTCGTGCACATCGCCCTTGACCGTGGCCATGAGGATCTTGCCCTTGGCTTCCGGCTTGTCGCCTTTTTCCAGTTCGATGAACGGGATCAGGTGGGCCACGGCCTGTTTCATGACCCGAGCGGACTTGACCACCTGAGGCAGGAACATTTTTCCCGAACCGAACAGGTCGCCGACGATGTTCATCCCCGACATCAGTGGGCCTTCGATCACTTCGATAGGGCGAGCGAACGATTGGCGGGATTCCTCGGTGTCTTCCACGATATGGGTGGTGATGCCTTTGACCAGCGCATGTTCCAGTCGTTTGTTCACCGGCCAGCCACGCCATTCTTCGGTTTCGGCTTCCTTGACGCTGCCATCGCCCTTGAACTTGTCGGCAATGGCCAGCAGCGCGTCAGTGCCTTCGGGGTTACGGTTGAGCACCACGTCTTCGACGCAGTCGCGCAGTTCGGCCGGGATCTGATCGTAGATCTCCAGCTGGCCGGCGTTGACGATGCCCATGGTCAGCCCGTTGCGAATCGCATGCAGCAGGAACACCGAGTGAATCGCTTCGCGCACCGGATTGTTGCCCCGGAACGAGAACGATACGTTGGACACGCCGCCCGACGTCAGGGCATAGGGCAGGTTGTCGCGAATGTAGGCGCAGGCATTGATGAAATCGACGGCGTAGTTGTTGTGCTCTTCGATGCCGGTAGCGATGGCGAAAATGTTCGGGTCAAAGATGATGTCTTCGGGCGGGAAGCCCACTTCATTGACCAGAATGTCGTAAGAGCGCTTGCAGATTTCTTTCTTGCGCGCTTCGGTATCGGCCTGGCCCTGCTCGTCAAACGCCATCACCACCACGGCGGCGCCGTAGCGCTTGCACAGTTTGGCGTGGTGAATGAACTGCTCGACGCCTTCCTTCATGCTGATGGAGTTGACGATGCCTTTGCCCTGGATGCATTTGAGGCCGGCTTCGATCACTTCCCACTTGGAGGAGTCGATCATGATCGGCACGCGAGAAATATCCGGCTCGCCCGCGATCAGGTTGAGGAAGGTCACCATGGCCTTCTTCGAGTCCAGCATGCCTTCGTCCATGTTGATATCGATCACCTGGGCGCCGGCTTCGACCTGTTGCAGGGCGACTTCCAGGGCTTCGGTGTAGTTATCTTCGCGGATCAGGCGGGCAAAACGCGCCGAGCCCGTAATGTTGGTGCGCTCGCCGACGTTGACGAACAACGACTGGCGATCGATGGTAAACGGCTCAAGCCCCGAAAGACGGCAGGCTTTTGGAATGTCCGGAATCACCCGTGGTGCATATTTGCTGACCGCTTCGGCGATGGCCTTGATGTGCCCCGGCGTGGTACCGCAGCAGCCGCCCACGATATTAAGGAAGCCGCTTTGGGCGAACTCTTCGATGACCAGCGCGGTTTGCGCCGGGGTTTCGTCGTATTCGCCGAACTCGTTAGGCAGGCCGGCGTTAGGGTGCGCCGAGATCCGCGTACTGGCCTTGTTGGACAACTCTTGCAGATAAGGACGCAGTTCGCTGGCGCCCAGGGCGCAGTTCAGGCCAACGGAAATAGGCTTGGCGTGGCTGACGGAGTTCCAGAAGGCTTCGGTGGTCTGTCCGGAAAGCGTGCGGCCTGACGCGTCGGTGATGGTGCCGGAAATCATGATCGGCAATTCGAAGCCGATTTCTTCGAACACGCCTTGCACGGCAAAGATCGCCGCCTTGGCATTGAGGGTGTCGAAGATGGTTTCGATGAGGATCAGGTCAGCGCCGCCCTCGATCAGGCCTTTGGTCGCTTCGGTGTAGTTCTCCACCAGTTCGTCGAACGTGACGTTGCGATAGCCGGGGTTATTCACGTCCGGTGACAGCGAGCAGGTGCGGCTGGTAGGGCCCAGCACGCCCGCGACGAAGCGCGGCTTGTCCGGGGTTTCCAGGGTTTTCGCGTCGGCCACTCTACGGGCCAGGCGGGCGCCTTCGACGTTCAGCTCGTAAACCAGTTCTTCCATGCCGTAATCAGCCTGGGAAACCTGGGTCGCGTTGAAGGTGTTGGTCTCCAGGATATCCGCGCCAGCGTCCAGATACGCCTTTTCGATGGCACCGATCACGTCCGGACGGGTGAGGATCAACAGGTCGTTGTTGCCTTTGACATCGCTTGGCCATTCGGCAAAGCGCTTGCCTCGGTAGTCTTGCTCTTCGAGACGATAGCTCTGGATCATGGTGCCCATGCCGCCGTCGAGGATCAGGATCCTCTGCTGAAGAGCTTGCTGGAGCGCGTGAAGGCGAGCGGTTCGGTCGGACATAGGGCTACCTTGGAAAGGTCGATACAGAAAGGCCGGGATGATATCAAACCCGAACGCTTTTAGTGTTGATTACGGTTTCTCATGAAAATCGCTCATGTTGTCGGAGGCGCGACGGATCTCCCTTGAGGGTTTGCTGAATACCTTCAAGGGCCCGCCCGCGGGCGCTGAAGCCGCCACAGGCCTTATAGAACATGGCCTGCAGCCATCTGTTGATTTGTCCTTTCAGGGTAGATTCTTCGACCTTTTCGCCAAAGCTGTGGTCCGACTTCATGAGTGTCCCGGTCCGTGCCGCTGGCTTGCACCCCTGGACTGCGGTTCAAAAGTCAGGCGACAAGAGGTTGTTATAGATGTTGATTTCGGTTCAAGCCCTGCGGGCACTCGCCGCGTGGGCGGTGGTGTGTCATCACTTCATGCAGATTTTTTTCGACTTTCATGCGTCCGGGCCAATAGGTCAGTTTTTTGTTTCCAAGGGCGCTGTCGGCGTCGATATTTTCTTCGTCATCAGCGGGCTGGTGATTTTCCTTTCGACACAAAACACCGACATGCCGGCAGGGCGATTCATGCTTAACCGGATTATTCGTATCGTCCCCGCTTATTGGTTCTATACCGCGATCATGGGGTTGCTGCTGGTCTTTGCCGCGCCCTTGCTGCCTCATCAAGTCATCAGATGGCAGAACTTCCTGTTGTCATTGCTGTTCATTCCTTCAGAGAACCCCGGCGGTTATGGTCTGTACCCGACCTTGAATGTCGGCTGGACGCTGAACTATGAAATGCTGTTCTACCTGCTGTTTTCCACGGTTTTCCTGTTTCAGCAGCGCCATCGCCCGTTGATCATAGCCGCCGCGCTGTTCGCGGTGAGCGAAGTGCTGGCACGCTCAGGTCTGATCAGCCGCTTTTACGGCAATGACATCGTTTACGAGTTTCTGCTCGGGATCGGGATCGGCATCATTTACCGCAAGGGCTGGATCAAAGAGGGCGTCTGGCTGCCATTGTTCGGGATTGCCGCTGCGCTGATCACGATCTATCACCTGACGCCATCAGAGCGCCTTCTTAACTGGGGCCTGCCCAGCGCGCTGATTGTTTTGTCGTGTATCTCGCTGGAGCCATGCTTGCGCGGCAATCGTTTGCTCAAGACGCTGGGAGACTGCTCGTATTCGGTCTATCTGCTGCATGTGCTGGTGCTGTACGCCGGATGGCTGGCTGCAGAACATTACGCGCTCAATCCCTATCTGGTGTTCGCGGTATGCGTGCCTGTTATCGGGTTGGGGGCATGGGGCAGCTATGAATGGATTGAAAAAGGTCTGTATCGCCGGATGAAAGGCTGGCTGGACGACCGGCGCGGCGCAGAGACCAAACCGGTTCTTTCCTGACAAAAATAGTAGGGCTTTGTGTGCCGCATCCGATTGGCGTAAACTGCCGGCACGTCTGCGAGGAATTTTCATGACCGCTATCACTATTACCGATGCTGCCCACGACTATCTGGCCGATCTGCTGGAAAAGCAGAACACTCCCGGCATCGGCATCCGCGTGTTTATTACCCAGCCTGGCACTCAATACGCTGAAACCTGTATTGCTTATTGCAAGCCCGGCGAAGAAAAACCGGAAGACAAGGCCATTGGCCTGAAAAACTTCACTGCCTGGATCGACAATTTCAGTGAAGCGTTTCTGGACGATGCCGTCGTCGATTACGCCACTGATCGCATGGGCGGGCAGCTGACCATCAAGGCGCCAAACGCCAAAGTACCTATGGTCAATGCCGACAGCCCGATCAATGAGCGCATCAGCTATTACCTGCAAACCGAGATCAATCCGGGGCTTGCCAGCCACGGCGGTCAGGTGACACTGATCGACGTTATTGAAGAAGAAGACAAAAACATCGCTGTGTTGCAGTTTGGCGGTGGTTGCCAAGGCTGCGGTCAGGCCGACGTGACCCTGAAGGAAGGTATCGAGCGCACCCTGCTGGAGCGCATCCCGGAACTCAGCGGCGTGCGGGACGTGACAGACCACACGCAAAAAGAGAACGCTTACTACTGAGTCACCTGGGCGGCGTAAAAAACCCCGACATGTTCGGGGTTTTTTATTCCGTTGCTGCGTTAGGGCCTGAATAAATGCGCATGCCCCGCACGATACAGCGATGATTCGCCAAAGCTGTCGTCGGCCAGGACGTGCCCCACAAGGATCAAGGCAGTCCGCCGAAAGCCTTTCTCCAGTACCTTCTCCTCGATATCGGTCAACGTCCCCACCACCCAATCCTGATCCGGCCAACTGGCGCGATGCACGACGGCGATCGGGCAATCTGCGCCGTAGTGAGGGACCAGTTCGGCTACGATTCGGTGCAAATTGTTGACGCCCAGATGAATGGCCATGGTTGCACGGTGCTGCGCCAGACTGGCCAGCTCCTCACCGGGCGGCATTGACGTTTTGTCGGCAAAGCGGGTCAGAATCACGGTCTGCGAAATGTCCGGCAGCGTTAGCTCGGCACCGAGTAAAGCGGCACAGGCGGCAGTGGCGGTCACGCCCGGAATGATTTCGAACGGAATATCCAGTTCACGCAAATGACGGATCTGTTCGCCAATGGCACCGTACAGGCTCGGATCGCCGGAATGCACCCGAGCTACGTCGAACCCCTGTTCATGAGCGTTTTTCATCAAGGCGATGATCTGTTCAAGATGCAATTGCGCGCTATTGCTGACCTGGACAGCGCTATGGCCCTCCAGCACGGCGCTTGGCACCAGCGCCCCGGCATAAATGATCACCGGGCAGCTACGGATCAGGCGTTGCCCTTTGACTGTGATCAGTTCCGGGTCGCCAGGGCCTGCGCCGATGAAAAAAACGGTCATGGAAACTCCAGATACATTGGGTTGAGCGGTTGCAGGTGGCGATTATCAGCCAGGCAGCGTGGCGCTGGCCAAGGCAAATGTTGCGTGCTGGCTGTTGACCCGCGGGATAAGCAAGGTTGCCGGGCCAAAATCACTGGCCAGCGCCAAGGCCGCGCTCTCCGCAACCCCATGACAACCGGTGTGCTGAAAGGCCATCACTGAGCGATGGGTCAATTGCGCTTCGAAAGGCGCTAGCTGCGAGGTGCTGAACAGCGTCAACGGCAAACCCAGTTGGCGTGCCAGTTCCAGCAATCCTGGCTCATCGCTTTTCAGGTCAATGGAGGCGAGGGCGCTCAGATCCTGAAGTTGCAGTTGGTTGCGGTGCAAGGTTTGCTCTATCAGTTCAAGCAACCCCTGCGCCGAGCAGCCACGCTGGCAGCCAAGCCCGGCCACCAGCATTGGCCGTGAGCGATCAGGCTTGATCACATTCAGCATTGTTGCGGCGGAACAGCCAGGCGCTGATGACGCCCAGCGCTATCCAGAACAACGCGTTGGTCAGCAGCGACGCGATTTTGAACTGAGATTCAAGCGCCTCGGGTGCCAGGCTTTCGTGCACAGGCGGTTGGGGCGCGCCGATGATATGGGGCACCACCAAAATGGCGACGCCCAGTACTTTGAGCAGCCCGTTCTTGCCAAAAACGATCAACGCCAACGCGGCCGCAGTCGAGGCCGCGGTGCCGATCCACCAGATTTGCCGCTGAGTCAGGTCCGCCGCTGCGGTGCCGGGCAATTCCGGCGGCAGACCGAGGGTCGGTGCCAGTGTAAATACGGCAAAACCCGCCAGACCCCAGAGGACGCCTTGGGACGTCTTGCCCGGCGCGCGCAAGGTATAAAGGCTGGCCAGCATCAATGCGAACCCGACTGCAACGACCAGATTGCCACCGGTCGTGGACAGGATGCGCTGCCAGCCATCTTGCGGCGACCAGGCTTCTTCATTATGAACATGACCCGCCGGCGCGCCCTCGGCATGCTCGTGGACCTGTTCGGTTGGGGCATTCTCATAGGATTCTGCCTGCAGGATCAGCGGTACAACCCATAAGCTTTGCAGCAGCGTTAGCAGCAAGGCCGCAAGCAGGCCGGTAAAGCCGGCTGTCTGAGCGATTCGCTTGAACATGGGGTCAGGCCTCAGTGGCAGGGGAAGGCAGAACTGTGACGGGTGTCGTGCGCGGCATTGTGGACCGCGTCGATGTGCGAGAAACCGGCGAAGTACACCAGGCACGCGCCAAGAACGGCGGCGCTGATGGCGGCTGTCAGACGTTGGGTTTGAGTGGTGGTTGTACTGGCGGCGTGGCTGGTTGTGCTGATCGACATGGCGCGTCCCTCTTGGTGTCGGCAAGGTGGGGGATGCACATGATGACCCCGCTGACTGGCGTCAGAAGAGATCAACAGCGCCCGCCCACCGCGGGTTGTCAGTTATTTCATGTCGGGCCGGTCTCCGGGCTTGCGAGGGGCCGATTGCTCAACCTTAAAGAGTCTCCTTCCCATGCCGTTGCCGGTCACAGTGGATCTGGCTCTTCACTCACTTACCGTTGCGGGGGCAGCGCCGGACTTGCTCAAGCTGGAAGGCTCGAACGCACCGGTTTCCCGTTTCACCCCGTGAAGGGCACCCGAACAAGGCGACTAGGAGAGCATGGCCAGACGCTGAACGTCAATCAGTTCCCTTTGTGCGCCGGCTTGTGATTGACCTGTGGAGGGGCACTGCGTAGCCTTGCGGATTCGAGGTTCTGCGAGCCGTTTCAGCACGGAGCGCAGCTAAGAAGGGAACGCGGTCAATGCCGCGGCTGCCCCCGCAACTGTAAGCGGACAGATTCATTGCACAGCCACTGCGACAAGCGGGAAGGCGCCATGAATGGCTGATGGAAGGTCCATCAGTAACCGCAAGCCAGGAGACCTGCCTCGACTCGGGCTTCACGCCCTGCGAATTCTCACTACAACCGGGCGGGGTGATCCGGTGGCGAATCGTACCCTGTGCCTGTTCACCGGGTTTTCGTCCTGTTTGCCCGCCGCTTAGCCATAGGGCACCTGATGAAAACACTGGCCAAACTCCCCGTTACCATCGTTACCGGCTTCCTGGGTTCGGGCAAAACCACCTTGTTGCGCCATATGCTCGACAACGCCGAAGGTCGACGCATCGCAGTGATCGTCAACGAGTTTGGCGAGCTGGGCATCGACGGCGAAATCCTCAAGCAATGCACCATCGGCTGTACTGAGGAGGAAGCCAATGGTCGAGTCTACGAGCTGGCCAACGGCTGCCTGTGCTGCACGGTTCAGGAAGAGTTCTTCCCGGTGATGCGCGAACTGGTGGCCCGCCGTGGCGACCTGGATCACATTCTTATCGAGACCTCGGGCCTGGCATTGCCCAAGCCGCTGGTGCAAGCTTTTCAGTGGCCGGAAATCCGCAACGCCTGCACCGTCGATGCAGTGATTACCGTGGTGGACAGCCCGGCAGTGCTGGCGGGCACCTTCGCGGCTTTCCCTGATCAAGTGGACGCCCAGCGCAAACTGGACCCGAACCTGGATCACGAGTCACCGCTGCATGAACTTTTTGCCGACCAACTGGCCAGTGCCGATCTGGTAATCCTCAATAAAGCCGACATGATCGACGCTGCGGGCCTTGCTGCCGTGCGCGCTGAAGTTTCCGAGGAATTGCCGCCTGCGGTGAAAGTCATCGAGGCCAGCAGCGGCCGCTTGCCAATCAGCGTATTGCTGGGGCTCGGCGCTGAATCCGAGCAGCATATCGATGGGCGCAAGACACACCACGATCACCACGAAGGCGATGACCATGACGATCATGATCACGATGCCTTCGACTCAATATCCATCAAACTGCCCCAGGCCGATGAAAGCCTGTTGCTCGATGCCTTGACGCAACTGGTGGTGCAACACGGCGTCCTGCGGGTCAAGGGTTTTGCATCCATTCCCGGCAAGCCGATGCGCTTGCTGATTCAGGGTGTGGGTACGCGTTTCGACAAGCATTTCGACCGCGCCTGGGGGGCAGACGAAGAGCGCGCGACCAATCTGGTGCTGATCGGGCAGAAGCTTGACGCCGTAGCGCTTGAAGCACAATTGCGTGCCGCAGTTGCTGGCTGACCCATGCATCTACTGAGAACCCAGCCCGGTGGTTTCGTACCGGACGACAGCATCGCCGACCTGGGGCAAACCCCTGCCGAGCTGGTGATTCTTTGCAGTGGCGATTCAAGCCTGGCCTTGCTGGCCGAGGCTGCGCAGCAGCTGCCAGATGACTACCCAAGCGTGCGTCTGGCCAACCCGATGCAGGTGCAGAATCACGCCTCGGTGGATCTTTACGTTGATCAGGTGCTGCGCCATGCCAAGGTGATCCTTGTGTCGCTGCATGGCGGCATCGGTTACTGGCGCTACGGCGTCGAGCGGCTGATGGAGCTGGCCGGGCGAGGCGTGCAAGTGATTCTGGTGCCGGGCTGTGATCGCCCGGATCCGGAACTGACCGACCTGAGTACCGTATCTGCCGAGGACTGCCAGCGCCTTTGGCAGTTTCTGCGTCAAGGCGGGCTGCACAATGCCCTGGAACTGTACCGCTGCCTGGCGACGGGCTGGTTGGGGCGCGACTACCGCTGGTCAGAACCCCAGCCATTACCGCGCACGGCGGTCTATCACCCCGCCAAGGCCCGCGCTGAGCTAGCCGATTGGCAGGCCCAGTGGTACGCGGATCAGCCAGTGGTTGCGCTGTTGTTTTATCGCTCCCATCTTCAAGCGGCTAACACAGCCTTCATTGATGAGTTTTGCCAGCGCTTGCAGGCCCAGGGCCTGAACCCTTTGCCGATTGCGGTGGCCAGTCTTAAAGAAGCGGGCTGCATGGCGCAGGTGGAAGACTGGCTGGACGAGGTGGATGCCGAGCTGATCCTCAATACCACCGGCTTTGCCCAGTCCAGCCCTGAAGCACCGCATTTAAGACCGTTTCGCCGGGATATCCCGGTGATTCAGGCCATCTGCGCCCAGGACAACGAGCCGGGTTGGCGCGCCAGTGAGCAAGGCCTGGGGGCTCGTGATCTGGCGATGCACATCGCTTTGCCGGAGCTAGATGGCCGGATTATCAGTCGGCCGATCAGCTTCAAGGATCTGGCCTGGCACAGTGAGCGCAGTCAATCGGATGTGGTGTGTTACCGCGCTCAGCCGGAACGGATGGATTTCGTGGCTGAACTGACGCGGCGCTGGATTCTGCTGGCCCGATTGCCCAGCGCAGACAAACGCGTGGCATTGATCCTGGCCAACTACCCCACGCGGGACGGGCGTATTGGCAATGGCGTAGGCCTCGATACCCCGGCGGCGGCGCTGAATATCCTGCACGCCATGCAGCATCAAGGCTATCCCGTGGCCGGCTTGCCTGAGAGCGGCACCGCATTGATCCATCAGTTGTTGGGTGGCGTCACCAACGACCTGGACAATCTGGACCTGCGTCCGTGCCAGCAGAGCATGGCATTGGATGAATACCTGGCTGCATTCAATGCAATGCCAGCGGCCAATCGTGATGCGGTCAATGCACGATGGGGCTTGCCCGATGCCGACCCAATGTTTCGTGCCGGGCGGATGATGATCGCCGGGCTGCGTTTTGGTCTGACCTTTGTCGGGATCCAGCCGGCCCGTGGCTATCAGGTGGACCACAGCGCGGTTTATCACGACCCGGATCTGGTGCCGCCCCATGGCTACCTGGCCTTCTATTTCTGGCTGCGTCACGTCTACGGCGCCCATGCGGTGATTCATGTGGGCAAGCATGGCAATCTTGAATGGTTGCCGGGCAAAGGCGTCGGGCTGTCCGAACATTGCTGGCCGGATGTGGTATTGGGGGCTATGCCCAATATCTATCCCTTCATCGTCAACGATCCGGGCGAGGGTGCACAGGCCAAGCGGCGTACACAGGCAGTGATCATCGATCACCTGATGCCGCCGCTGACCCGTGCAGAAACTTACGGGCCCCTGCGGGACCTTGAGCTGCTTGCCGACGAGTTCTATGACGCGCAATTGCTGGATCCGCGTCGCGCCCAGGAATTGCAGCGAGACATCCTCAAGCTTGTGCGCGACACCCATATTGATCGTGAACTGGCCATCGAGTCGGTCGAAGACGGTGATAGCGCAACCTGGCTGCCACGTCTGGATACCTACCTCTGTGATTTGAAGGAATCCCAGATTCGTGATGGCTTGCATATCTTCGGCGAATCTCCTCAAGGGCGTCTGCGCATCGATACGCTGCTGGCCTTGCTGCGCATCCCACGCGGCGACGGCCGCGGTGCAAACTCCAGCCTGTTACGAGTCCTGAGCAAGGCCTTCGAGCTGGGCTTTGATCCACTGGACTGCGAATTGGCGCAGCCCTGGACGGGACCTAAACCTCAGGATTTATGTGAAGTCAGCGTTGATCCATGGCGCACGGCCGGCGATACACGGGAGAGGTTGGAGCTTTATGCGGCCCAGTTGATAGAGCAGGTTTTAACTGGTAATGATTCAGAAAAAATATTTAAAAACAGCGAGTTAAGTGTAGTTATCAATAATCTGGTTGAGGTTGTGGCGCCCAAGCTTGATGCGTGTGGGCCGTCAGAAATACAAGGGTTGCTGGATGCGTTGGGTGGACGATTCGTACCCGCAGGCCCCAGCGGAGCGCCCAGCCGTGGACGTTTGGATGTGCTACCCACCGGGCGCAACTTTTTCTCGGTAGATGTCCGTAACCTGCCCACCACGACGGCGTGGCGTATAGGTTTCCAGTCAGCAAATCTGTTGCTGGAAAGGCACTTGCAAGACAATGGTGATCATTTACGTCAACTGGGTCTTTCGGTGTGGGGTACGGCCACCATGCGCACCGGCGGCGATGATATCGCCCAAGCCATGGCATTGATGGGCGTGCGTCCGGTGTGGGCAACAGGCAGTCATCGGGTGGATGATTTCGAGATCCTGCCGTTGAGCCTGCTGGATCGGCCGCGAGTCGACGTCACGTTACGGGTCTCTGGTTTTTTCCGGGATGCATTCTCCAACCTGATCCGTTTGTTCGATGCCGCCGTGCAGGCCGTCGCCAGCCTTGACGAACCGGACGAGCTCAATCCTCTGGCAGCAAGAGTTCGTGAAGAGCGTCTTGCCCTGGAGCGCTCAGGGCTGGATAAAGAGCAAGCAGCGCGACAGGCCGGCTGGCGGGTGTTTGGTGCGAAGCCGGGTGCCTATGGTGCGGGCGTGCAGGGCGCCATTGATGGTCGCCTTTGGCAGAGCCGCGACGATCTGGCCGAGGTGTACTTGAACTGGGGCGGTTACGCCTATGGCAGCGGCGATGAAGGCACCCCTGCGCGGGAGCGTTTCGCCCAGCGCCTGTCCCAGGTACAAGCGGTTGTGCAAAATCAGGACAACCGTGAGCACGATCTACTGGATTCCAACGACTATTACCAGTTTCAAGGTGGGATGCTTGCGGCCGCTGAAACCCTGCGCGGGGCGAAGGTCGCCAGTTATCATGGCGATCACAGTCAACCGGACCTGCCGAAAATCCGTACCCTCAAGCAAGAGCTGGATCGGGTAATACGCTCCCGCGCTGCAAACCCGAAGTGGATCGACGGCGTCAAGCGCCACGGCTACAAGGGCGCATTTGAAATGGCGGCGACGGTGGACTTCTTATTTGCCTTCGATGCCACCACCGAGCTGATTGACGATCACCAGTATGCGTTGCTGGCCGACGCCTATTTGCTGGAGCCTTCAACCCGAGAGTTTATTCAACAGCACAATCCTGATGCGTTGCGCGACATGACCGAGCGCATGCTGGAAGCCCAGCAACGGGGTCTTTGGCAAGAACCTGGCGAATATCGCGAAGCGCTGGAAAGCCTGTTGCTGGACATAGAAGAGAACTAATGACCCGGCACGAGACGACGATGAATGAGATCCCGCATTTCCCGCTGGCGGCGGTGGTGGGCGCAGATGAACTCAAGCTTGCCCTGTGCCTGGCCGCGATCGATCCGAAAATTGGCGGCGTGCTGATCGAAGGGCCGCGCGGCATGGCCAAGTCTACGTTAGCCAGGGGGTTGGCTGACGTGTTGGCCAGCGGGCAATTTGTCACTTTGCCGCTGGGCGCCACCGAGGAGCGTCTGGTGGGCACTCTGGATCTGGATGTGGCCTTGAGCGAGGGGCGCGCACAGTTTTCCCCCGGTGTGCTGGCCAAGGCGCATGGTGGCGTTTTATATGTGGATGAAGTGAACTTGCTGCCGGATCACCTTGTTGATCTGCTGCTGGACGTCGCTGCCAGCGGAACCAACCTGGTGGAGCGCGACGGCATTTCCCACCGCCATGCGGCGCGGTTTGTCCTGATCGGGACGATGAACCCGGAAGAGGGTGAGTTACGCCCGCAATTGCTCGACCGCTTTGGCCTGAATGTCGCGTTGAGCGGGCAGACCCCGCCGTTAGAGCGTGGGCTGATCATTCGTCGGCGACTCGACTTTGACAATGATCCCCGTGCCTTCTGCGATCACTGGCAGACCCGGCAGGACGCTTTGCGCCAACGTTGCGAACAGGCTCGCCAGTTGCTGGACGCTATCGCGCTGGATGATAAAACCCTGGAAGTCATTACCGAACGCTGTTTCCGCGCCGGTGTAGATGGAATGCGTGCCGATCTGGTCTGGCTCAGGGCCGCGCGTGCTCATGCCGCGTGGCGCGGGGCTGGTGCCATCGAGGAGCAGGATATCGATGCCGTCGCCGAGTTTGCCTTGCGTCATCGTCGGCGCCACCTGCCTGCTGCGCAACCGCCAGGTCCTGCGCCTCAACAGACGCCACCCGAGACCGGACATTCACCGTCGCAAGACATTACCGAAAACGCTCAAGGCCAAGGCAGCTGGGGCGAGCTGGCCCCCCAGGCGATGCCCGTAGGGGCGCGACGGGAAGTGCCAAGCTGGCCAAAAAAGCCTTAGGCATCCGCTCCCGAGCAACGTCGGGAGCGGATGCCAATCCACGTCCCGGCTCGCTAAGTGGCGGCAGAACCGGCGCACTCCACCGCTCAGGTGATGGCAAGGTCGCATGGGTTCCCACATTGCTGCGCGGGAGGCCACACGTGCGCAGCGATCTGGTTCGCCAGCCACGCAGCAGTCAACCCGGTGAAATGTGGCTGATTGTGGTCGATGCTTCGGCGTCCACACGTCGTCACCAGGCATTGAGTCTTGCCAAAGGGCTTCTGGCTCAAGTGTTTGATGACGCTTATCGTCGGCGGGTACGGCTGGCACTGCTGACGGCCAGCGGCAACACTCCCCGCTGGCAACAGCAAGGCCTGAAGGCTTCAAAGGCGTTGCAACCCTGGCTTGACAGCCTGGGTGCGGGTGGCGGAACGCCATTGCTCGACGCGCTCAGACAGGCCGCCCAATGGCTCGAATTGCGTCGCAAGCGCTATCCCGCCGAACATCACCGGGTGCTGGTGATGACCGATGGCCGTGTGAAGGACCCGTCAGAGGCAGGCAGATTCAGCTGTCCGGGCCTGCTGATTGATATGGAGTGTGGACCTGTCCGCTTAGGCCGCGCCGAGCAATTGGCGGCCCGACTCGGAATCGACTACCGGCATATCGAGGGGCTGGCTGCCCTATAAAGGGCAGCCGATCCGAGATCAGGCCGGCATTGTCCAGGGTTCGAGACGATAGCCTTCGTTACTGATAGCCGCGCGTGCCTGTTCCAGCATGCTTGCCAGCTGCGCAGGGTCCGAATAGGCGCTGCGGGGGATCTGGCTGTGGGCGATTCGGGTGCTGGTCCGGTCAATAACGCTCAGGCTCAGTTCGCCATTACCGTCTTGCGGTGCCCAGGCCACACACTTGAACGGTTCGAAGGCGTGTCCAGCGATCAAGAGTGCATCGTTGAAGCGCAATGGGGCGTTCATGATTAATTCCTCAAATAGCCCGTAGCAAGTGGGTCGCCGCCGGTTGGGCTTTACCGTTCGGCTGGTTACTTGTGTTGATGCCGATGGGTAATAGGTAAGTCACACCCCATACCGGTTTTTTTCCGTTTTTTTTACACACGCCCCGTATTTAGCTGGCTGTAGACAGGGTGAAAGTCGCCAATGGTATGCAACGAAGCGGTCTGTCAAATGAAACTATGCCGGGAAAAGAACAGTAAAACCGCCTAATTACATTTTGATCTGAGGCTTATAGTTAATCGGTACAAGTGGGTGTCAAATTTTTGCTAATGTAAGGATCGTATTCTCCAACTAACTGTTTATAAAAAACTTTCTTATTTAATTCTAGAACCACGGCGCCAGGGAATTCTTATGCATGAATCGGCACCACCGCGACGTCTTTTAATTGTTGATCCGTGCGATGACTGTCATCAGCTGATACCTGTCCTGCGCGCTGCGGGCTGGGACGTCGATAGCAGCACTTTGGAGTCTGCTATCGGTCGTAGCTGTGATGTGGGGCTGATTCGCTTGATGCCTTATCACTTCGACCATCCCGAGCTGGTCAAGGAGCTTATTACCCGTAGCCACACTGAATGGATCGCTGTGCTTACACCTGATGATCTACGACGGGAAAAAATCGGCGACTTTGTTTGTGAGTGGTTCTTCGATTTCCATACGTTGCCCTTTGATGTTGCTCGCATGCAGGTGACGTTAGGACGTGCTTTCGGTATGGCTCGGTTACGTTCCCAAGGCAGCGCTTACGTATCCGGGCCGGAGCACGAGATGCTCGGAGAAAGCCGGCCGATACGGGAATTGCGCCGATTGTTGAGCAAGCTTGCACCTACCGAGTCGCCGGTGCTGATTCGCGGTGAAAGCGGCACTGGCAAGGAGCTGGTGGCGCGCACGCTGCATATGCAGTCCCATCGTCGGCACAAGCCTTTTATTGCAATCAATTGCGGCGCTATTCCTGAACATTTGATTCATGCCGAGTTGTTTGGTTATGAGCAGGGTGCTTTTGAAGGCGCCCACGAGCGCAAGATCGGTCGTATCGAAGCCGCCGATGGAGGAACGCTGTTTCTCGATGAAATAGGTGACCTGCCGATGGACTTGCAAGCCAACTTGCTGCGCTTTTTACAGGACAAGCATATAGAGCGCATCGGCGGCAGCGAGTCGATTCCCGTCGATGTCCGTGTGTTGGCAGCCACCCATGTGGACCTTGAAGCGGCCATTCGTAAAAAGCGGTTTCGCGAAGATCTTTACTATCGCTTGAACGTCTTGCAAGTGGGCACTGCTCCATTGCGCGAGCGTCATGGTGATCTGGCGCTGTTGGCCAACCATTTTGCCCATTTCTATAGTCAGGAAACCGGACGGCGGGCGCGTAACTTCAGTCAGGATGCATTGATCGCCATGGGCAAGCATGATTGGCCAGGTAACGTGCGGGAGTTGGCCAATCGGGTGCGACGCGGGCTGGTGCTTGCCGAAGGGCGACAAATTGAAGCGTCTGACCTTGGGTTGCTGGGGGAGGAAGACGTTGTTACCAGCATGGGTACCCTGGACGAGTACAAATCACGCGCCGAGCGCCAGGCGCTGTGTGATGTCCTGACCCGGCACAGTGACAACCTGAGTGTTGCCGCCAAAGTATTAGGCATATCGCGTCCAACCTTTTATCGCCTGCTGCACAAACACCAGATTCGTTGAAAGGCTGGGGTATCTACGCCGGGCATCAGATGTCGGCGAGCAGTCCCCTGACAGCAGCGAACGCCTGATCTCTGCGAGTGGTCCAGTCGCCGCTGATGATTTGGTAAGCCTGCTGGTGCGCGTCCAGCCAGCGCTGGCTGTCGGAGAAGAAAGCCTGACGTAGCGCCAACTCCGGCTGACAGCGTTGACTGTCACTGACCCAGCCCACACCTTCCGGGGACAGCAACAGGTGCAAGTCGTAATCGCGTTGCAGTAATTGCTGCTCGACCCATTCAGGACAATCCCCGAACAAAGCGTGACTCCAAAGCATATTGCTCAACAGGTGCGTGTCGAGAATGACCAGCGTGCAGGCGGTAGCGCGGGCGGCGTCTTCTCGATCGAGTTGGCCCTGAGCGATTGTTCTGATATCGGCGTATACCGTGTCCCGTTGCTGTTCATTGATGAAGTCGCGCACGTATTCATCGACCACGGTACCGCCGAAATGCGCCTGGATTTGCGCTGCGAGCCAGCTTTTACCCGTGGACTCGGGCCCGGCAAGCACCAGGACCTTCATTGAGCAACCACGGGGGTGCGATGCCATTCGCGCCAGCCCTGGACGGCCAGCAACAGGAACATGCCGTACAGCCCGGCAGTCAGGTACAGCGACTTATAGACGAACAAGCCGACAAAAATCACGTCGATCACAATCCATAACGGCCAGCATTGCACACGTTTTTGCGCCATCCAGACCTGAGCGACCAGGCTGAAACCGGTCAGTGCAGCGTCCAGCCAGGGTTGTGCAGCATCGGTGAAGCTGGCCATGAGGCCGCCCAGCACGAGGCTGATGGCGACGCCTGCCGCCAGCCCGATAAGCACCGATCCGGGCTGCAGAACAGTCACGGCTCTAGGTTCAATTGCCTGACCCCGTCGGGTCCATTGCAGCCAGCCATAAACTTGCAGCGCGGCATAAATAATCTGCAGCAGCACGTTCGAGTACAGCTTTATGTCGTAAAAAATCCAACTGTAGATAAGCACCATGACCAGGCCGATTGGCCAGCACCATGCATTCTGCTTAACCGTCAGCCAGACAGCGATTACGCCCAGCGCTGCGGCAAACAGTTCAAGAGAGGACATTGCTGCTCCTTGCAGGGGGAAAAAACGCGGTGGATTGTAAGCAAATTACGCACAGGCAGGCAGTCGTTGTTGCACAGGTATGCAGGTAGGGACTCACAGTCTGCCATGGATAGTGTTAACCACGTATCCGGCGCCGTAACGTCAAAACTCACACGTCAGACTTCAATGCAAGCGTTGCCTGTGCAAGGTCTGCTAGGATCGCGGCGCCTTGCATCGAAATGAACGCCAAGCTCCGGTTTTTACGGGGTTTTCACATTGCACCGGGCATATTCGCAACCGTTTGGATTTGAACATACTAAGAGGCCTGCTTCGAGCATTGCTTCACTGGGGGAATGATGGATCTTTGGACCGCCGCTCAGGCATTGATTCTTGGGGTAGTGGAGGGTTTGACAGAGTTCCTGCCCATCTCCAGTACGGGACATCAAATTATTGTCGCCGACTTGATCGACTTCGGTGGTGAACGCGCCATGGCGTTCAATATCATCATCCAGCTCGGTGCGATTCTGGCCGTGGTGTGGGAGTTCCGGCGCAAGATCCTCGACGTCATCACTGGCCTGCCCAAGCAGCGCGAAGCACAGCGATTCACTCTCAACCTGCTAATCGCCTTCATGCCCGCAGTGGTGCTGGGGGTCATTTTTGCGGATCTGATCCACAAGTACCTGTTCAATCCCATTACCGTTGCCACTGCGTTAGTCATAGGGGGCGTGGTCATGCTCTGGGCTGAGCGGCGCGAGCATGTGGTTCATGCCTACAGCGTTGACGAAATGACGTGGGTTGATGCGTTGAAAGTCGGTGCCGCCCAATGCCTGGCAATGATTCCTGGCACATCACGCTCGGGCTCCACGATCATTGGCGGGTTGTTGTTCGGGTTGTCGCGCAAAACCGCGACGGAATTTTCGTTTTTCCTGGCCATGCCGACGATGGTTGGCGCTGCAGTGTACTCAGGCTACAAGTATCGCGATCTGTTTCGCCCGGATGACTTTCCGGTATTTGCCGTGGGCTTCATCACGTCCTTTATCTTCGCCATGATCGCCGTGCGCGGGTTGCTCAAGTTCATCGCCAGTCACAGTTACGCGGTATTCGCTTGGTACCGTATCGCGTTTGGTCTGCTGATCCTCGCTACCTGGCAATTCGGCTGGGTGGACTGGACGTCGGTCAAGGGCTGACATCATGGGCGAAGCAAATCAGTCTGAACGCAGGAACAACGCCGAGGCTATACGGCCTCGGCGCTCCATGCAGTTCCCACGGCTCAAGTTGATCATTCTGCTGCTGGTCTGTGCGCTGCCGGTGTCTGGCGCAGTGTCGATGCTGCTTCAGGGCTCATGGCTCGCCTCAGCGTTCTACCTGGGCATGAGTCTGCTGACGTTCGGTTTGTACTGGCGCGACAAGCGTCAGGCGCAACGGGATGGGTGGCGCACGCCGGAGAAGCTTCTCCACACTGCGGAGCTGCTGGGCGGTTGGCCGGGCGCGCTGGTGGCGCAACAGGTTTTGCGGCACAAGACGCGCAAGGTGAGCTACCAACTGGTGTTTTGGCTGATTGTCCTGCTGCATCAGGTGGTCTGGATCGATCGCTTGTTTCTGGGGGGCAACTTTCTGGCCCGGCACTTTTATTGAGCTAGATTTTGAGCGCCACCTGCAGGCGTTTGGGCAGGCGACTGACCACAAGCTGGTGCGAGCGCGTCAGCAGGTCCTGGAGTTCGGCATCGCTGAGTGAGTGGGGCGTCGCCACACTGATCCAGTAAGCCCTTGCCAGATAGGGCGCCGGGCGAATCCCTGGCCGATCGACATAACCCAGGAACAGCTCAGGCGCGACCTTGAACGACAGCCCTTTACCAGCCAAATCCATGACCGCGAACATTTTGTTTCCGGCCACGGAGAACACTTGCATGCCACCCCATTTGTAATCTTCGCGAGCGCCTGGCAGTTGCAGGCAAAACCGGGCGATTTCTGCTGTCTGCATGAGTTCTCCTGGGTTGCTCACGCGCAACCTGTCTGAGCGGTAAAAGATGCACTGACATGATCGATCCATGCACGCACGGCCGGCAGCACGCCGCGTCGCTGAGTGTACGCCGCCTGGAGATTGCCTCCGGGAAGAGACCATTCTGGCAGCAACTGGATCAGCTCACCGCTCGCCAGCTCCTGGTGGCAGTTCATCATCGGCAACAGGGTAAACCCCAGCCCGCGCAACGCGGCACTTTTGCGAATGGGGAAGTCGTCTACCACCAGACGAGCTTCCAGAGCCATTTCGCAGCGCTCACCTTCCCGGTGTTGCAGATGAAAGTGGACCTTGCGATCAGCCTCAATGGCCCCAAGTACCGGCAGGCTGGCCAGATCCGCTGGCGTGCGAATGCTTTTGCCTTCCAGCAACGCAGGTGAAGCGACCAGCGCTGCACGGGCTGGCGATAACTGACGGACGATCAGGTTCGGGTCTTCGTCGCCGATATCGCGTACGCGCAGCGCTACGTCGATACCTTCGTTGACCAGATCGACCCGGCGATTGACCAGCATCAGTTCCAGCTGGACGTGGGGGTGGCGCATGAGGAACTCGTCAATCACCGATGACAGATTCCAGTGGATCATGCCAATGGGGCAGGACACGCGCAGCCGTCCACGGGGCTCGGCCGACAGCGATGCAACCGCTTCATCGGCCATCTGCGCCTCAAGCAACATTGCCTGACAATGACTTAAATAGCGCTCGCCGACGGCTGTCAGGGCAAGCTTGCGAGTGGTGCGTTGCAGAAGGCTGGCGTTCAGGCGCGTTTCAAGCTCGGCGATACGCCGCGACAATCGCGACTTAGGAATGCCCAACTGGCGTCCGGCGGCAGCAAAGCCACCGGCTTCGACCACTTTAGCGAAGTAATAAAGATCGTTGAGGTCCTGCATATGGCTTCCGATTGTCCTACTGATAGGACAAGCTATCGCATTTATGCCGACTAATCACCCATTGGATTGCCCTGTAGGATTATCCCACTTGATCGCCCAGCGGCGATTCTCACTTGGGAAGCACGTTATGAAACTTTTGCACATCGATTCCAGCATCCTTGGCGAACACTCCGCTTCGCGTCAGCTCAGCCGCGCGGTGGTCCAGGCTTTTCAGGCTGTCGAGTCCGACAGTCAGGTGACTTACCGCGACCTGGCCAGTGATGAGCTAGGCCATTTTTCCGCTGGCACTCTCGCTGCGGCCGGCACACCTCTGGAAGGCCGTGACGCTGCCCAGAATGCGGAAGTGGCCGGTAACGAAGCAACGTTGCAGGAGTTCCTGGATGCTGACGTCGTGGTCATCGGCGCGCCGATGTACAACTTTACTATTCCAAGCCAGCTCAAGGCCTGGATCGACCGCATCACGGTTGCCGGGCGCACGTTTCGTTATACCGAAACCGGCCCTGAGGGTTTGTGTGGCACCAAGCAGGTGATCATCGTTTCCACCGCAGGTGGCCTGCATGTCGGTCAGCCTACCAGCGTGGGTCATGAAGACTTCCTGCGGGTGCTGTTTGGTTTTATCGGTGTCACTGATCTTAAGTTCGTGTTTGCGCACGGTCTGGCATATGGCGATGAGCCGCGCGCCAACGCCATTAACGCAGCGCAGAAATTGATCGCAGAAGAACTGTTCGCGGTTGCCTGACGGGTCTGACAAAGCTATTTGACTGACCGTTGCAACCCATGACCCCAGGGCCCGACCAGGCCCTGGGGTTTTTGCTATCTGTCGTGCAGGGTTTATTTCTACTTTGTTGGCCCGCCTTATGCACTATTTCAGCGACAATGACTCTGATTCGTATAAGTACCCATCAGCATGAGTCGTTGCAGAGCATGAGGCTCGCGCCGGTCAATGTTCATTGGGCGGATGGTGTTCCAGGAATCACACAGGTAGGGTCTTGTCATGGTGCGTCTGCGTGCACTGTTGTTGATTTGTCTGCTCGACGGCCTGCTTTCGGTGCAGGCCCAGGCGGTAGAAGGCTGGAGCGTCGGTTTTCGTCAGATCGATTTCCCTGATCCGCTGGATTCGCAGCCCATGCATGCCATCGCGTTCTACCCCTCTACCGATGAGGAGCAGATAAGCAAGGTCCAGGGCTACACGATAGAGGCCGCCGAAGATGCGCATATCGCCATGGGTCGTTTTCCGCTTCTGGTTCTTTCCCACGGCAACACCGGCACGCCGCTGGCCTTGCACGATCTGGCGACGTCGCTGGCTCGGCAGGGCTTCGTCGTCGTAGCGGTGATTCATCCGGGTGACAATTATCTGGACCACAGCCGCCTTGGCAGTTTGAGTAATCTTTACGGGCGACCGTTGCAAGTTTCCGAGGCTATCAGCGCGGCGCTGCTCGATCCAATGCTGTCGCCTTACCTGAGTGCCAATCAGGTTGGCATCATTGGCTATTCCGCTGGCGGTGAGACCGCCCTGATACTGGCTGGCGCACAGCCTGACCTGCAGCGTTTGCGCAAGTATTGCGCGGACCGCCCCCAGGATCGTGATGCCTGCAAGACTCAGGGCGAACTCCTCGCGGACCGTGACGACTTGGCCCCCCAGGCTGATCCACGGGTTGGCGCCTTGATGCTGATGGCCCCCCTTGGCCTGATGTTCGGTCGTGCGACCCTGGGTGATGTGCATGTGCCGGTTCTGATGTACAGCGGGGACGGGGACGAACTGCTCGCCATCGACATGAATGCCGACGCGTTGGCGCGTAAGTTGCCGCAAACCCCGGACTACAAACTGCTGGCCGGAGCCGGGCACTTTGTGTTCATGGCGCCTTGCACCGATGAGCAGCGGGCGACCATGCCCATTGTCTGTAATGATCGCGAAGGGGTGGATCGGGAAGACATCCATCGCAACCTCAGCGCCGAGGCGGTGCGCTTCTTTGAAGCGACTCTTGGGATGCCTGAACTGAATCATGGCGGCATGCAAACCGCTCATCAGCAATAGGCGTGGCCGCTGATCGATAGCGCGCAGGTCAACCCGAGGAACTGCTCAGGGTCCGCAGGTAATCCGCAAATCCACCTTGGGCACGTGCAGTCAGACGAGTACTCGTGGTGACACGGGGACGGCAGCTCCAGGCGATGCGTGCGCCGCTCATTTCCAGTTGCCGTATCAACTGCACGTCTTCGTGACAGGCCAGGGGCGGGAAGCCACCGGCTCGCAAGTAGGCCGCGGCGCTGACGCCCAGGTTGGCCCCGTGTATATGGCGATGATCTTCCCGGTGTTGATAGTGCTGCTGATAGCGGATTCGCGCGTGCTCCGGTATGTCTTTGTCCCAATGTCCAGGGGTGACGGTGCCGCAGACCGCATCGGCATCCAGTGCCAACTGCTCAACCAGCCAGTCCTCCGCCACCGTACTGTCACCATCGGTACAGGCAATCCACCGCACGCCCAGTTCCAGCAGATAGCGTGCTCCCGCCGCCCGCGCCTGACCCACGTTGCGTGCAGCCACGGGGAGCAGGGCGACCGGATAACGACGAGCAATCTCGGCAGAGGCATCGGTGCAACTGTCGAGCACCGTCAGGATCACCACGTGTTCACCCCCAAGCTGCGGGTGTTGGCCAGCCCTCAGCACCGCCTCCAGGCAGGCCTGCAAAAGCTGCTCTTCGTTGTGGACGGGTATCAGGACGCCAATCATCTGAGGTTCTCCCTTTGAGCCACTGAAGCCGGATTTCGGCTCCACAGATCAAGCAGGTAGTCGGCCTCTTGATGGCCGAAAACCCGATGCATGCCCAGCCGTTGCTGAAGCAGTTCATGCACCTGTTCGGCGTCCAGAGGGCATCCGTCAATCCGGGGTCGCCAGTGACAGGCCAGTAGTTGCCCATTCGGGGTAAGCGATTGCAGCGCGCAATCGATCCAGCGTTGCAGGTCCTGTTCATTGAGGTAGTAACCCAATTCGCTGAACACGATCAGATCAAATTTTCCTTCCGGCCACTGCTCCGGCAGCCGACCATGGATCACGCGGGTATGGCTCAAGCCTGCGAGTCTTGCCCGTGCCAACTCCACGGCCGGCAGGCAGGTATCGCAGCAGATGAGTTGCGTGCATCGGGTTGCCAGCGCAGCACTGAGTTCACCGTTGGCGCAGCCCGGTTCGAAAATGCGCTCGTAGTGTTCATCGGGCAGTGCTGCCAGGGTCATGGCGCGTTTGCGGCGTTCGTACCAGCGCTTTTTAAACGACCAGGGATCGTCGTTGTCCTGGAAGAGTGCCTCGAAGTAGTGGTCGCCGACACTCGGCGCCTGCTTGCTCACAGGAACACGACCTCAAAGGGGCGCACCAATCGTTCCAGCACCGAGGGCGGTAGAACCGGCTGCAAGCCGATCATGGGATCGCCTTGCAACTGGCTGGCAAATGCATGCACAGCGTGCCGCTTGCGGGCGGTAGTCATGGGGTCCAGCAGGATTTTGCGCGCCCGGTCCCAGGGCAGCCGGTCGTCTTCAGGGTCGGCCCAATGCCACGCCCAAATCGGGACTTCATGAAAGTGCGCACCCACTGTGGCGGCGGCACGTGCGCTGGCCCGGCCGACCGCTTCGTGATCGGCGTGCCCATCCAGGCTCCAGGTGGTAAATACCACGTCCGTGGGAAGCAGGTAGCGTTCAAGGAATTCGACCAATTCATCTTCCTGCCCGGCCACCGCACTGTCGCTGAACCCGCCGCGAATCCATTGCAGTGGGTGCAGCGGGATGTCCAGACGACGCAAGGCCTCGGCGCTTTCCTGGGGGCGAACAACGCTCAGGCGTTCTGTGGGCCAGGCATCCGAACCGGGATGACTGGCGCTGCCGTCGGTGACGGATATCAGCTTCAACGGTCGATCCAGTTGCGACAACTGGCGCATCAAGCCGCCGCAACCAAGGATTTCGTCATCCGGGTGAGGCGCGATGATGACCGCTCGTGAGTTGATCGGCACCAGTACATCCACGGTGATGACCGGCAGTCGTGCCAATTTTTGTGACATGTTCCACGCTTGCAGCGAGGTACCGCTTCCCACGATAGGATTTTCTTTCATAGCAGCCACTTCCTTGACGGCCCAATCAGGCCCGGGCGAGCAGTGAGCTGGCCCAGTGCCTGCAAATCTCTTTCGGCGTGACTTTGCCGAAGGAATACCGGCAGATCAGCGATCAACCGGGCGAAATGCGCGTCTTTGCAATAGGGACCAGCGCCCATCGCACGACCCACATGGAAAATAACCTGTTCGGCGGTGTGCTCGATGACCCCGCGACAGCGCCGTGCCAACAGCTCGGCGTCGTCATCAGGATTTGAATCGAGGCTGACAGCGGCCGCGTGAAGCACGCTTGACGCAGCGTGCAGTGCGACATCCACTGCACCCAGATGCGCCATGGCATGGGGTTCTTCGTGCTTGATTGTCTGTTGCAGCAGGCACTGGGCAAGTGCGCGAGCGGCACCGTACCAGCACGCGGCGATACCGATTCCGCCTTGCCAGAATCCAGGGCGGGCCAGATAGGCGCCGGGATCACCGACGGCCTCTCCCCAAGCGTTGTCGAACAGCACCTGCACGCTGCCCGTCGCGCCCATCCCGATTGCCCGCCAACCGTCCGTTGTGACAGTGACACCCGGTTGGTCCAGCTTGACCGCCACCAATTGCTGACGGTCCTGCTGGTCCCAGGTTGTGATCAATGCATGGCTCAATACCGCTGCGCCCGAACACCAAGCCTTGCGACCGTTGAGCAGCAGCGAGCCTGAATCCGGACGCACATTGACGCGGTCCTTAGGTGGCTCGGCGGCCCACATGCCCCACGTACTGCCCTGGACGGGAAGCGGCGCCTGCAGCGCGTGCATGATCGAAAGGGCATCGGTGTGCCCTTCGAACAATTTGCACAGGCCAAGATCGTGCCCCGCAATACAAGCCAGTGCCTGCCAGCGTTCAAGTGTCTGCCCACCGCCAGGCTGTGGTAGCTGATCCAGCCTTTCATTCACCAGCGCCTGCAAGCACTCGCCCAACGCAGTCGTATCGGCATAGCCGTGTTTGCGCCAGTCGAGGAACTCGCTAAGCGCCAGACTCATGGCTGCTCGTCGCGCTGCAGTTCGAACAGCAGCAGGGAGCGTGCTGTCACGGTGTATTCGGCGCCAAACCCAAATTGCTCTTTCAAGCGGGCATCGGGTTGATTGGTGTCGATCAAGCAGGTCCAGTGCGCACCTTCCGGCACTTCAGGCAGCGTGAAGTTCACCCCGTCGTGGTGGGAGTTGACCACCAGCAGCAGCGTGGCGTCTGAACCCGGACGACGAATACCGGTTTCCTGGGCGCGGCCATCCATCAGCATACCCAGGCAGCGGGCATTGGCGTCTTCCCATTGCTCGATACCCATTTCACTGCCGTCCGGAGACAGCCAGGTCACGTCCTTGACACCGATTTCTTCGTTGTAATCGCCCACCAGAAAACGGCTACGACGCAGGATCGGGTAAGTCTGGCGCAGCTTGATCAGGCGTTTGACGAACTTGAGCAACGCCTTGCCATCTTCGTCCAGATCCCAGTTGACCCAGCCAATTTCACTGTCCTGGCAGTACGCGTTGTTGTTGCCGTGCTGGGTGCGGGCGAATTCGTCACCGGCCACCACCATCGGCGTACCCTGGGCCAGCAGCAGCGTGGCAAAGAAATTACGCATTTGGCGCAAGCGCAGCGCGTTGATTTCCGGATCGTCGGTCGGGCCTTCGACGCCATGGTTCCAGGACAGGTTGTTGTTGCTGCCGTCCTGATTGTTTTCGTCGTTGGCTTCGTTGTGTTTGTCGTTGTACGACACCAGGTCGTGCAAGGTGAAGCCGTCGTGAGCGGTGATGAAGTTCACCGATGCCTGAGGACGACGACCACGTTGGTTAAACATGTTGCCCGAGGCTGTCATGCGACCGGCGAAGTCCGCCAGTTGGGCTTCATCGCCTTTCCAGAAGGCGCGCACGGTATCGCGGAACTTGTCGTTCCACTCCATCCAGCCCGGCGGGAAGCCGCCCACCTGATAACCGCCCGGACCGCAATCCCACGGCTCAGCGATGAGTTTCACCTGACGTAGCACAGGGTCCTGGCGGCAGGCAACGAGGAAGCTGTGGCGTTCGTCAAACCCGTCGTGATATCGGCCAAGAATGGTTGCCAGGTCAAAACGGAAGCCGTCGACGTGCATTTCCGTCGCCCAGTAACGCAACGAGTCGGTCACCATTTGCAGGACGCATGGGTGACTCAGGTCCAGTGTATTGCCCGTGCCCGAATCGTTGATGTAGAAGCGTTTGTCATCGGGCATCAGGCGATAGTAGGACGCGTTGTCGATCCCCCGCATGGACAGGGTAGGGCCCAGCTCATTGCCTTCGGCGGTGTGGTTATAAACCACGTCGAGGATCACTTCGAGGCCAGCATGGTGCATGTGCGCGACCATTTCCTTGAACTCGGCGATCTTGCCATGGGCCAGATAACGCGGGTCCGGGGCAAAGAAGGCGATGCTGTTGTAACCCCAGTAGTTGGTCATGCCTTTTTGCAGCAGGTGCTGGTCATTGACGAAGGCATGAATAGGCAGCAATTCAACAGAAGTGACGCCCAGCTTGCGAACGTGGTCGATGACTTGCTCAACCATCAGGCCCGAAAACGTACCTTTAAGCTCATCCGGGACTGCCGGGTGGCGCATGGTGAAACCGCGCACGTGAGTCTCATACAGGATGGTCTTGTCCCACGGCACACTGACCCGTTGATCGCGACCCCAGGTGTAAGCCGGGTCAATGACCTTGCTCTTGGGCACGAACGGCGCGCTGTCGCGCTCGTCGAAGCTCAGGTCGCCGTCGGCGTGGCCGATGGTGTAACCGAACAACGCTTCAGACCATTTCAACTCGCCCACCAATTGCTTGGCATACGGGTCAATCAGCAATTTGTTGTGGTTGAAGCGATGGCCGTTTTGCGGGTCATACGGGCCGTACACCCGGTAGCCATATATCAGGCCTGGATGCGCGTCCGGCAGATAACCGTGATAAATCTCGTCGGTGTATTCCGGCAGTTCGATACGTTCAAGTTCCACTTCACCTGTGGAGTCGAACAGGCAAAGTTCCACTTTGGTGGCATTGGCGGAGAACAGCGCGAAATTGACGCCCAGGCCGTCCCAGCTAGCGCCCAGAGGGAAGGGCAGGCCTTCGCGAATCCGCGACGGGTTAATTTCAGGAATACCGGTCTTTTCCTGGACAGGCTCGGCCTTCGGAGCCTCTTTTTTGGTCGTTTTTGACTGCTGCGTACTCATAGCTATTCCTGGTATTGAAGATTTTCAAGGCGGCCGTCACCGGTACCAAAGCAGAGGCTTCGATAAAAAATGAAAAGACGGGTTTGCCGTAGAGGACGGCCCATCAGGCGCGCCCCTTACGGTCTTTAACTACCGCTGTGCCCTGCTGATCAGGTAGCCGAAGGCTTGCGCGGCTTTTTAACAGCGGTTTTCGCAGGTTGTTCTGCCTGCGTGGCGGAGGCGGACGGCTTGACTTTGGCTGTCGACGTTGCGGCTGGCTTGGCGGTTGTTACTGCTGCCGCTTTGCTTGCAGGCTTTGCTGCCGGTTTGGCGGCGGATTTGGCAGCCGGTGCCGTCTTGCCGTCGGTAGTCCCGTCGACCTTAGGCAGTTTAGGTTTCGCCGCTTTGCGAGCCGTAGACTTGTCAGGAGCCAGCGCCTCGGCTTCAGCCAGTTTGCGAGCCATTTCCCAGTGGCGCTCTTCCTGCCCAGCGGGTTGGCCTTCCGATTCCCATATCTGATAGGCAAACTCGCGAATTCGTTTTTCGTCGGCACTCATCTCGACACTCCCAGGTATTACGTAGTTTTGATAAACAGGTTCACAGAAAAGTCCTTAAGCGCTGCACTGAGCAACATCTCACTATCAGTTGTGACTACAGCCTCCGAAAAAAGTCCCTTCCAACTTGCATCTGAATCCGTGAACGGTAAAAGGACCCGCGTATCCCCCCAGTTATTTGCATTGATGAATGGAGCCTGGGCTGTGCCCAATAGTTCACTGAACAGGCGGGGCACGATAACAATAGCGCTTACGCCGTCGAGTACCCGAGCGAAGGCCAACACCTGTTCGGCATGCACGCCTGCCACTTGCAGAGGGATGTACTGGCCGCGGCGGAACAGGTCTGGATGTTCAGTGCGCAGGTTCAATACCCTGGCGATGACCGCTTGCTTGATTCGCCCGTCCTGCCAACTGCCGAGCAACTCGGGGATGCCGCCTGCTTCATTCAGTGACTGCTGACGGGCAGCGTAGTCAACGGGGCGACGGTTGTCCGGGTCTACCAGGCTCAGATCCCAATACTCAGTGCCCTGATAAAGATCGGGTACACCGGGTACGGTATTGCGAAGCAAAACCTGCGCCAGGCTGTTAAGCGCACCTGCCGCCGCGATCCGGTTTGCGGTCGCACCCAAGGATTGGCGCAGCGCCAGCCCTTCAGGTGTCAGCAAGATGCCGTGCAGAAATTCACGACACGCACGCTCATAAGGCTCGTTATTGGCGCTCCAGCTGCTTTGCAGCTTGGCTTCGCGCAGGGCTTTCTCTTGCCATTGCGTCAGTCGGTCCGCATAGGACTTGTAATCTGTCTCGCTCTCCAGACCCAATGGCCAACTGCCCAACATGGCTTGATACAGCATCAGTTCATCGCCAGCGCTGATCGAAACGCCTTCACCCCTGAGAGGCGAGGCCAGCTGTCGCCAGCGTTCAACCTGCTCGGCGTACCAGCCGGCGCATTCACTCAACACCGCCAATCGCGTGCGGGTATCTTCGCCGCGCTTGTGATCGTGGGTCGCGGTCGCCAGAAGGTTGTCCGGGAACGACTCGATGCGCTTGAGGCATGCCCCATGAAAGTCATCGACTGGCGCGCTGAAATGCTGGGGGTGAAAGCCTACGTCATTGCGTGAGAGCAATACGGCGCTGCGATAGAACGAGGTGTCTTCCACCGACTTGGCCGCAACCGGCGATGTCAGTTGCTGGAACCGCACACAGGCATTGCGATACAACGTGCGTTTATGGCCACGAGGCAACTCGCGCCAGGATTCGCCGCCCAGCCAGCGTTGCAGGTAATCAAGCACCTGCCAGTCAGCTTCGCTCAGGGTATTTCGGGCACCTTGCAAGGCTTGCTGGAAGAAACGGTCATCCTCTTCAGATCTGCCGCATACGCCAATGTAGGTGCGATAGATCGGGAAGTTGACGACCAGGGCCAGCAAGGCGCGACGAATTGCCCCGAGCGTAAGATCGCGGCTCATCAGGTCGCTGCGGGCCACTTGCAGCAGCGATTGCGCAACGTTCTCGAAATCGCCGGCAAGCGTGCCATGCAGGACCAGATCCCGGGCTTCGAGTACTTCCTGATTGAAGTCGGCGGTGCGTTCGCTCAATCGACTCCATAGATCGGCCAATGGCGCCTGACCCTTGGGGTCATGTTGCAGCAGCGATACCTGATTCATGAATTCATAGCCAGTGGTGCCGTCCACCCCCCAGTCTTCATGCAGCTGTTCATCGGGCCCGAGGATCTTCTCGACGAAGATTGGCAAATGCGCCAATTCGGTGCCAGCCGGCCGTTGTGTGAGCAGGCTTTTTACGCGCCGACGCAGTTTGCGGCAGTAGCCGCGCGGGTCGGCAAGGCCGTCGATGTGATCAATCCGCAAGCCATCCACCAGCCCTCGCGCGACCAGTTCGAAGATTTTGCCGTGAGTGGCCTCAAATACATTGGGCCGCTCTACACGCAAACCGCCCAACTCGTTGATATCGAAAAATCGCCGCCAGTTGATGTCGTCACCCGCCGTGCGCCAGCTGGCCAGACGATAGTGCTGGCGTTCAAGCAGTGCGTGCAGGCGCTCGAAGCCTTCCGGCTGGCTTGAATCGAAGTGCGCCAGATTCCGCTCGATGACCGCGACGATTGACGAATCACGGGCCAGTTCCGCCAGCTCGGCACGGGCCTGACGGGCGCGTTCATAGGCCTGCGGATACTGCTCAAGGGCGGCAAACCGCTTGCTGAGTTCCAGCAGTTGCGGATGCTCCCCCGACGCAAGGCCTGGGCTCGCCAGCAATGGCCCATAAGTTGCGGGGTTGACGGGAAAGTGGTGTTGATAATGCTCAATGTAAAAAGCGCCATTGGCCGCATCGAACCGTAGTGGAATTTCGCCAGCCTGCAATACGCTGCCGTAATCGCTGCTCAGAAATGGCAACAGCAATTGTCCTTCCAGCAGCGGGTCGGGCGAATTCCACTGGATATCGAAAAAATCGGCATAGGGGCTGCGGCGCCCCCATTCGAGAAGATCGAGCCACCATGGATTGTCTGCGCCGCCTACGGCCATGTGGTTGGAGACGATATCCAGGATCAGCCCCATTCCATGTTCGCGCAAGGCGCCGACCAGCCGCAGCAGTGCCGGTTCCCCCCCCAGTTCCGGGTTGATCAGCCGGGGATCGACGACGTCATAACCGTGCATCGACCCCGCACGGGCTTTGAGCAGTGGCGAAGCATAGAGATGACTGATGCCCAGGCTGGCGAAGTAGGGCACCAACGGCACCGCGTCATCAAGGGTGAAGTCTTTATGGAACTGTAATCGCTGCGTGGCACGCAGCGCGTCGAGTGGCTGAGTCATTGGTCACGCTCCGCAGCCTGAAGACGTGACTGAGAGAGCAATTCCACGCGTCGGGCGACGTGCGGATTGTCCAGTAAGTCAGCGCAGTCGCCAGGCAGTCTGCGACGCCAGTTCGGGTGGCTATCGGTGGTTCCGGGCAGGTTGAACTGCTCGGACAAACCCATGGCGTCTTCCATGGGCAACAACACCAACGGCGCGGGGGTATGCCCCAGGTAACGGATGGCAGCATCGATGATCTCATCGGCGCGGTCTGTATCGTGCGGGAAATTGTCGGCGTTATGTGCCAGCGCAGTTCGCAAGCCTGCGCACTCCCGTTCGCGGTCCTGACGCCACTGTTGTGCCTGGTGCTCGTCCACAAAGTGCAATTTCAAATTCCAGTCGATGTCTTTTTGCGCTAGCCAGCCTGCCAACGTCGGCAAATCATGGGTGCTGGTCATCGCCAGGGCGTCGTCGGACCAGTCGAGCACTGGCTTGAAGTGCGCGTTGTGTTGTTCGAACAGTAGCACTCGCATACCCAGAATGGCTCGGGCCGACAGTTTTTCGTGCAGCCCTTCAGGCACCGTGCCCAAATCCTCTCCGAGGACGACGGCCTTGTGGCGCCAGGACTCCAGGCTCAACAGGCGCAGCAAATCGTCCAGCGGATAATTCAAATAGGCACCCTCGCTCGCCGCCGAGCCCAACGGCACCACCCAGAGCCGTTGCAGGCCCATGACGTGGTCGATGCGCAGCCCGCCAGCGTGAGCGAAATTGGCTCGCAACATTTCGATAAACGCACGGAAACCATTGCGCTTGAGGCCGTCGGGGGAAAACGCCGAGATCCCCCAGCTTTGCCCGGAGCGATTGAGAATGTCCGGCGGTGCACCCACCGTCAGCTCAGACAGCAGTTCATCCTGACGGCTCCAGGCCTGGCTGCCTGCGCCGTCTGCGCCTACCGCCAGGTCGGCGATCAGGCCGACACGCATGCCGCTGCTGCGGGCAGCGATCTGGGCCCGCTCAAGCCCTCGAGCCATTAGCCATTGGGCGAAGGCATGAAAGCTGATCTGCGCGCCATGCTCGGCGGCGAAGCGGGCAATGGTCTCGCTGCGCGGATTCTTGAATTCTTGCGGCCATTCGTGCCAGTTCTGGCTGATGCCCAGACGATCGCACTCATCGCGCAAGGCTTCAAAACGACAGTGATTTTCAAGTGCTTCGCCGCCACTGTGGCGGAAGCTGTTGAAGTCTTCGTGCAGCGGATGATCACAGCCGCTAAATGCCTCGTAGAGCTTATGAAGGATTGTCCATTTCGCGGTCGCTGCAGCAGGCCAGTCGATCAACTCAAGCTGTTCGAGCCGCTTGAGTTCGTCGCCCAGCCCGGTTTCCTCAATGGCCAGCCGCAATGCTCGCTCACCCAGAACGGTGCCTGGCGAACAGTAAAGGCTGTTCAGAAACAGCCGGCTCGACGGCGAATAAGGGCTGAAACGATGAGGGTCATTGGCGAACATCGCATGCACAGGGCTGATCGCCAGCGCGTCAGCACCACGCTCGCCCGCTGAGCGGGCCAGAGTCTCCAGTGCCTGGGTGTCACCGAAGCCGCCGTCACCTTCACGGCGCAGGGCATACAGCTGCACGGTCAGGCCCCAGGTGCGTGCAACCCTGGTATCGGTGGCCATCGCCATGCTGAAGCAGGTTTCGGGTGCGACGGCGATGGTCAGATGCTGACCTGCGATGCTCAACTGTTGATAGCCCACCGGCGACAAGGCTGGAAGCTGGCCAGTGGCGGTCAGGTTGGCAGCGATGGTCGCGCCATCCTCCAGGGAAAGCACAAAGGGTGTTCCAGGTTCAAACCATGCGCTCAAATCCAGGTTGCTGCCGTGATCCACAGTTAGCAGCGGCGGCGGGGTGGCCTGGTGATTGGCTGCCAGCAGACGCTGCAGGCTCGCATCGATCTGGTCATGACTGTCGGCTGGATAACCCAGACCGTCCAGCACCTTGCATAACACCTCAGGGCGTACGCGCTGAGGTCTGCCGTTTGCATCGATCCAGTCCACTGACAAGCCTGCTTCGGTTGCCAGTGCCTCTAGTTGCTCATTGCTCATCCTGTTTCTCCAGAACATCGGTTGCGATCAGGCTGACAATGGCCGTGTAAGGATTGAGGGTGCCTCGCCGGGAAAGTTCTGCGGCATGTGGCAGTGTTTCGAAAAGAACGCTGCCGGGATTCCATTCAGGGGCAGTCACCGCGTGCTCCGAGAGGTTAAGGTCAATGCGCAGGAGGCTGCCGTCGCCCATGCTCCAGCGCGCTGTCACAGCGCCTTCGCTGAGCACTTCGCAACCCAGGGCCTGGGCCCCTTGCAGGCGCGGCATGATTTCGCGATGGCGGATTTCCAGCAGTCGACGATACAGGTCCAGCCAGCTCTGATGATCGGCGCCAATGTCGGTTTCCAGATACACCGCGTCGAATGCCGGTTTGCAGGCCTCGAATGTCGCCGGTTCATTAGGGTCCGGAATGTGCTCGCGTTTTTCCTCATCGGCAAACGCAGCGAAATCGGCGAACTCGCCCCGGCGACCCTCACGCACCGCGTCAGCCAACTCACCATGGTGGTCGGTGAAGAACAGAAACGGCTCGCTCGCGGCCCACTCATCGCCCATGAACATCAACGGGATCATCGGCGAAAGCAGCAGGAGTGCGGTGGCAGCTTTCAATGCGGGACCGTGGCTGATCTGCGAGAGCCGTTCGCCGAATGCACGATTGCCGATCTGATCGTGGTTTTGCAGGAACAGGACGAAAGCGCTCGGCGGCAAATGCCCGCTCGACTCGCCGCGAGTGTGCCCGTGACGGGTACTTTCACCCTGATAGACAAAACCCTGGCTCAGCAGGCGCGCAAGCTTGTCGGTGGCCTGATGCGCGAAGTCGGAGTAGTAGGCATCGGTTTCGCCAGTGAGCAAGACGTGCAGGGTGTTATGCCCGTCATCATTCCACTGGGCGTCGAAGCCCTGTTCCAGCAGGCTGGCTTGATTGAACTCATTCTCCAGATTGAGCCAGACGTGACGCGGCGCAAGGATATGTTCATGGACAGTGGCGGCAAACTCGGTCAGAAACGTCGAGTCATTGATGGCATGCACGGCGTCCAGGCGCAGACCGTCGAAACGATATTCCGACAGCCACATCAACGCGTTATCGATGAAGAAATCCCGCACCTGGCGACGGCGGAAATCAATGGCGTCACCCCATGGCGTCTTCACATCGCTGCGAAAGAAGCCTTTGGCATAACTGCCCAGATAGTTGCCATCCGGCCCGAAGTGGTTGTAGACCACGTCGAGGATGACCATCAGCCCGAAACCATGGGCTGCATCGATCAGGTGTTTGAGTTCTTCGGGGCTGCCATACGAAGACTGCGGAGCATAGGGAAGCACACCGTCGTAACCCCAGTTGCGGGTTCCAGGAAACTGCGCGATGGGCATCAGCTCGATTGCTGTGACGCCCAAGCCTGCCAGACGCTCCAGGTGTTTTTCCACGCCAGCATATCCACCCAGTACACCGGCATGGATTTCGTAGATAACCGCCTCATGCCAGGGGCGACCCTGCCAGGCCGCGTTCTGCCATTCATACGACAAAGGATCGACCACGATACTTGGAGAATGAACGTCAGAGGATTGCGCGCGGGATGCAGGATCGGGGACTTGCATACCCCCATCGATCTTGTAGAGATAACGAGTGCCCGCCGGGCAGCGGGCCTCGAGTACGAACCAGCCATCATCTTGCGCAGCCATGGTCAGTGACTGGCCATCCTGCAATTCAACACTTACCTCTTTGGCATCCGGTGCCCAGAGGGCGAACCGGGTGTGTTCTAAATCCAGTAATACGGCGCCGTGGCGCCAGTTCTTGTCCGTACGCAGAGGCATCCGTCTACCCCTAGTTAGTAATGAATAGAAACACCCACATTCTTTTTCAACAGGTCTTGATAAAGCTCTGCGTATGGCTCTACCGCTTGGTGCCAGTTGAAAGGGGCGGCCATCGCTCTGCAGCGCATGGCATTGAGCAACGCCGGGTTGGCGAAAACTTTAATGGCTCGGTTGAGCGCCTCGGTGTAACTCTCCACCGTCGATTGGTCGAACAAAAAGCCCGTCACGCCGTCTTCGATGGTGTCGGCCAGCCCGCCGGTGTTGCGTGCAATCGGTAGCGAGCCAAAGCGTTGTGCGTACATCTGGCTCAGACCGCAAGGCTCATAGCGCGAAGGCATGAGCAAAAAATCACTGCCGGCAAACATGCGGCGGGCATCGGTCTCGTTAAAGCCGATACGCACGCCGATCTGGCCAGGGAAGCGCAGCGCGAGTTCGCGCATGGCGTCTTCTTCCTCCGGCTCGCCGCGACCAATGATTGCGATCTGGCCGCCGTGCTCGACAATGTGCTCGGCAACACCGATGGTCAGGTCCAGGCCTTTCTGGTAGACCAACCGCGAAACCACTGCAAACAGAGGCCCGGTCGAAGGCTCCAATTCGAACAATTCGCGCACGTGATCGGCGTTGATCTCCTTGCGCTGCCACTCATTGGGCGCGAAGTGACAGATCAGGTGTTCGTCGGTCGCAGCATCCCAGCTGGCATCAATGCCATTAGGAATACCACTGAGCTGCCCACGATTGGCCTTGCTTTGCAGGAAGCCTTCCAGACCGCAGCCGAACTCCGGGGTGGTTATTTCCTTGGCGTAGGTCGCGCTGACGGTCGTGATGTGGCTGGCATAGGCCATGCCGGCCTTGATGAACGACAACTTGCCGTAGAATTCCATGCCGTCGGCGCTGAGCGCTTCTTCGGGAATTCCCAGTTCGCGGCTGGAACCAGTGCTCACGGTGCCTTGGTAGGCGAGGTTATGAATGGTGAAAATACTGGGGGTCGTCTGTCCGCGCCACCGCATATAGGCCGGTGCCAGGCCAGCAGGCCAGTCATGGGCATGAACCAACTCGGGGCACCATTGAGTCTTGACGGCGCCTGCTGCGAAGTCAGCAGCGGCCAGGCCCAGGCGTGCGAAGCGAATATGGTTGTCCGACCAGTCGCGACCATTGTTGTCCGCGTAAGGCGTGCCTTCGCGTTCGTACAGTTCCGGGCAGATCAGCACATAGATGACCAATCCGTCCTTCATGTCCATGCGGCCGATCTTGCACGGCGGCAGGGCGGCGTAGCCCCCCAGCTGACTGATGACATGAATCGGGTTGCCGCTATTGAGGACCTGTGGATAGCCGGGTATCAGCACTCGGACGTCGTGCAGGTGACGCATGGCTCGCGGCAGAGCAGCAGACACATCGCCCAGACCTCCGGTCTTGACCAGGTCAGCCAATTCCGATGTCACGAACAAGACTTTACGTCTGTTGACCGGAGCAATCATTGGCTGTGAGGTAGGCAGTTGCAGCAGTGGAACGCTCGTCGTAGCGAAAACCGGCAGATGAGTCAGCTCGCTGGCCGGCTGATTAAAACTCTCTCCCTTCTGGGTTTTGACAGCGGCGCTTATCATCGTTTTCTCCCATTTACACAGTGTTTGTACTGCACTTGAGTTTTTATTAGCCATGTCCTATGGCCAGGCATAAAAGCACTACGCAAGATCAGTACCGATTTACCGTTTGCGTTGAAACTGGACAGAGCGGCAGCGCCTGAATCTGGCGATGAGCCAATAGCATAGGCGCTCTACTAAGCTGACCCGTGGGTATTACAGAAGTTTCGACTATTTTCTGTCGGAAATGTCTGCGCTGCGGCTCGGCACGGGTTTCCATAGGGCGAATCGGCGGGCTTGAGAACTGCTTTATCCCCCTTATGCTCTTTTTTAGAGCGCCCGCAGGAGCGTCAAACTGACTGATTACCAGTCGTCGGATTGTTCGACAATCAAGCCACTATACGCCCTGTACGCCGGCCTTGATCCCATTTATGGGCATTTAACGCACGCAGGACGGCATGGATGCGTTGTCCTGGTGCAAACGCAGCGGGCTGCACCGCCGCGAGCATAAAGAAGTGCGCGGGGGCAAACATTTGGCGTTCGCCGGGATAGAATCAGCAGCCCATGGCTCATTCATCAAGAGATGAGCCCGTCAAAGCAGTCAGATGAGGAAGGAAATGGAAGCCCCAGAAGTGTTGGTACTGCAAGCGAGTTACACCAATCCGGTTCACGCTGAAGCCATTGGCTTCCTGCTGAATCAATACGCACAGGACGCCATGGGCGGCGGGGAGCCGTTGTCGATTGATACGCAGCAGCAACTGGCAATTGAATTGGCCAAGCGTCCCCATGCGTTCAGTGTCCTGGCCTTTGTAGCGGGTCAGCCGGTCGGACTGGTGAACTGCTTTGAAGGCTTTTCCACTTTTCAGTGTCGCCCGTTGGTGAATATCCATGACGTGGTAGTGATCGGCGGCCACCGGGGCTTGGGGATCAGTCAGAAAATGCTGAACAAGGTCGAAGAAATTGCGCGCCAGCGTGGCTGCTGCAAATTGACTCTGGAAGTCCTGGAGGGCAACACCGTAGCCCAGGGCGCTTACCTGAAACAGGGTTTTGCCGGCTACGAGCTGGATCCGGCCATGGGCAAGGCGATGTTTTGGCAAAAAACGCTTTGAGCCTCGGTGCCACTGGCGATGCGGCTTCCTTGACGGTTGAAGCATAAAAGGCCTGTCATCACTGACAGGCCTTTTTTCTGATCACTTCTGGGCGACTTCCGGAGTGGGGGGCGTCGGTAGTTCGCCTTTAAGCTGAGCGAAATCGGTGAGGCCTTTTTCGTGATAGGGATCACCAATCATGCGTGGTCGCTCTTTGAAGTCAAAACTGACCAGGCTTTTGGTCGGGTCCAGCTCGTCGAACGTCAATCCGGCCAGTTGCGCCCAAGTGTGAATCAGTTGCGAGCTGGTATACGGCCTGTCCTTGATGCTGGTGAAATCCCAGTTATGAGTCTGCTGCCACTTGGGTGACGCGTACACCATGAACGGAACGGTATACATCGGCATGGTGGGTTTGGCTTCATTGCGGCCCAGCACGTTATGCCCCGGCGAATCGTAGACATCTTCACCGTGATCGGAGAGGTACATCAGGAAGCCGTTCGGGTCGGCCTTGGCGTACTCCTTGATCAGGCTCGATACCACGAAATCGTTGTAAAGCACCGCATTGTCGTAGCTGTTGTACAGCTCCAGCTGGCTGTCACTGATGCCATCCGGCACGCCTTTGCGGTCGGTGAACTTCTCGAAAGAAGGTGGATAGCGGTATTGATAGCTCATGTGCGTGCCCAGCAGGTGGACAACGATGAGCTTGCGCGGCGCCGGGTCGGTCAAGGCCTTGCCAAATGGTTCTATGACGTCACCGTCGTACTGCCGGGCATTCTGGTTGCGATTGTTGTTCAGGTACACCTGTTCATCGGCCTGTTCTGAAAAGGTCGTGAGCATGGTGTTGCGCTTGGTCATGGTCTGCTGATTGGTGATCCAGAACGTCTTGTACCCGGCCTGTTTCATCACGCTGACCAGCGAGGGTGTCTTGAGGTAAAGGTCGGGGTTTTCTTCGTCGGCGAAGGTCAAGACCTGCTGCAGCGCTTCGATAGTGTAGGGGCGCGGGGTAATGACGTTGTTGAAAACCTGCAGCTCATTCTTGAGCTGATCCAGGTTGGGCGTCGTCTGGCGCGGATAGCCATACAGGCTCATGCGCTGACGATTGGTGGATTCGCCTATGACCAGAACCAGGGTTGCCGGCAAATTGGCCTGTTGGTCTTTGAGGTTGCGCAGCGGTGCAATATTGCTGCTGCTCTGGAGCATGCCTTGCATGCTATCCAGTTGCTGAGTGTAACGATGGTAGGCCACCAGCATTTGCCATGGCACTGCGGGTTCGATTCGCGTTTCGAACGCTTCGATGCCAGCCGCCACATCGTCGTGGCGGGCCATCTGCTTGGCCAACGGGTAGCCGATGATCGCCACCAGCAAAGCGGCTGCGACTGCCCAGGCTCGACCGCGCGGCATGTACACCGGGCGCAGTCGAGTCCACAGGAAAATAGCAAAGGCAGTGTGGGCGATGAAGGCCAGCACAATCCACCAGGCAAAATACTGAGTCATGTATTCGCCTGCTTCTGACACGTTCGATTCGAACATGATGAAGATGACGCTCTGGGAAAACTCTTGTTGATAGATAAAAAAGTAGCCAAGGCTCGCCATCGAGCACGCCCACAGCACGACGCCTATGACTGCCGCCATAAGTCTCGTTTTTGCGGGGAACATCAGCATTGGCGCAAGCCAGATTCCGCTCATCACGAACGCTTGGCGAAAGCCCGAAAAACCTGAGGTATTGGTCACCTGTATAAGCAGCTGAGTAATACCGGAGAAGTACCAGAAGAAAACAAAAAGCCAGGCAAGGCCAGCCCAGTCAAAACCTTTCGGAGTCGTATCGCTCCGTTTCACCATAGTCATCAAGCGCTCCAGCATTTCATTCAATTGAGCGACCGAGGCGATGGCACCTCGGCTGTTCGGCATTCCCTGGTACTGCTAAGCGCATGCCCAGGGGTGTCACACGGGCGGCGAGTATTACGACGCGGGTGTGAAAAAAATGTCGGCGGCGGTGACGATGCGGGTAGCAAGAGAGGGCGGTACGTTACAGAATGTGTCGCATTGCGCTACAGGCAGCGTCAGCGCGTTGTTGAAGGGTTGAGGGCGCGGGGAGGAGGGTTGCAGGCGGGCAAGCCGGCGAGTCGGGCTTGCCACGATGATCATTAAGGAACTGCGTTGCAAGGCGCCGGAAAGGTTCAGGCTTGCAGTGCGCAAATAGCCTCGGCGGCTTGGGGTTGTTGCAGCATCAGGCTCAGTTGGGCGACCTTTTTCTGCAATTGATCACGCTCTTCTTTAAGCTTGCGCAATTCGTCGCGACGGACAGTGACATAAAGGGTTTGTGGTGCAAGTGCTGGTAATAGGGTGCTCATTGCTCACCTCGCGAAGGGCGGGATTCAACCTGAAAGGTCCGTTGCACTGACTATCGAATGTCGAATCGCCTCTGCATACCTCTCTATCGGCAGCGATTCTGATTTCTTTTGTCTGAGAATGGAACTTTTTTATTTTCAATGGTCGCGAACGTGTCCCATCCGCGACAGAATGCGTTATCCGACAGCCTTCAAGCCGGTATTGGCTGTCGACGGAACCGATGTCCGAACTTTCAGGACTAAACCCTCATGCAAGGCTCGCCCAAGCGCGAGCCGGATTTGAGGCACCATTTTTACGAATTTAGGAGCAAGGCCACATGCAACTTGGAATTGTTGGGCTGGGCCGCATGGGCGGCAATATCGCAAGACGTCTGATGCTCAACGGCCACACAACGGTGGTATTTGACCGCGACGAAGCTTCGCGTGACGTGTTGGCCAAAGAAGGCTCGACGGCAGTACCCGATCTTGCGGCCATGGTCGCGGCCATGGAAAAGCCTCGCGCCATCTGGGTCATGCTCCCGGCCGGCGATCCAACGGAAGAAACCATCGATGCGCTTAGCCAGCTCCTTGATGCCGACGACGTAATCATTGATGGCGGTAACACTTTCTACAAAGATGACGTGCGTCGGGCCAAGGCCCTCACCGCAAAGGGTCTGCATTATGTTGACGTAGGTACGTCAGGCGGCGTGTGGGGTCTGGAGCGCGGCTACTGCATGATGATCGGCGGCGAAAACGACATCGTGCGTCGTCTGGATCCGTTGTTTGAAACCCTGGCGCCTGGCTTTGGATCGGTCGAGCGCACCAAAGGTCGCGATTCTTCGGACGACAGGGCAGAGCGCGGCTATATTCATGCAGGCCCTGCCGGTTCAGGGCATTTCGTGAAGATGATTCACAACGGCATCGAATACGGAATGATGCAAGCGTTCGCCGAGGGCTTCGATATCCTCAAGCAGAAGAATTCGGAGAACCTTCCCGTTGAACAGCGTTTTGACTTGAACATGGCCGACATCGCCGAGGTATGGCGTCGCGGTAGCGTGGTTTCTTCCTGGCTGCTGGACCTGACCGCTGATGCCCTGGCGACCGACCCGAAGCTCGATGCCTATTCCGGCGCGGTGGCCGATAGCGGCGAAGGTCGCTGGACCATCGAAGCGGCCATGGAGCAGGCCGTACCGGTGCCAGTGCTTTCCAGTGCGCTGTTCGCGCGCTTCCGTTCAAGGCAGAAAAGCTCATACGCGGACAAGCTGCTCTCGGCAATGCGCTTTGGCTTCGGTGGCCACAAGGAAGGGCCGAAATAATGGGGCTGTCGCGCACCTCATCCCGGCAAACGCCCGTGGTCGCACCCCCTACGACGCTTTTTCTGTTCGGCGCTCATGGCGATCTGGTCAAGCGTTTGCTGATGCCTGCGCTGTACAACCTGACCCGTGACGGACTGGTTGGCGAGCATTTGCACATCGTCGGTGTCGACCATAACGCCATCAGCGACGCCGATTTCGCCCAGAAGCTGGAGGACTTCATCCGTCAGGAAGCCGCCAGCAAAGTGGCGGAGGGCGGCAAGGAGCCTCTGGACCCGGAACTTTGGAGCAGTCTGGCCAGCCGGATCAGCTATGTGCAGGGCGACTTCCTCGACGATTCCACCTATGCCGACATTGCCAGCAAGATCCAGAGCACCGGCACCGGCAATGCTGTTTTCTATCTGGCGACTGCGCCGCGTTTCTTCAGTGAAGTGGCTCAACGCCTGGGTTCTTCGGGCCTGTTGGTGGAGAGCGACGAGAGCTTTCGTCGCGTTGTCATCGAAAAACCGTTCGGCTCGGATCTGCCCAGTGCCGTCGCGCTCAATGCCTGTTTGCTAAAGGTCATGAGCGAAAAGCAGATCTACCGGATTGACCACTATCTGGGCAAGGAGACCGTGCAGAATATCCTCGTCAGCCGGTTTTCCAATGGGCTGTTCGAGTCATTCTGGAACAACCATTACATTGATCACGTCCAGATCACGGCGGCGGAGACGGTCGGCGTGGAGACCCGGGGAAGTTTCTACGAGCACACTGGTGCGTTGCGAGACATGGTGCCCAATCATCTGTTCCAACTGCTGGCGATGGTGGCGATGGAACCGCCCGCCGCCTTCGGTGCCGATGCGGTCCGTGGCGAAAAAGCGAAGGTGGTGGGCGCGATTCGGCCCTGGTCCGAGCAGGAAGCCTTGGCGAACTCCGTGCGTGGCCAGTACGCCCAAAGCAGCAAGGATGGCCAGGCAATCCCCGGTTATCGTCAGGAGAGCAAGGTTGAACCTGACAGCACGACGGAAACCTATGTTGCTATCAAAGTGATGGTGGATAACTGGCGCTGGGTCGGTGTGCCGTTTTACCTGCGGACCGGCAAGCGCATGAGCGTGCGCAGTACCGAGATCGCGATTTCGTTCAAGCCGGCGCCGTATGCACAATTCCGGGATACCGAAGTGGATCGTCTCAAGCCTAATTATTTGAGGATCCAGATCCAGCCTAACGAAGGCATGTGGTTCGACCTGTTCGCCAAGCGTCCAGGGCCAACGCTGGACATGGAAGACATCGAACTGGGCTTTGCCTATAAGGATTTCTTCGAGATGCAGCCTTCTACCGGTTATGAAACGCTCATTTATGATTGCCTGACCGGCGACCAGACGCTGTTCCAGCGCGCCGACAACATTGAAAACGGCTGGCGTGCGGTGCAACCGTTTCTGGATGCCTGGCAGAAAAACCCTCAAGTCGAATTCTATGCCGCAGGCGATGACGGACCGGCTGCCGCCAATGAGCTACTGGCCCGTGATGGTCGTGAATGGCGGGATATCGATGTCTGAACAACCACAAACCCCGATCCGATTTCTGCTTTCCGATATCGATGGCACCTTACTGCGCCCCGACCATAGCCTGAGTCAGGCCAACATCGACGCGGTTGCACGGTTAAGGGCTGCCGGGATTTTGTTCTCAATAGCAAGCAGCCGACCGCCGCGGGCCATGCGCCTACAGGTAGAAGCGCTGAATATCGATCTGCCTTATGTCGCATTCAACGGTGGCAACATCCTGAACCCGGATGGCAGCCTGCTGGAGGCGCACCGGATCGCCGAGGAGGCCGCGCGGACCAGTGTTGATCTGTTTGCCCAATACCCGGTCGCCCTGTGGGTTTTTGCCGACGACCAATGGTTTCTGATCGACCCTGATGGCGATTATGTCGAACACGAACGCAATACCCTGGGCTACGAGCCGGTATGTGTCGAGAGCTTCGAGCCGTATCTGGATCGGGTCGATAAGATCGTCGCCGCCAGCAAGGATTTCGAGCTGCTCAAGCGACTTGAGTCCCAGCTCAACCCGCTCATCGCCGGGCGTGCGCTGGCTGCGCGTTCCCAGTTGTATTATCTCGACGTCACAGCCCTGGACGCCAACAAGGGCAAGGCCTTGCTGACCCTGGCAGAACGGTTTGGCATCGCTGCGGCACACACGGCGGCCATTGGTGATGGTGGCAATGATGTGGCGATGTTCCATCAGGCGGGGATGTCGATCGCCATGGGGCAGGGCGAAGAGAGCGTGCGCGCCGAGGCCGATTACGTCACCGGCAGCAATCTGGAAGATGGGGTTGCAACAGCCATTGATCGTTACATCCTGACGCGTTGTCCTGGAGCTTCACCACAGGAATAACGAACACCACCCACACATGGCGGGCGCTTCCATGGCTGCATTGATTGAAGACTACGCGTTGCTCGGTAATTGCAAGACCGCTGCGCTGGTTGCCAGGGATGGCTCGCTGGATTGGTTGTGTTTTCCTCGATTCGATGCACCGGCATGTTTTGCCGCCCTGTTGGGCACGAGCGATAACGGCCGCTGGAAGCTATCCCCCCGTGATCCTGTCATCGTCACCGAGCGCCGTTATCGCGAAGGCACAATGGTGCTGGAAACCGTTTTCGAGACGGCAACCGGTAGGGCCATGCTCATTGACTTCATGCCTGTGGATGCTGGCAGTCATGTAGTGCGCAGGGTGGTAGGACTTGAGGGAGACGTCGCCTTTGCCATGGACCTGGCAATTCGTTTCGACTACGGCAGCACCGTGCCGTGGGTGGAAAACAAGGACGGTCAGACACTGACGGCCGTGGCGGGACCGGAAATGCTGGTGCTGCGAGCCACGGAAGTCCTGCACGCCCTGGACCACCATACCGGCTGCGATTTCAGCGTCGCGGCCGGTCAGTGCGAGACGTTTGTGTTGAGTCATCAGGCGTCCACCGAAACGCTGCAAGCGCCTATCGCTACCGAAGAGGCATTGCAGCGCACCGAGGCTTTCTGGCGCGAATTTTCTGAGCGTTGCCCGGATGTCGGGCAGTGGACCGGCCAAGTCAAGCGTTCCCTGATTACCCTCAAGGCCATGACTTACGCGCCTACGGGTGGAATTGTCGCTGCCGTAACCACATCGTTGCCTGAGCAATTGGGTGGTGAGCGCAATTGGGACTACCGCTTTTGCTGGTTACGCGATGCAACCATGACGTTGCTGGCGTTCATGAACCTGGGGTATTTCGAGGAGGCGTCCGCGTGGCGTGAATGGCTGCTGCGTTCGGTGGCCGGCAACCCGGAGCAGATTCAAATTATGTACGGCCTGGGTGGCGAAAGACGCCTGCCGGAATACGAGCTGCCCTGGTTGAGTGGGTATGCGGAATCCAGGCCGGTGCGCATCGGCAATGCAGCGGCGACGCAGATGCAACTGGATGTATATGGCGAGGTCGCCGACGCGATGACTCAGGCATTGAAGGGCGGTCTGCCGCGGCTACCGCGCAGTACGGCGATCTCCAAAGTCATCATGCCGTTTCTGGAGAAGGTCTGGCATTTGCCTGACAAAGGCATATGGGAGATTCGTGCCGAGCCCAGGCATTTTACTCATTCCAAGGTCATGACCTGGGTTGCCTTCGACCGCAGCGCTTCGCTGATCGCCCAAACCGCGGTCAACGATGAAGACCGCACATTGGCCCGGCATTATCGCGAGGTGGCTGATCAGATCCATGCCGATGTGTGCCTCAATGGTTTCGATCCCGAGCTGGGCAGCTTTGTGCAGACCTATGGCGCCAAGGCGCTGGACGCGAGCCTGCTACAGATAGCCTTGACCGGCTTCCTGCCCGCTGATGATCCACGGGTCATCGGCACTGTTGCCCAGATTGAGCGCACGTTGATGCAGGATGGTTTGCTGTTGCGCTACGACAGTGATCACACGGCCGACGGTGTTTCCGGCAGTGAGGGGACGTTTTTGGTCTGCTCGTTCTGGCTGGCAGACGTCTATGTTCTGCTGGGGCGGCGTCAGGAGGCCAGAGAGTTGTTTGATCGGTTGTGCGGCCTGTGCAACGACGTAGGCCTGCTGGCTGAGCAATACGACCCTCGCAGCAAGCGGATGCTGGGCAATTTCCCCCAGGCATTCAGTCACATCGGCATTATCAATACTGCGCTTAACCTGCATCGCGCGGTGTGCCCCGTCAAATTCCGGGCGATGTGCGAGGTTGAAACCGCTCAATAGTCAGGGGTCCAGCTACATTGCTTTTCTGAACGTCAGATTGATCCGCTGTTCGCCCAGCAGCGGGTGTTCGGCCGCCTTGATCGGCAGCACGCCGTGAAAGCGCAGGCGATCGACGCCGCCCCAGACCACCACATCGCCATGCATCAGGTTGATGCGCCGCGCCTTGTCCTTGCGCTCGAAACCACCGAACTGGAACACTGCTGCAATGCCCAGCGACACCGAGACGACCGGCCACTGCAGGTCTTGCTCGTCCTTGTCCTGATGCAACGACATCTTGGCGCCCGGAACATAGCGGTTGATCAGGCAGGCATCGGGAACGAAACCGGTGAAGCCCGCGGCGGCGGCACTTGCCTGGGCCAGGCTCATGAGCACTTCCGGGATTGCGGGCCAGGGCTGACCTGTCTGCGGGTCGATTGGGCTGTACTTATACCCGTGGCGATCCGTAGTCCAGCCAAAACTGCCGCAGCTACTGAGTGCGGCGGACATGGTGAAGCCGCCTGGCGTGATCATGTGTCGAAACGGCGCCTGGGCAAGGACGTGCTCCAGGGCGGGAAGCATGCGCTCGATCCATGGCATGGCAAAGCCGCGCAATACCCAGGCGCATGGACCGATCTGCTCGACGGCGTCTTTTGCTTGCGGCGGTTGGGTGCCGAACAGATCAAATGTAACTGGCGTGGTGCCTTCGAGCTTCATGATTGCAGGCGGGCGGGGCTTACAAAGCCTTGCTGACTTTAACGTCAGAGATCACGTCGCCGCTCTGATCATGCATTTTTTCCAGCGCTGCACGGGCTTCGTCCACCGAAGCACTGCTGAGTTGGGCAAACTCGAAGCGACGTTCGCCGTTGAGTTTGTAGCTGACGGCAAACCTGGTAGTCGGGGGTGCGGAGGTATTCACGAAAGGGGCTCCTTGATCTGGATTGTGCTGTGATCAGCTCAGTCGCGAGGTCGAACGGCGGACGATCTTGATCGAATGCGTAAAGCTGGTCTTGCGCCCGCCATTGGTGTCCATCTTGCGTCCGGCGGTATCAATGGTGATATTCCAGAAGCCTGTGCTGGGCGCAGCAATCTTTGCCGGGAATTTGTCGAAAGCACCACCGTGATAAGTGTGGCGGCCACCGTTCTTGAAACTGCGGAAATTTGAATCGTTCATCAGGCGGATATTGCAGAGCTGGGAGCATTCAATGACGACCAGGTCGTCTTCGTTGAGGTGCTCGCGCTGGTGTACGAATTTCATGAATGTCTCCGACGGTAAGGCTTTTTTCGAAAAACCGAAACGATAGCATGGCGCGCCATGGCATGACCTGGCGATTGAAACTTTATTGCGGTGTTTCTGGCTAAAAATGCCCTAACCGGGATTTAATCGCGCCCTCGCTTGTCGTAGCACTTTTATTTGGGAGGATTGTATGAAATTGGGTGTCGTCATTTTAGCGCTCGCAATGACCGGCTGTGCCACTGTCTCGGACATTGAGCACACACCAGCCACCATGAACGTGATGTCTGGCAAAAATCCGCAGGAATACGCCGAGTGCTTCGTGAACAAAATCGCTGGCAGCCGTAAGCCGCCGACCATCGAGCCGCATCATGACGGCTTGCGGGTAATCGTGGCTCAAAAGTTCAACAAGGATCCGGCCGCCATACTGGATATTGAAACCCGCTCCGGCGGCAGTTCCATCAAGGTATATGAACGGTTGTCAAACTTGCCGCTGCGTCCCAAGGATGTGCAGCGTGCCGCCACAGCGTGTATCTCCGGCTGACTCGTTCAGGCTGCCCGGTTGCAGCCTTGGCTGGGTCGCTCACAAGATGCAGTTTTATTTACAGACCACCAACACGCTGCGGCTTTTGAAATTACCGACATCCACGCCCAGTGTCTTGTCTGCTTCTTTGGGCTGTGGCGTACCGTCTGTCCCGACAATTTCGTAACCTGTGCCTGCGCAGGAAGCGTCGGCCTTTTCGTAGCAACTGGCCCATGACATTGCTTCGCCCGAGCAATCAATGCTCAGGCCTTGCTTGCCGTTTTTCATGTATGTGTTAGATGCAGTCGCACAGCCAGCAAGGCCCAGTACAGCAATAACGGACAAAAGTCTGATCATGTTTTTAGCGCTTCGTGGTAAGGCGGAGGAAGAAAAATGCGGTACGGGTCTTCGACCCGCTGAAAGTGCCATCGTTCCGGCATCACTCCGATGACAGGGGGATCACGGTTTGGGACTGGAACGGCGGCGGGCAGCCTTGGGCTGATCCTGGAGGACCGCGGCGACTTCGATGGCTGCGCTTTCGGTGGCAAAAGGGCCGGCGATGGCTTCACCATCAGCACCTGCGACCCACCACAGCCCATCTTCAAGCTTTTTGATCAGGTAACCGTTCACGCTTTTCACATCCGACATCGAAACTGCCTCGCTCATGTGTGTTCAAGCCGACCATAATAAAACGCCTGTCATCAAGCTGTCGCCCCCGCATCACTGGCTTGTAACCGGTTCGGGGCTCAGCGCAAGCAGCGGTGTGATATTCCGACGCGGTCTGTAGTGGTCAGCTACGCTTTAACGAGTTGTTACACCGCTGTGTAGACGGCGCAGGTGTGGTTGTTCTGGCCACGCAATGGAAGCAGTTTCGCCAGCCGGATTGGGTGCGGATAGGTGCGCTGACCCGCATGCCAATTCTGTTCAAAGGTCGCAATATCCAAGATTGCGCGGAACTATCTGCTCAAGGATACCTCTACCATGGCATCGGACGGCCAGTAGCAGGGCATTGTAAGGTGCCCACTGCCTGATTAGACTGCGCCGCAAACACCTCAGCCTTTATCAAGGACTCTTATGATCAAAAAATGCTTATTCCCAGCAGCCGGTTACGGCACTCGCTTTTTGCCAGCGACCAAAGCCATGCCCAAGGAAATGCTGCCGGTGGTCAACAAGCCACTGATCCAATACGGCGTGGAAGAAGCACTTGATGCAGGTCTGAATGAAATTTCCATCGTCACCGGTCGTGGCAAGCGTGCTCTTGAAGACCACTTTGACATCAGCTACGAGCTGGAAAATCAAATCAAAGGTACCGACAAGGAAAAATACTTGGTCGGTATTCGTCGTCTGATCGACGAGTGCAGCTTTTCTTACACTCGCCAGACAGAAATGAAAGGCTTGGGTCATGCAATTCTCAGCGGTCGTCCGCTGATCGGTAATGAATCCTTTGCTGTCGTTTTGGCCGATGACTTGTGTGTAAACCTGGATGGCGAAGGTGTGCTGGCCCAGATGGTCAAGCTGCACAAGCATTACGGCTGCTCGATCGTGGCGATTCAGGAAGTTGATCCGAGCGAAACCCAGAAGTATGGCGTCATCGCCGGGGAAGAAATCAAGCCAGGCCTGTTTCGTGTTACGGACATGGTTGAAAAGCCCAAGCCTGAAGATGCGCCGTCAAATCTGGCGATCATCGGCCGTTATATCCTGACGCCGGATATCTTCGAAAAAATCGAAGCCACCGAGCCGGGCAAAGGCGGTGAGATTCAGATCACTGACGCCCTGATGAAGCAGGCTGCCGAAGGCAACGTGCTTGCCTACAAGTTCAAAGGCACACGCTTTGACTGTGGTGGCGCTGAAGGCTACATCGAGGCAACCAACTTCTGCTTCGAGCATTTCTACAAGAAAGGCAGCTAAATATCCGACTGTGGCTTAGTCCTGGTGACTGAGCTTCTTTCAGATCTGGTTGTAGGACAAAGCCACCTTAGGGTGGCTTTGTCGTTTCTGACTGAGCGCTAAGCGGTTATGCTGTCGTCCTGCTCAGGAGATTTACATGGCTTACGATTTCGACCTCTTTGTCATTGGTGCTGGCTCCGGTGGTGTGCGCGCCGGCCGGTTTGCCGCAGGTTTCGGCGCTCGCGTGGCGGTTGCCGAAAGCCGTTATTTGGGGGGGACCTGTGTCAATGTCGGCTGCGTACCCAAGAAGTTTTTGGTCTACGGGGCTCATTACGCGGAAGATTTCGAACAAGCCAAGAGCTTTGGTTGGTCAACGAGCGAGCCCGGCTTCGACTGGTCCACGCTGATCGCCAACAAAGACAAGCAAATCCATCACCTGAACGGCATTTATCGCAATCTGCTGGTCAACAGCGGTGTGACATTGCTCGAAGGGCACGCAAAGCTGGCCGGCCCCAACCTGGTGGTGGTCAACGGTCAGACCTACAGCGCCGAGCATATTCTCATTGCTACCGGTGGCTGGCCGCTCATACCGCAATTCCCGGGGCGCGAGCATGCGATCACCTCCAACGAAGCGTTTTTCCTCAAGGATTTGCCCAAGCGCATCGTTGTTGTCGGCGGTGGTTACATCGCCGTGGAATTCGCATCCATTTTTCATGGCCTCGGTGCTGAAACGACCTTGATGTACCGTGGTGAGATGTTCTTGCGTGGTTTCGATAGCAGTGTGCGAACCCACTTGCATGAAGAACTGACCAAGCGCGGAATGGACGTTCGCTTCAATGCCACTATCGAGCGCATCGAGAAACTGGCCGACGGCAGTCTGCAGTCGCATCTGGAAGATGGCAGCACAATGAACAGCGATTGTGTGTTCTATGCCACGGGCCGTCGGCCAATGCTTGATAACCTTGGGCTGGAAACAGTGGATGTGAAACTCGACAAAGACGGCTTCGTGGTCGTCGACGAGCATTATCAAAGCAGCCAGCCGTCAATCCTGGCGATTGGTGATGTGATCGGTCGTGTGCAGCTGACGCCAGTGGCGCTGGCCGAAGGCATGGCGGTTGCGCGACGCCTGTTTCAACCTGATCAGTATCGGCCCGTGGATTACTCCCTTATCCCGACCGCAGTGTTCAGCCTGCCCAATATCGGCACAGTTGGTTTGACTGAGGAAGAGGCGCGCAAGGCCGGTCATGACGTGCAGATTTTCGAAAGCAGATTCCGCCCCATGAAACTGACACTGACCGACAATCAAGAGCGAACCTTGATGAAATTAGTGGTCGACGCCGAGACCGATAAGGTTCTTGGTTGCCATATGGTCGGGCCGGATGCCGGTGAGATCGTCCAGAGCCTGGCCATCGCGCTCAAGGCTGGGGCAACCAAGCGCATCTTCGACGACACCATTGGTGTGCATCCGACACTGGCTGAAGAGTTTGTGACGATGCGCACCCCGGTCGCCCCGAAAACCTTGTAGTAAAGACGCACACCAGCGCAATACCCGAGATTCAGGATGAAACTCGGGGACACCTGATACTTTCTGGAAGGACCCAGTCGTTGAGCAGACATTTTCCTTGGGCCGTACTCCCACCGCATCGTGCTGAGCAAGACCGAGACTCTATGCGCAAGATAGATGCTTTGCGTGAAAGCGAACGTCAGTTCCGCACACTGGCTGACAACATGAGTCAGCTGGCTTGGACGGCTGACCCGGTCGGCAATGTTTATTGGTACAACGAGCGCTGGTACGACTATACCGGCTCGTCTCTTGAGGCCATGCAGGCTTTGGGCTGGCGGTCGGTGCATCACCCCGATCACGTAGGGCGGGTGACGGCGCGTTTCGCGCATTGCTTCGCTACCGGTTCGATCTGGGAAGATACATTTCCGTTGCGCGGCAAGGACGGAACCTACAGTTGGTTTCTTTCCCGCGCACTGCCCATGCGCGACGATGAAGGTCACATCACGCACTGGCTGGGAACCAACACGGACATCACCGCCCAGGTGAATGCGGAAGAAGCATTGCGTGACCTGAACGACAGTCTCGAACGCCGTGTCGCTGAGCGCACCCGGGAGCTGGCGTCAATCAATGAGCTGTTGCAGCGTGAGATGGCCGAGCGCGAGCAGGCCGAAGAAGCCCTGCGGCATGCGCAGAAAATGGATGCCATTGGACAACTGACGGGCGGGATCGCGCACGACTTCAACAATATGTTGACCGGAGTTCTGGGAGCGCTGGATCTGATCCAGCGCAGAGTCGCGGCGGGGCGCGTCGCCGAAATTGACCGCTACATCAATGTTGCGATGGCCTCGGCCAATCGAGCCGCCGCGTTGACGCATCGGCTATTGGCCTTTGCGCGCCGCCAATCGCTGAACAACCGCAATGTTGATATCAACGCCATGGTTTCTTCCATGGAAGAACTGCTGCGCCGCACGACCGGCGAAAGCATCGAATTGTGCATCGAACTGGACGCTGAACTACGGCAGACGCATACCGACGAGCACCAGCTGGAAAACGCGCTGTTGAATCTTGTGATCAACGCCCGGGATGCAATGCCTGAGGGTGGACGACTGACTGTGCGCAGTCGAAATACCCCCGTGTTTATTCAGCAGGGCGTAATCGCGCCCTGCGAGTACGTGCAGCTGAGCATCGAAGATACCGGCTGCGGGATGTCCGCAGACGTTATCAGTCGCGCCTTTGATCCGTTTTTTACCACCAAGCCTATCGGGCAGGGCACTGGGCTCGGACTGTCCATGGTCTATGGCTTCATCAAACAGGCCGGTGGTCATGTTCAGATCGACAGCGTCGAAGGCAGGGGAACGCGTGTTGATCTTTTTCTGCCATGCCTGATCCAGGTGCCGTCGGGCGATGTGATCGAGACCGATATCGGCAACCCGCCTCGCGCCATCGAGGGGGAGCGCGTGTTGGTGGTTGAAGATGAAGAGGCGGTCAGAATGTTGGTGATCGATGTCTTGCGCGAGTTGGGTTACTCAACCCTTGAAGCCGAGGATGCCAAGTCAGCCTTGCGCGTGCTGCAGCGGGGTGAGCGCATTGATCTACTGGTGACGGACGTTGGCCTGCCTGGCATGAATGGCAGGCAGTTGGCCGAGGTTGCGCGTCAGCATCGTTCGGGGCTGCAAGTATTGTTCATCACCGGCTATGCGCCGGACGCGCAGGTTCGTAGCGATTTTCTCGACTCTGGCATGGACATGCTGGCCAAGCCTTTTAGCGTCGATGAGCTTGCGCTGAGTGTTCGTACAATGATCGAAAAAGGACGTTCCCATCGTCACGTCTGATCGGGCTTCGGGGCTTGCTCGGGGCTGACGTCGGGTTCTTGGCGCAGGTGTTCCAGTGCCAGTTCGGTTTTCATCAGGATCAATTCCAGCACCCGATTACGCTGCTGTTGATCGGTCAGGCGCTGTTCGAGGTCGCTGACTTGCTCATGACGAGTGCGCAGGCGCTCATCCAGCAATGCCCGCTGAGTCTCTGACTGCTGCAAACGCTCGACGGTGGCATCGCGCTCAAGGATGAACCTGTTCAACTGATCCTTATGGCTGTTCAGTTCCCGGGATACGCTTCGGCTCTCGGCGAGCAGGCGTTCGTTGGCGCGATTGAGCTGCGTGATTTCCTCCTGGCGAACTTGAGCGCTTTGCTGGGCCTGGCGCAATTCCACCTGTACTTGCTGTACCTGGCCTTCATGGCGTCTCTGCTCCTGGTCGCGCTGATCCTTCACGGAATTGCGATAGTGCTCAAGGGTGTCGCGAGCGTGCTTGTGCTTCTCCTCCAGGGAGTGGATTTGCCCATCCTTGTCTTCAAGGCGTGTCGTCAGGTCCTGGGTGGCTTGTACTAGCCTGGCGTTCTCGGTCTGTTGTGTGTGCAGCTGCTCGCCAGTGGCCAGCAGCGCGGCGTTTTGCTGGTCAAGCTGTCGGGCCTGATCGTTAAAGCGCCGGTTCAGATCGCTGAGTTCTTTTTCCTTGATCAGCAATTGGTTCTGCAACGCACTTTCTCGTGCGTCGAGGGCGGCCTGCGCCTGGTCGATGCGTTCTTGTGCCTGTTCCTGCAACCGTTGGGCGAGGCGGGTAACGAGATCTGTCAGCTCTTCTCCAATCGCTTCCTGCGGTGCTCCACGTCGACTATCGGTTTCATCCAGCTCCTTGAGGTAGCGGTGGATGGTGGTTTTAGATCCGGTATTACCCATTTCCACCCGAACCGCGTCAATGCTGGGATGTTCACCTCGGGCCAGCAGCGCCATTCGGGCTGCCTGCACCACTGCCTTATTCACGCCGCCACGGGCCATGATGCCTCCTACGATTTCATACTGTGGTACGTACTATGTAATTACATACTAATACATTAAATTCATATTTGAAAATCAACGTAAAAACAACACGGGATAATGGCGTATTATCCCGTGTCAGGACGTTTTTCAGACTGCTCACGTCCACAACCGGTACGCCATTACGAGGAGCAGGCATGAGTGAGGTTGATCGGTATATAGAAGCTGCGACGCGAGACAATACCCGCCGTAGCTATCGCGCCTGTATCGAGCACTACGAAGTGAGTTGGGGAGGTTTCCTGCCTGCCACCAGTGATGCGGTGGCCCGCTATCTGGCCGATTACGCCGGTTCGTTGTCGATTAATACCCTGAAACTGCGACTTTCAGCGCTTGCCCAATGGCATGACAGCCAAGGTTTCGCCGACCCGACCAAGGCGCCGCTGGTGCGTAAAGTCCTCAAGGGGATTCGAGCCTTGCATCCGGCCCAGGAAAAACAGGCCGAACCTTTGCAATTGCAACACCTTGAACGAGTCGCGCTATGGCTTGAGGACGAAGCTATCCAAGCCGCTGCGGACGGCGATCAACCACGCCTGTTGCGCAGTCGGCGGGACAGCGCCTTGATCCTGTTGGGATTCTGGCGAGGTTTTCGCAGTGATGAGTTGTGTCGCGTGCAGGTCGAGCACGTTCAGGCCGAGGCGGGCGCCGGTATTACGCTTTATCTCGCACGCAGCAAAGGCGACCGCGACAATCTGGGCAAGCGCTATCAAACCCCTGCTTTGCTGCGGCTGTGTCCGGTACAGGCCTACGTCGAATGGATAAAGTGCGCAGCGCTGGTTCGAGGGCCGGTATTTCGGCGTATCGACCGCTGGGGCAACCTTGGCGATGAGCCGTTGCACGCCAACAGCGTCATCCCGTTGCTTCGCGGTGCACTGGAGCGCGCGGGGGTCGACGCCCGGCTGTACACCAGTCATTCGCTGCGTCGCGGTTTTGCAACCTGGGCGCAGCACAATGGCTGGGACCTCAAGTCATTGATGAGCTACGTAGGCTGGCGGGACATGAAATCAGCGATGCGTTATCTGCAGGCCACGCCATTTGCCAGCCGTGAAGAAAACCTCATGCAGATTTCGTCTATTAATAAAGATCTCTTATAGTGAAAAGCAATCAGCAGCATGAGCTTTGCCAATGAGCTCATGCCGGCGATTGTGCGTAAGCTCCACTTCATCGAATTCAAACCCATCAGGAGATTCACCGATGCCTATCATCAACAGCCAAGTAAAACCGTTCAAAGCCACTGCATTCCAGAACGGCGCGTTCGTCGACGTTTCCGAAGCTGACTTTAAAGGCAAGTGGTCTGTCGTGTTCTTCTACCCAGCCGACTTCACTTTTGTATGCCCGACCGAACTGGAAGACCTGGCTGATAACTACGCCGAGTTCAAGAAACTGGGCGTCGAGATCTACGGCGTGTCCACTGACACCCATTTCGCCCACGCTGCATGGCACAACACCTCGCCAGCCATTGGCAAGATCCAGTACCCGCTGATCGGCGACCCGACTCACCTGCTGTCGCGTAACTTCGACGTGCTGATCGAAGAAGCGGGCCTGGCTGACCGTGGCACCTTCGTGATCAACCCGGAAGGCCAGATCAAAATCGTTGAGCTCAATGACGGCGGCGTTGGCCGTGACGCTACCGAGCTTCTGCGCAAAGTCAAAGCCGCTCAATACGTCGCTGCTCACCCAGGCGAAGTTTGCCCAGCCAAGTGGAAAGAAGGCGAGGCTACCCTGGCTCCGTCCCTGGACCTGGTCGGCAAGATCTAAGTCGATGAATCGACTGGGGGCCTTGAGCTCTTGAGCACGTAAACCGCATCGCCCCCAAAAACGCCCGGGCGACCATCGCCTGGGCGTTGTTTTTTCTACCCTCTCAAAATGGAAATCGCCCGCATGTTGGACGCCAATCTTAAAGCCCAGTTGAAGTCGTACCTGGAACGGGTCACACAACCGATCGAGATCGTCGCGTCCCTAGATGACGGCGCGAAATCCCAGGAAATGCTGGCACTGCTCAATGATGTGATCAGCGTTTCGAAAGACATTACGTTGAATGACGGCGGTACTGACGTGCGTACTCCGTCGTTCTCGCTAAACAGCCCGGGAAAAGACATCAGCCTGCGTTTCGCCGGCATCCCTATGGGCCACGAATTCACCTCTCTGGTGCTGGCTTTGCTGCAAGTGGGCGGCTATCCGTCCAAGGCGAGCGCCGAAGCCATCGAGCAGGCTCGTTCGCTACAGGGCGAGTTCAGGTTTGAAACCTATTTCTCCCAGTCGTGCCAGAACTGCCCTGACGTCGTGCAGGCGCTGAACCTGCTGGCGGTGCTCAATCCAAACGTGCACCACGTTGCTATCGATGGCGCGCTGTTTCAGGATGAAGTCACTGATCGGCATGTGATGTCGGTACCGAGCATTTACCTGAACGGCGAGCTGTTTGGTCAGGGCCGCATGGGCCTTGAAGAAATTCTCGCCAAGATCGATACCGGTGCCGGTGATCGTCAAACCGCCAAATTGAATGCCAAGGAAGCTTTCGATGTGCTGGTGGTCGGCGGTGGTCCAGCAGGTTCGGCTGCTGCAGTCTATGCCGCTCGTAAAGGCATTCGTACCGGTGTAGCGGCCGAGCGTTTTGGTGGGCAAGTGCTGGATACCATGGCCATCGAAAACTTCATCTCGGTGCAACACACCGAAGGTCCGAAACTGGCCGTAGCCCTTGAAGAACACGTCAAGCAATACGAAGTTGACATCATGAACCTGCAACGTGCCGACCAGCTGATTCCGGGCAAGGACGGCGCGCTGCATGAAGTGAAGTTCGCCAGTGGCGCCAGCCTGAAGGCCAAGACCCTCATCCTCGCCACAGGTGCACGCTGGCGGGAAATGAACGTCCCGGGCGAGCAGCAATACCGCAACAAGGGTGTGGCGTACTGCCCGCACTGTGACGGCCCGTTGTTCAAGGGCAAGCGTGTCGCGGTTATCGGAGGCGGTAATTCGGGAGTGGAGGCGGCGATCGATCTGGCGGGTATCGTTGCCCACGTCACGCTGTTGGAGTTCGACGTACAGCTTCGCGCTGACGCTGTGCTACAACGCAAATTGATGAGTCTGCCGAACGTCACTGTCATCACCAATGCCCAAACGTCAGAGGTGACAGGCGATGGGCAGAAGGTCAACGGCCTGCATTACAAGAACCGTCTCAATGGCGAAGAAATTGCGGTTGAGCTGGAAGGTATTTTTGTCCAGATCGGTTTGTTGCCAAATACCGATTGGCTCAAAGGCACTGTCGAGCTGTCACCGCGTGGTGAAATCGTGGTTGATTCCCGCGGTGAGACGTCGATCCCAGGTATTTTTGCGGCTGGCGATGTGACTACGACCCCATACAAACAGATCATCATCGCATTGGGCGAGGGTGCCAAGGCTTCCCTTAGCGCGTTCGATCACTTGATCCGTACCTCCGCGCCGGCCTGAAACCCGCCGGGCAGGGCACAAGGGCCTCATGAGCAATCATGAGGCCCTTTTTCATTTAGAGCGGTGTCGGTTGAATGATTTCAACCCAGTAGCCGTCCGGGTCCTTGATAAAGGCCAGGCTATTCATTCGGCCGTCGGCCAGGCGTTTTTGAAAATTCACGCCGAGGGCTTCGAAGCGTTCACAGGCAACATGGACATCAGGCACCGAAATGCAGATATGCCCGAATCCACGCGGATCGGTGTTGCCGTTGTGATAAGCGAATGCCGGGTCGTTTTCGGTACCGTGGTTGTGAGTCAGTTCCAGAATGCCTGGGATAGACTTCATCCACTGGGTGCGAGCTGCATCGTCAGCCGGGATCTGCGTCTTGTCGACCAGGGCCAGGAAATAGAGGCTGAATTCGGCTTCGGCGAAGTCGCGTTTTTCCACCAGGCTAAAGCCCAGCACCCGAGTGTAGAAATCCAGGGATGCAGTGATGTCCTTGACGCGCAGCATGGTGTGGTTGAACACGAACTGTTGGGTGGCGGCTTCCGGTTCGGCCGTCACGCCGGGGAAGGTATTGAGTGCTTGCAAGCTCATGGATAGCTCCGTTTGAGTGTTCAAATGGGTGGCAATGATACGGGCCGTGCCGCGGGATTGCCAAACGCCCGATGGATAAGCCGCCTCAGCTCTTGTCGAGGACGGCATACCCGGTCAGACTTTCCGGCTTATGCCTTGAGGAAAGCTTCGATCATGCTTATCCGGTTAACCCGCATGTCGATTACCGGCCTGTGTCTGTTATTCGCGTCAGGCTTCGTTCAGGCAAGCGATGCGATGATCTCATGGCCTGAAGGCTGGCAGATCGAACCCTTGCCTGCTGAGCCAGACACGGCCGGCAAACCCGTTGCACAGTTAAGACAGCGGGCGGTCAAAAACGATCAGGCGGGTAATCCGCTGATGGTCATGGAGTTGACACAGTCCCCTTTGGTGCCTGGGCATCAAGTCAACGTCGAGGGTGTGCTGTTGGAGATGCGCAAGTCGATCCAGGTGATGTTTGCCCGCAGCGGATTCCAAAGCGTCTGTACCCGGACCCGTCAGGGTACGTTGAGTCAGATGGCGGCCTTGGAGACGACCTGCACCATCACCCAAAATGGAGTGCACGTGATGACTCAAACCCTTGTGGCAGCAGCGAGCAAGGACATGGCCTGGTCCCTTTCCTATGCGGGCTCCGCTTCAGGTTACGCCGCAATCAGAGAGGAGGCGCAGCAGATCCGGGACAATTTGCGCCTCGGCCCGAGCCATTAGCCCAAATGTCAGAGGAATTTCGGGCAAAAAGAAGCCCGCCGAAGCGGGCATTGGGGCGCTAATCCTTTAGCAGCCTCTATCGTGGGTTACGAGGTGTGAAAAATTCGTGAACCATTCGCTCAATTTCACGATTACTTTGGCTGCAAAAATCAGAATATTCTGACGAGCAACACCGATAAAGCTGACTGTTATTTTTATATCGTGAATGTCTATCTGTTCACCTCTCATAACCAATAGAACTTTAAAAGTTTCTGGATTGGTTTATCGCAATGGTCATCCCTAGATAGGACCCATGTGTTGTCGGTTGCCGGGTTGTTAAAGTGGGGGTTAAACATTATTGAACAAACTTGAACTGTTTGTCGGGTGTTTACTGTTGTGGGTGCAGCAGTTGTATTCATATGATTTTCATTTGACGCCAATAAAAAAGCCCTGCAATGCAGGGCTTTTTATAATTCAATGGCTTGATCAAGCGCGCAGCCATGAATCAACGGTATCAACACCGTACTGCTCTTTCCAGGACTTCAAGCCCCGATGATTTCCACCCTTGGTCTCGATCAGTTCGCCGGTATGCGGATTCTGATAGACCTTGATTACCCGTGCCCGGCGACGCTTGGGGCCAGCAGGTGTAGGGTGGGAGGACGAGCCTTTGGGGTCGAGGATAGCGATGATGTCCCGCAGGCCCTTGTCATAGCTGCTCATCAAGCCCTGGAGTTTCTGCTCGAATTCAATCTCCTTTTTTAGTCCGGCATCGTTCTTCAAGGACTCCAGCTGTGCCAGCTGCTCTTGAAGGGCTTTTTCTGCTGCTCGAAACTCGGCAAGTCTAGACAAATAACATACTCCGACAGTGTATTGGGCTGTAACTGCCAACAAGGCATGAAGAACAAAGCTGTTGGCTGATTCGCTCACGATACGCAATACCCAGGGACCAGCTGCACGATGGCTTGATAAAAATAAGCTGGCCTTCAGTCCCACCTTGAAAAGGAAGGTAGTTGCATCCGTTGCCTGTAAATCATGCACGTTTTTTTTGAGTTAGAAAATAGTCCCGTGATAATTAAGTAGTAGAGCGACTGATGAGGAGTTCACTTTTTTCCCTGAGCTTTGTGATATTACGCGAAGCAAGCCGTAAGTTATTTCCGATATTAGAGATGCGCCGGATAGCATCGGACAGACCATTGCGGTCTGTTTTCGATGGCGCTACAAGCCCTGCTGCAACACCGGATCGTCCGGATTCTGCTGCTCCAGCTCTGCCAGAAGTACCTGAACCATCTGCAATTGGCCGTTTTCTTTCCAGTAATTGATCAGCAGTACTCGCGCGCGTCGGTTTGCGGGCTGACGTTTAAGGATTTCAATTAATTGTTTTTGCGCGGCCTCCAACTGGTCCAGATCATGAAGGGCCACCGCCAGATCGTAGCGGTAGTCGTTGTTTTCCGGCTCCAGTTCCAGGGCTTTGGCGAGGCCCAGCAGCGCGTATTCGTTCTGACCATGGTGCAACAGCCACATTCCCAGTGCGTGCTGCAAGCGAGAAGACTGGGGATGGCGCTCCAGCAATTGACCGAGCAGTTGCCGTGCCTTGTCGGTCTGGCCTTGCTTGTCCAGGAGGTCGATCTGGGCCAGCGCAGCGTCCAGATTATCCGGCTCCAGCGCCAATGCCTGCTGCACCGAGGCCAGTGCTAGAGCTGGCTGGCCGTCATGCATGAACAGTTGAGCCTGTTGCAGTAGGTTGCCGACGCTGAGTGGCTCGATTTTCAGGGCCGTCTGATAGTCATCGACGCTTTTTTCGAAGTCTGCGAAATAGAGCCCCAGATCATCAGGGGTCAGTCCCAGCAACGCTCGGGTTGCGCTGAATCGCACCGCCGGTTCCGGGTCGTCGAGCAATGGGCCAAGCAGCAGACTGCGCTGGCTGCTTGAAACCAGCGCAGTCACGGCAGTGATGGCTGCCTGGCGGACCAAGGGGGAATCATTGTGCAGATCGGCATCGACCAGTTTCAGAGCGTTGGGGCTTGGGTAGTTGCCAACTTCGGCCAGCAGACTGGCCCGCCGAATCTCCGAAAGATCAGTTCGGGCCAGTTGTTGATACAGCACGCGGGCAGCGCCGGGCTTGCCGTTGTGCGCCTGTTCAAGGGCTTCGGCATAAGTATGACCAAGCGGTGCCGACACGTTGGTTGAGGGTGGGCTGCGCCAGGCCAGAAATCCGATGATCGCCAACAGCAGCAAAAGGGCAAGCGCGCCTCTGTTAAGCCAGCGACGTCGAGCCGTTACCTGAGAGGAAACACCTGGTAAAGGCGATTTGGGCATACCGGTATCCAGTTCATGTCGGGTTGCAGCTTCGGGGAGTGGTCGTCGGCTGTCAAACGCCAATGACGACAAGGAGGCAATCGGCTGGGGGCAGGTCGTAAAAAAGCCCCGCGACTCACCGAGTCGCGGGGCTCCTGTAGGCGGCCCGTGATACGTGTCGCCGGGCAGCAGTTATCGATCAGAATGCAACAGGATCAAGCCCGTGGTTGCCAGCCACCGCCCATTGCCTTGTAGATCGCGACGATGCCACGGTACAGATCGATTTCGGCCTGGGCTTGGGAATCTTCGGCGGCCAGGCGCTCGCGCTCGGCATCGAGCAGCACGAGGAAGTCTGCCGTACCTTCCCGGTATTGAACCGAAGCCAGGTTTGCCGCAGCACGACTCGACTCGCTTTGGCGGATGATCGAGAGCAGCCGCTGCTGGCGCTTATCGTAATCACTGAAGGCATTTTCAGACTCTTCCAACGCCAGTAGCACTTGCTGCTCATAGTTGGCGAGCGCGCCTTCGGCATCGGCATCGGCACCCCGGATCCGTGCCCGCACGCTGCCCAGATCGAAGGCCGCCCAAGTGATGCTTGGGCCCAGCGCCCAGGCTTTGGCTGCCGACGAACCTATCTGCGAACCGCGTCCGGCGGTGAATCCCAGGAAGCCGCTCAGGCTGACCCGAGGAAACAGGTCGGCAGTTTCCACGCCAATCCGTGCGGTGGAGGAAGCCAACTGCCGTTCAGCCGCCCAGACATCAGGGCGATGGCGCAGTACCTGAGTGGGATCACCGATGGCCAACTGCTTGGAAATGGCAGGCAGTTTCGATGGACTCAAGTCAACGCTGAGGGTTTCAGGCCTTTCGCCCAACAAAGTTGCGATTCGGTTCCGCTCACGGACCTGCTCTGCCTGTAGTTGTGGGACCGAAGCTTCCACCGCTGCCAGGCGCGCATCGGCACGCACCACGTCCAGTTCGTTGCCCACTCCTGCGTCTCGCAATTGAGCGGTGACACCACGAGAATCCTGTTGATTCTTCAGGTTGTCACGCGCAATGCGTTCACGTAGCTGAGCGCCACGTAACTGGCCATAAGCGTCGACCACTTCAGCGGTCAGCGTCACTTGCAGATCGTAGAGATTGGCTTCGGCCGCTTCCTGATCGGCATCGCTGGCCTCCAGTTGGCGTTGGATACGTCCGAACAGATCGATTTCCCAAGCCATGTCCAGACCCAGGTCATAGCGCTCGCTGTGCACTCGACGCTCGGTGATGCCCGGCTGTTGGCCTTTTGCCTGGTCGCTGCTGACCCGGCTGGTGATCACCGGCATGGCGTCATTGCTGACATCGTCCCGGATGGCGCGGGCAGCTTTGAGTCGAGCGAAGGCGACGCGCAATTCGCGGTTGCCGTTGAGCGACTGCGCCACCAGTTTATTCAAGGTCGGGTCATCAAATTGCTGCCACCAGAGGGCATCCATGTGGCTGCGGTCGTAATTGCCTTGAGTGGCCGCAGCAACGTTGGCCGCTGCCGTGTCTGGCGTCTTGTAGTCCGGTCCGACGGCGCAGGCGGCCAGGGCCAGAATCAACAGGCTCGGTAGAAACAGTTTCACACTCATTGTTGCGTCTCCAGCTTCAGAGCCTTGTCAGCCTTGCGGGTCTCTTTGCGTTCCACAAAATTGCGGATCAGCACATAGAACACGGGGGTCAGCAGCAGGCCAAAGAACGTCACGCCCAGCATCCCGGAGAACACTGCGACACCCATTGCGTGGCGCATTTCGGCACCGGCACCGCTGGAGAACACCAGAGGCACAACACCCATGATGAAGGCGAAGGACGTCATCAGGATCGGGCGCAACCGCAGGCGACAAGCTTCCAGTACCGCTGCGAGCGGCGTCATGCCTTCGCTCTGTTTGTCCTTGGCGAACTCTACGATCAGAATGGCGTTCTTACAGGCCAGGCCCACCAATACGATCAGCCCGATCTGGGTAAAGATGTTGTTGTCACTGCCCGTCAGAATGACGCCGGTAATGGCCGACAACAGTGTCATCGGCACGATCAGGATCACCGCCAGTGGCAGGCTCCAGCTTTCGTATTGAGCCGCCAGCACCAGGAACGCCAGCAGTACGCAGAGCGGGAACACCAACAGCGCCGTGTTACCGGACAGGATTTGCTGATAGGTGATCTCGGTCCATTCGTAGGTCATACCGTTGGGTAATTCATCCTTGAGCAGCTTTTCCATGGCCGCCTGAGCCTGGCCAGAGCTGTAACCGGGCGCGGCAGCGCCGTTAATTTCAGCCGTGATGAACCCGTTGTAATGCATCACCCGATCCGGGCCTGCTGTATCGGTTACGTTGATGAAGGTTGCCAGCGGGACCATCTCGCCCAGATTGTTGCGGACCTTGAGCTGACCGATCTGATCGGCATCCTGGCGGAACTGTTGTTCAGCCTGGACGTTCACCTGATAAGTACGCCCAAAACGGTTGAAGTCGTTGGCATACAGCGAACCTAGGTAGACCTGCAACGTGTCAAAGATGTCGCTGATGGCAACGCCGTGAGTCTTGGCTTTTTCACGGTCGATGGCGGCGTCGACTTGCGGCACGTTGACGGTGTAGCTGGTGAACAAGGCGGCCAATTCAGGAACGTTGTGACTCTTGTTGATCACGTTCATGGTTTCTTTGTACAGCTCGTCGTAGCCCAGATTGCCCCGGTCTTCGATCTGCAGGCGGAACCCGCCAATAGTACCCAGGCCTTGCACTGGCGGCGGTGGGAAGATCGCCATGTAGGCATCCTGAATTGCGCCAAACTTGCCGTTCAAGGCTCCCGCAATGGCTCCGGCCGACAGGCTGGCGTCCTTGCGTTCGTCAAAAGGCTTGAGCGTCACGAACACGATGCCAGCGTTGGGACTGTTGGTGAAACCGTTGATGGACAGGCCGGGGAATGCGACGGCGCTTTCCACACCTTCCTGTTTAAGGGCAATGTCCGACATGCGTTTGATCACATCTTCTGTGCGATCCAGGCTTGCAGCGTCCGGCAACTGAGCGAAAGCGACCAGGTACTGCTTGTCCTGCGGGGGAACGAACCCTGTTGGCGTGGTGGCGAAGCCGAAGTAGGTCAACACCATCAGGCCGGCATAAACGATCAAGGCAATGCCACTACCGCGAATCACACGGCCTACGACGCCAACATAACCCCGGCTGGCTTTCTCGAACACCCGGTTGAATGGACGGAACAGCCAGCCACCGAACAGTCTATCCAGCACTCTGGAGAAGCGGTCTTTCGGTGCGTCGTGGGCCTTGAGCAAAACGGCGGCCAATGCAGGGGACAAGGTCAGGGAGTTGAATGCCGAGATCACCGTGGAAATTGCGATGGTCAGGGCGAACTGTTTGTAGAACTGGCCTGTCAGCCCGGCAATGAACGCGGCTGGAACGAATACCGCACAAAGCACCAGCGCCGTGGCGACAATGGGGCCGGTCACTTCCCGCATGGCGCGTTTGGTGGCCTCGACGGGATTGAGTCCAAGCTCTATGTTGCGCTCGACGTTTTCCACCACAACGATTGCGTCATCGACCACGATCCCGATGGCCAACACCAGTCCGAACAATGACAAGGCGTTGAGGGAGAAACCGAACAGGTGCATCACCGCGAAGGTGCCGATCAGAGAAACCGGGACCGCCACCAGAGGGATGATTGATGCGCGCCAGGTCTGCAGGAACAGAATGACCACCAATACCACCAGGATCAGCGCTTCGAACAGCGTGTGCACAACCGCTTCAATCGAGCCGCGAACGAAGATAGTCGGGTCATAAACAATGCTGAAATCCATGCCGGCCGGGAAGCCTTTTTTCAGCTCCGCCATCTTGGCCCGCACTTCGTTGGAGATGTCGATGGCGTTGGAGCCAGGACGTTGGAAAATCGGAATCGCCACGGCGGGCTGATTATCCAGCAGCGAACGCAACGCGTACTGATTGGAGCCAAGCTCGACCCGGGCGACGTCACGCAGGCGAGTGATTTCGCCATCCGCGCCGGAGCGGATCACGATGTTCTCGAATTCCTCTTCACTGACCAGACGGCCCTGGGTGTTGATCGACATCTGGAAGCTGGTCGCAGACGGCGAGGGCGGCGCACCCAGCTGGCCCGCGGCAACTTGGCGGTTCTGCTCGCGAATCGCGTTGACCACGTCCGTGGCAGTGATATTGCGCGACGCGATTTTGTTCGGATCCAGCCACACCCGCAGGGAGTAGTCGCCCATGCCAAACAGCTGCACATCACCCACACCGCCCAGACGCGCCAGCTCGTCCTTGATATTGAGGATGGCGTAGTTGGACAGGTAGAGCATGTCGTAGCGTTTGTCCGGCGAAGTCAGGTGGACCACCATGGTCAAGTCCGGCGAGGCCTTGTCCACGGTGATGCCGATGCGGGTCACTTCCTCTGGGAGCTTGGGTTCAGTCCGGGTTACCCGGTTCTGTACCTGCACTTGGGCGTTATCCAGGTCAGTGCCCAGCGCGAAGGTGATGGTCAGGGTGATTTTGCCGTCAGCCGTGGACTGCGAAGACATGTACAGCATGTTCTCGACGCCGGTGATGGCTTGTTCAAGTGGCGCGGCTACGGTTTCGCCGATGACTTTGGGGTTGGCGCCCGGGAAGTTCGCACGCACCACCACGGTGGGCGGCACGACCTCCGGGTATTCGCTGATGGGCAGCTGGAACAGCGAGATCGCACCCGCGATCAGGATCATCAGCGACAGTACCGCCGCGAAGATGGGCCGCGAAATAAAGAATTGAGAGAAATTCATCTGGAGAGTCCCTTAACCGCGTGGCGTGGCAGTGCTGGCAACTTTGACGGCCGCTTTGGGCGTCACTTGCGGCAGATTGCTGGCTTCCAGGGCTTGGCGTTGTTTGAGAAGTGCGGCGAGGGTTTCAGGGCTGGCCATCTGCGTCATTTCCGGATCCACAGGCTGACCGGGACGGACGCGCTGAAGGCCTTTGACGACGATGGTGTCGTCTTTATTCAAGCCATTGCGCACGATGCGCAGGCCCTCGACTTTCGGGCCCAGCTCAACCGGGCGATAGGCCGGCTTGTTGTCCTTGTCCATGACCAGCACGAACTTCTTGCCCAGATCGGTACCGACTGCTTCATCGTTGATCAGTACCGCCGAATAGGTGCCACTGCCCACCAGTTTGACCCGTGCATATAAACCGGGGGTGAAGCTGCCGTCTGTGTTGTCGAAGACCGCGCGACCGCGAATGGTGCCCGTCTTGGGGTTGACCTGGTTATCAACGAAGTTCATCTGACCTTCGTGGGGGTTACCGGTTTCGTTGGACAGCCCCAGATAAACCGGCGTGGTTTGGCCGCGTTGGCCTTTTCGGGCCAGATCTGTGTACTTGAGGAACACGCGTTCGTCGGCATCGAAATAGGCATAAACCTTATCGGTCGAGACCACGCTGGTCAGAGCCGTGACATCGGCCGTCACGATATTGCCGGCAGTAATCTCGGCACGGCTGACGCGCCCGCTGATGGGCGAGGTCACACGGGTGAAACTCAGGTTCAAGCGGGCCAGATCGAGCTGTGCCTGGATGGCTGCAACACCGGCTTTCGCTTCCTGGGCGCTGGTGGTTCTTGATTCGGCCAATTCTGCGGAGATTGCGTTGTTGGTGCGCAGACGTTCGCCGCGCTGGGCTTCATTGTCGGTGCGGGTGGCGGTGGCACGAACTTGTTGAAGCTGGGCTTCGAGGCGGCGGACTTCCGACTGGAAAGGGCGTGGATCGATTTGAAAAAGCAGATCGCCTTTTTTGACCAGAGCGCCGTCCGTGAAGGCGACCGCATCAATCTGGCCGGAAACACGCGGACGAATTTCAACGGTTTCCGGCGCTTCCAGGCGTCCAGTGAACTCATCCCATTCATTGACTGGCTGCTCAAGAACCTTGGCAACGCTGACTTTGGCGGCTGCCGGTGCCATCGTCGCCTCAGGGGCCCGACCGCAGGCGCTGATCACCACCAGCGCCAGCGCGGCGAGGGGGTAGCGCAAATGATTGAATGTCTGAGCCATAGGGAAATCCGCCAATAATATTGAGATGGGCGGATTCTGTTCTGGGGGGTGTTATTGCACGAATCGAATGAAGCAAAGGTGAATATCATCCGGAATGATATTAAGCATTCCTTATAACGTAACAATCAAAGCCTATATCACGCTTCGCCGCTCCGGGTTCGGGCCACTTTCCGGGCTCTGCTCCAACAAGCGCCTGGGTCACAGGCGTGGAGCAGTTTACGGGCGAGGGCGACGAAAGCCATTGGGCAGGGCGGCGTCCTCAAAAGGAAAACCCGCGTCCCTTTTTGGCACCGTGCTACCATCGGCGCCATGACTCGCAGCAACATTCTGTTGCAGTGAAAACCAATAATGTGCCTTTCACTGACTCATGACTTCCCCATTCGACTCGCAATCCGGCTTGCCCATTATCCTGGTAGTGGACGATGAGCTACGTTCGCGCGAATCGTTGCGCCGGGTACTTGATCAGGAATTTCAGGTGCTGCTGGCCGAGTCAGCCGTTCAGGCCCGTGAACTCCTTGAACAGCATTTGGTGGCGGTCATTCTCTGCGACCAGCGCATGCCTAATGTCAGCGGCATCGAATTTCTCAAGGAAGTGCGCGAGCGCTGGCCGGGAGTGGTACGCATCGTCCTGTCGGGCTACACCGATTCGGAAGACATCATCGCGGGCGTCAATCAGGCCGGTATCTATCAGTACCTGCTCAAGCCCTGGTTACCTGAAAACCTGCTCAACACCGTGCGCAACGCGGTAGAGAGCCAATCGTTGCAAAACCATATGCAGCGGCTGGACCTGGAACTGCGCGCCGGCACTCCGGCGCTGCGCCGCCGCAGCCGGGAAACGTTAGAGCGGGTGCGCGACACCTTCGATTTCTCGCGGATCGTGCGCAGCCCCGGTGGTCCGCTGGATGCCGTCTGTGAGTTGGCCGCACGGGTCGCTCGCTATGATTTGTCGGTGCTGCTTTTGGGCGAGTCGGGCACGGGCAAAGAGTTGCTGGCCCGTGCCATCCATTACGCCAGCCCGCGCGCGGGCAATGCTTTCGTCATGGAGAACTGCGCGGCGCTGCCCGATACATTGCTGGAGTCCGAGCTGTTCGGGCACAAGCGCGGAGCCTTTACCGGCGCGCATCAGGATCACATCGGGCTGTTCCAGCGTGCCAATGGCGGTACCTTGCTGCTCGACGAAATCGGCGACACCTCGCCGGCCTTCCAGGTCAAGTTGTTGCGCGTCTTGCAAGAAGGTGAGCTGCGCCCGGTCGGTGCTTCCAGCACGGTACGGGTCGATGTGCGGGTTATCGCGGCGACCCACCGCGATCTGGAGCAGGATGTCGCCACCGGACGTTTTCGCAGCGACCTTTATTACCGGCTGTCCACCGTCAGCCTGGGCCTGCCGCCGTTGCGCGAGCGAACCGCCGACCTGATGCCCATCGCCAAAAAGCTGCTGGACGATGCCCGTCTGGAACTGGACCTGCCAGACCTGCACTTTGCCGACGACGCCCTGGCGAGCCTGATTGGTTATCCATGGCCAGGCAATATTCGCGAGTTGCGCAATGAAATCTACCGCGCCGCCGCGTTGTCGGAAGGCTCGCAGATCGGTGCTCATTCGTTTTCCTGGCGCGTCATGCAAGGCCTGGGACGCAACACCAACGACCTACGTCTTTCGCCACCCACGGGCACGTTGCAAGAACAACTGGACGCTATCGAAGCGACCATACTCAAGGAATCGCTGCTACGGCACCGCTGGAACAAAACCCATGCTGCCCGTGAACTGGGCTTGTCTCGCGTGGGCCTACGCCAGAAATTACGACGTCTTGGCCTGGAGGAATCCCGATGAACGCCCCTTTCAAAGTGCTGTGGTTGCAGTCGGGCGGCTGCGGCGGCTGCAACATGTCCTTGCTGTGCGCCGACACTCAGGATTTTGCCGGGATGTGGCGCAATGCGGGCATAGAGCTGCTCTGGCATCCATCGCTGTCCCTTGAAAGCGGTGATCAGGTGCTGGATATCCTGGATGACTGTCTGCAAGGTCGCACCCGGCTTGATGCCTTGTGCATAGAAGGCTCATTGCTGCGCGGCCCGAACGGCACCGGACGCTTTCACATGCTGGCCGGGACCAATTCGCCGATGATCGACTGGGTTCGCAAACTCGCGGCGGTGGCCCAATACACCTTGGGTATCGGTACCTGCGCTGCATACGGAGGCATTACCGCTGCGGGCAGCAACCCGACTGACGCCTGCGGTCTGCAATTTGACGGTGAACATCGAGGCGGCCTGCTGGGCGGCGATTATCGTTCCTTGCGTGGCTTGCCGGTGATCAACGTGGCCGGTTGCCCCACGCACCCTGGCTGGGTAACGGACACCTTGATGGCGCTGGCCGCCGGGCTGTTCGCCGAGCCCGATCTGGACATCCTCGGGCGCCCCCGTTTCTACGCTGACCAGCTGGTGCATCAGGGCTGCACGCGCAACGAGTTCTACGAATACAAAGCCAGTGCGGAAAAACCGTCGGACCTGGGCTGCATGATGGAAAACCTGGGCTGCAAAGGCACCCAGGCTCATGGCGACTGTAATACCCGCCTGTGGAATGGCGAGGGCTCTTGCACCCGTGGTGGATTTGCCTGCATCAACTGCACTGCCCCAGGTTTCGAAGAGCCGGGGCACGCCTTTCAGCGCACACCGAAACTGGCGGGCATTCCCATCGGTCTGCCCATCGACATGCCCAAGGCATGGTTCGTCGCCCTGTCGGCGCTGTCCAAATCAGCCACCCCAAAGCGCGTCAAGCTCAATGCGACTTCCGATCATCCGCTGATCGCGCCGTCGGTACGCACCCCACGCCGTTAGGAGTTTGCATGTCACGTTTGGTGGTTGGCCCGTTCAATCGGGTTGAAGGCGATCTGGAAGTGCAGCTGGAAGTGGAAGATGGCCTCGTGCGTTCAGCGCGGGTCAACGCCACGATGTTCCGTGGCTTCGAGCAAATTCTGCTACAACACGCACCGCTCGATGCCCTGACCTACGCGCCCCGCATCTGCGGAATTTGCTCGGTGTCGCAATCGATCGCTGCTGCCCGCGCCTTGGCCGGGCTGGCCGGCGTACAACCGCCGGACAACGGTCTGCTGGCACTTAACCTGATGGCTGCCACCGAAAACCTCGCCGATCACTTGAGCCATTTCTACCTGTTTTTCATGCCGGATTTCGTGCGCCCGGTGTACGCCGACCGGCCTTGGTATCCAGAGGCTGTGGCACGCTTTACCCCGCTTCAGGGCAGCCAGCAGCGCTTGGCCATATCCGCGCGCAAACGCTGGCTGGACCTGATCGGCACACTGGGCGGCAAGTGGCCCCACACCGGCTCGATCCAACCCGGTGGCTCGACCCGCGCCATTGATGCGGCCGAGCGTCTGCGCCTGCTGACCCGAGTTCGCGAGTTTCGGCAGTTTCTTGAAACTGAACTGTTCGCCGCGCCGCTGGAGCGTATCACCGGTTTCACAAGTGAAAACGAGCTCTGGGCCTGGCACGCCGAAGCGGCGGGGCAGGGTGATTTTCGGCAGTTTCTGCAAATCGCCCTGGATACCGGGCTTGAGCATTTAGGGCCGGGGCCGGGGCTTTATCTATCCTATGGGGCTTATCCGCGTGCCGATGGCTCGACCGTGTTCCCGCGCGGCCTGTGGAATGGCGTCACCCAGCGTGCGCAACCTCTGGATCTGGACGACATCCGTGAAGACAGCGCCCATGCCTGGCTCGATGACGCTGGCGGACCGCGCCACCCGGCCAACGGGCAGACCCAGCCTTTGATGGAGAAATCCGACGCGTATACCTGGAACAAGGCCCCACGCCTGGCTGGGGCGGTGCTTGAGACCGGCGCCATTGCGCGTCAGTTGATTGCCGGCCAACCGCTGCTGCGCGACGCCGTGGCACGCTGTTCGGCAACGGTTTATACGCGCCTGCTGGCTCGTTTGCTGGAGCTGGCGCAGGTGGTGCCGCTGATGGAAAGCTGGTTGATCGCCCTGCGCCCCGGCGAGCCTTATTACTGCGCCGCCGCCTTACCCGAGAGAGGCAGCGCGGTCGGCCTGACCGAAGCGGCCCGTGGCGCGCTGGGGCATTGGCTTGAGGTGGAGCACGGGAAAATCTCTCGCTACCAGATCATCGCTCCGACCACCTGGAACTTCTCGCCACGCGATACCCAGGGCCAGCCCGGCGCACTGGAACAAGCCTTGCAGGGGGCTCCCGTGTTACCCGGCGAAAAAAGCCCGATAGCGGTGCAACATATTGTTCGCTCTTTTGACCCGTGCATGGTTTGCACGGTGCATTGAAAAGGAAATCCCATGGAACGCCTGACCATTTCCCTGGACCGTGGCCTCGCTGAGGAACTGGATGCATTGATTCGCGACCAGGGTTACCACAATCGTTCCGAGGCGCTGCGTGACATTTTGCGTCGGCATATCGAACAGGCGCGTCTGGAGCAAGGCCATGCGCCGCATTGCGTGGCCAACCTGAGCTTCGTTTACGATCACCATTCACGCACCCTTACCGAACGGGTGATGGACCTGCAACACGCGCATCATCACCTGACCATTGCCAGCCAGCATGCGCATCTGGATCACGACAACTGCCTGGAAAGCCTGATGCTCAAGGGCCCGTCCGATGAAGTGCGCGATTTCGCCAATCGCCTGTGCGCCGAACGCGGCGTGCGTCATGGCTGGCTGAACCTGATCCCCGTGGAGCAGGATGCAACCCATGAGCAGGTCCACAGCCACCTGCATCTGCACCCTAAAAGCTGACGAACATGGCACGTAAACCGCCCCCCGGCACGCTCGACGAAGACGCCTGGATCGAAGTCATCGCCAGGATGGACGAGGTCTATTCCAAGCTGGTGCAAGACGAAATCGCCCTGGAAGAGAAGAACGTCGAGCTGGAACAGTCGCAGCAGTTCATCGCCGGGCTGCTATCGTCGATGTCCGACGTGTTGCTGGCCTGCGACCCGCAAGGACGCATTGAAGAGAGCAACAGCGCGCTGCGCACGCTGGTCGGCCGCGACGAACAGTCATTGTCCGGCAGCCCGGCCTATGCGTTGTTGGCTGACTCACACAGTGAAACCCAATTGCGCCAGTCGCTCGCCAGCCTTCGCCATCCCAACGCCAGCACCTCACTGGAGGTCAACTTCAAGGATGCAAGCGGCGCTCCAGTGCCTGTGGACGTCAGCTGCACCGTGCGCAGCGCTGGCAACGGACGCTTTATCGGGCATGTACTCGTGGGGCGACCGCTGGGCGAGCTCAAACACGCGTATCGCCAACTGCACGAGGCCCACGAAGCGCTCAAGCGCACTCAACAACAACTGCTGCACGCGGAAAAAATGGCCTCGGTGGGTCGCCTGGTGGCCGGTGTCGCCCACGAACTGAACAACCCCATCAGTTTCGTGCTGGCCAACGCTCATGTGCTCGACAGCTATGGCAAACGCTTGCAGCAGTATTTACAGGCGGTCCATGGCGGCGAGTCGCAAACCGGCCTTCAAGCCTTGCGCCAACAACTGCGCATTGACCCACTGCTGAGCGATTTGCCTTCGTTGATCGAGGGCAGCATGGAAGGCGCGCAACGCACTGCCGACATCGTCAGCGCCCTGAAGCGTTTCTCTGCCGTGGACCGTGAGGCACTGGGCGAGGTCGACCTCAATGATGTCATTGAGCGCGCCATCCACTGGGTTTGTCGTGGTGTCGCCCCTGATCTTCAAGTGCATTGGCGGGCCGTTGACACGCCACAGGTGCGCGGTAATGCCGGGCAACTGCTGCAAGTGCTGATGAACCTGATGCAGAACGCCTACGATGCCGCGCAAGCGGCCAACCAGGTCTCGCCGACAGTGTGGATCGATGTGACCCAGGAGCCGGGGTGGGTAACGCTGCGTTTACGCGACAACGGAGCGGGTATCGCCGAAAAACACCTGAGCCAGGTGTTCGATCCGTTCTTCACCACCAAGCCCGTGGGTAAAGGCACGGGCCTGGGACTATCGATCAGCTACGGCATCATCGAACGCTGTGGTGGCCGGATGGTGGCCGCCAATCACCCAGAGGGCGGCGCGCAGTTCACCGTGACACTTCCCGAATCCGTGCCCGCCTGATCGCTAATTCAACACGCGTGCTGGAAGTTCACTGTCCACTTATCCGCTCGGATGGACAATCACTGTCCAGCCGTGGGGGTCTGCGACGTCCAGACTGTCGATCACCCGCGAGTGTGTATTCACAGCCCCATTGATGGTCAGGAAAACACGGCACTCAGCAGGCAAACTGGCACAAGGCTTGTATGAAGTTTTTTAGTTTCTTCATACTTGAACCCATCTTTCTGGAGTTCGCATGTCCTTGCATCCTGTTTTACCGACTCTTGCCCCTGTGACTTTCAAGCATCGCGTCCTGGCTATTTTCGCCGGTCTGGTCGCTGCCAACCTGCTGGCGTGGGCCTGGGCTTTCATGGCCTTTCATGACTATCCGCTGCTGCTGGGCACCGCTTTTCTGGCCTACAGCTTCGGCCTGCGCCATGCCGTGGATGCTGATCACATCGCCGCCATCGACAACGCCACCCGCAAGCTGATTCAGGAAGGCCGACAAACCGCGAGTGTCGGCCTGTTCTTCTCGCTCGGGCACAGCACCGTAGTGATCCTTGCTTCGCTCGGTATTGCACTGACGGCCACTGCGTTCAAGCGCGAAATCGAAGCCTTTCACGGCATCGGTGGGCTGATTGGCACCTCGGTGTCCGCTGCGTTTCTGTTGCTGGTGGCGCTGATCAACCTGCTCATCCTGCGCTCGGTGTACCAGGCGTTTAGACGCGTGCGGCGCGGTGAACGAATCGGCGAGCAAGAAATGAACGCGCTACTCACCGGCGGCGGTCCGATTGCCCGACTGTTGCGCCCGCTGTTCCGGCTGATCAGCCGCCCCTGGCACCTCTATCCGCTGGGGCTTCTGTTTGGTCTGGGTTTTGATACCGCCACTGAAATCGGGCTGCTGGGGATTGCGGCGGTGCAAGCCTCGCAGAGCCTGCCGATCTGGTCGATTCTGGTGTTTCCGGCGCTCTTCACTGTGGGCATGGCGCTGGTCGACACTGCCGACAGCGTGATGATGACCGGTGCTTACCAGTGGGCACTGGTCAACCCGGCACGCAAGCTCTATTACAACCTGACCATCACCTCCATGTCGGTGTTGGTGGCATTACTGGTGGGGGGAGTGGAAGTGCTTGGGCTGATCGCCGCGCGGTGGGATCTGCAAGGCGGCCTGTGGGATTTCATCACCGCACTGACCAACAACTTCGGCATGATCGGCTACCTGATCGTCGGGATATTCATCCTGACCTGGACCGCTTCTGTGTTGTTCTACCGCTTCAAAGGCTACGACCGCCTGGACGTGGCTCCCGTCTGACCCCGCAGCGCCTTCTCTTCCCTTGAGTGTCTGGCGAGTTCTCTCGCCAGGGACTGGCCAAGCCGGACACATGGTTTCCAGTCTTCATAAATAGTGGAAACAAACATTCCATTTCAGGTTTGTTACAAGGTAGTTCAGCGCGTTTCGCAAAAAAAATAAATGCGTTTAAAAACATAGAGATAAATTAATTAGTCAGCTATTTGTCGACGCCGCGGCGAAATGGCACAGGTCTTGTACTTACCAGATAACTGAACGTCTTGGGTTATCCGCATATTTCCAGCCGCCGTCGCAACCACGACCAAGGCTGCAGCCTCAACCCCCATAGAACTGATGGCCTTTGTAGCCGACGGCATGGCGCCTGACTGACCTGGTCAGGCACAGATTTTCCAACACACCGAGTGCAGCCCCGTTGAAAAACCTTCTCGGGGAGGAGAAATAAAGTAATGGAAACGTTTTACGAGGTGATGCGCAGACAAGGCATCTCGCGCCGCAGCTTTCTCAAATTTTGTTCCTTGACCGCCACTTCGCTAGGGCTGGGCCCGGCATTCATGCCCAAAATCGCCTGGGCCATGGAGAACAAACCGCGCACGCCAGTGATCTGGCTTCACGGTCTGGAATGCACCTGTTGCTCGGAGTCCTTCATCCGCTCCGCACATCCGCTGGCCAAGGATGTGGTGCTGTCGATGATCTCCCTGGATTACGACGACACCTTGATGGCCGCCGCCGGGCATCAGGCCGAGGAGATCCTTGACAAGGTCATGACCAAGTACAAGGGCAACTACATCCTGGCCGTCGAAGGCAACCCGCCGCTGAACCAGGACGGTATGAGTTGCATCATTGGCGGCAAGCCTTTCGTCGAACAGTTGAAGCGTGTTTCACGCGATGCCAAGGCGATCATTTCCTGGGGGTCTTGTGCCAGTTGGGGCTGTGTACAGGCAGCCAAGCCAAACCCGACCCAAGCGGTGCCGATTCACAAGGTCATCACCGACAAGCCGATCATCAAAGTGCCGGGCTGCCCGCCTATCGCCGAAGTCATGACCGGGGTGATCACCTACATGCTGACCTTCGACCGCATTCCTGAGTTGGATCGTCAGGGTCGGCCGAAAATGTTCTACAGCCAGCGCATTCACGACAAGTGCTACCGCCGTCCGAATTTCGACGCAGGTCAGTTCGTCGAGTCCTGGGACGACGACGCAGCGCGCAAGGGCTATTGCCTCTACAAAGTCGGCTGCAAAGGCCCGACCACCTACAACGCCTGCTCCACCGTGCGTTGGAACGGCGGCACCAGCTTCCCGATTCAGTCCGGCCACGGCTGCATCGGTTGCTCGGAGGAGGGTTTCTGGGACAAGGGCTCGTTCTATCAACACCTGACCGGTATCAATCAGTTTGGCGTTGAAGCGAACGCCGATGAAATCGGCCTGGCCGCTGGCGTCACCGTAGGCGCAGCGATTACTGCCCACGCCGCCGTCTCCGCCCTCAAACGCGCCAGTAACGGCAAGGCGCCCACTACGTCGCCTGATGCCCCCGCGACAAGACAGGAATAAGCACCAATGAGCACCTATTCGACTCAGGGTTTCGACCTCAACAGCACAGGCCGACGTATCGTTGTCGACCCTGTGACCCGTATCGAAGGCCACATGCGCGTCGAGGTCAACCTCGATGCCAACAACGTTATCCGCAACGCCGTTTCCACCGGCACCATGTGGCGCGGCCTGGAAGTCATCCTTAAGGGCCGCGACCCACGTGACGCCTGGGCATTCGTAGAACGTATCTGTGGCGTCTGCACCGGTTGCCACGCCCTGGCGTCGGTGCGCTCGGTAGAGGATGCACTGGGCATTCGCATCCCGCCGAACGCGCATTTGATTCGCGAGATGATGGCCAAGACGCTGCAAGTCCATGACCACGCCGTGCATTTCTACCACTTGCATGCATTGGACTGGGTGGATGTGGTGTCCGCACTCAAGGCTGACCCCAAACGCACTTCAGAATTGCAGCAGACCGTTTCACCTGCTCACCCCTTGTCTTCGCCGGGTTATTTCCGCGACGTGCAAAACCGCTTGAAGAAGTTCTTCGAAAGCGGTCAGCTCGGGCCGTTCATGAATGGCTATTGGGGCAACCCGGCTTACCAACTGCCGCCTGAAGCCAATCTGATGGCCGTGACCCATTACCTTGAAGCCCTCGACTTGCAGAAAGAGTGGGTGAAAATCCATACCATCTTCGGTGGCAAGAACCCGCACCCTAACTACCTGGTCGGCGGCGTGCCCTGCGCGATCAATATCGATGGCGATCTGGCTGCCGGTGCGCCGTTGAACATGGAACGCCTGAACTTCGTGCGTGCCCGCATCGATGAAGCGCTGACCTTTTGCCGCAATGTTTATGTGCCGGACGTGCTGGCCATCGGCACCCTCTACAAGCAAAAAGGCTGGCTGCACGGCGGTGGTTTGTCGGCGACCAACGTGATGGACTACGGCACCTACTCCAAAGTCAATTACGACGAGAGCACTAACCAATTGCCGGGCGGTGCGATCCTTAACGGCAACTGGGACGAAATCCTCCCTGTGGACGCGCGCGATCCCGAGCAAGTGCAAGAGTTCGTCACCCACTCCTGGTACAACTACCCGGATAACGACAAGGGCCTGCACCCGTGGGACGGCATCACCGAGCCGAACTATGAGTTGGGGGCCAAGACCAAGGGCACTCGCACCAACATCGAAGAAGTGGACGAAAGCGCCAAGTATTCGTGGGTCAAATCGCCTCGCTGGCGCGGCCATGCCATGGAAGTGGGGCCTTTGGCTCGTTACATCCTTGGCTATGCCCATGCCCTCAAAGGCAACCCCCATTGCCAGCGCGTCAAGGAGCAACTGGAAGGTTCGCTGCAAGCCGTCAACCACGATTTGCCAAAAGCCCTGGGCCTGCCGGAAACCAACCTGAGTGCCAAGCAGCTATTGCCAAGCACTATCGGCCGAACCCTGACCCGTGCCCTGGAAGCTGAGTACTGCGCAGAAATGATGGTCGACGACTGGAACGAGTTGATGACCAACATCCGCAACGGCGACCGCGCCACCGCCAATGTGGAAAAGTGGGATCCGTCCACCTGGCCTGCTGAAGCCAAAGGGGTCGGCATCGTTGCCGCGCCACGCGGCGCACTGGGTCACTGGATTCGGATCAAGAACGGCAAAATCGAGAACTACCAGTGCGTCGTGCCCAGCACCTGGAACGGCAGCCCACGTGACGCCAAGGGCCAGATTGGTGCGTTCGAAGCCGCGTTGATGAACACGCCGGTGGCCATCCCTGAACAGCCGGTGGAAATCCTGCGCACGTTGCACTCCTTCGACCCTTGCATGGCCTGCGCCACCCACGTGATGAGCGAGGACGGCGCGGAACTGAGCACAGTCAAGGTCAGTTGATCGATTGTTCAACGCTGCATTTGGCAGGCGCTTCGGCGCCTGCCCATCCCAAGGTGACGCTATGACCCAATCTACTCAAAACCCTGTCGGCCAGCCCGAATACGTGTACGAGGCACCCGTGCGCCTGTGGCACTGGATCAATGCCGCCTGCATCGTGGTGCTGAGCATCACCGGCTACCTGATTGGCTCGCCGCTGGCGACCCAGCCGGGTGAAGCCAGCGAGCATTTCGTGATGGGCTACATCCGCTTTGTGCATTTCAGCGCGGCCTACATTTTCACCATCGGCATGATCGGGCGCGCCTATTGGGCGCTGGTGGGCAATCATCATGCTCGCGAACTGTTCTCGGTGCCGCTGACCAGTAAGGTCTACTGGACCGACATGGCCACTTGGATACGCTACTACCTGTTCATCGGGCCGACGCCCACGCCGATGTTCGGCCACAATCCTCTGTCGCGTTTCGCGATGTTTTTCATCTTCTTGCTGTCCTCGCTGTTCATGATCCTGACGGGCTTTGCGCTGTATGGCGAAGGCGCGCAAATGGGCTCGTGGCAGGAACGCACCTTCGGTTGGGTGCTGCCGCTGCTGGGGCAATCCAACAATGTCCACGTCCTGCATCACTTGGGTATGTGGGTGATTGTGCTATTCGTCATGTTTCACATCTATGCCGCTGTACGCGAAGAAATCAACGGGCGCCTGAGCTTGGTCGGGGCAATGATTTCCGGCTACAAGACCTTCAAAAAATGACCACATTGGTAGAAACAGCCATGAGTCCTCTCCAACCGACACTGCCGCAGATCACTGTGATGGGCATCGGCAATCTGCTGTGGGCCGACGAAGGCTTCGGTGTACGTTGCGTCGAAGCCCTGCAACAGCGTTATGAGTTCGCCGACAACGTGGCGCTGATTGATGGCGGCACTCAAGGCCTGTACCTGATCCAGCATGTTCAGCAAGCCGACTACCTGCTGATTTTCGACGCTGTGGATTACAACCTCGCACCGGGCGAACTGAAGTTCATCGCCGACGACGAGGTACCCAAATTCCTCGGCATCAAAAAGCTCAGCCTGCACCAGACCGGCTTTCAGGAGGTCCTGATGCTCGCGCAATTGACCGGCCATTACCCGACACGGGTGTTGCTGATCGGTTGCCAGCCGGAAAACATGATGGATTACGGCGGCAGCCTGCGCGCCAGCGTCAGGGCGGCCATGGAAGGTGCGCTGGATGAGGCGTTGCGCGTGCTCGACAGTTGGGGCGCGGCGCCGCAAAAACGCGCCTCGCCACTGGCTGGTGAAGAGGCCGTGACACTGCCGCACCTTGAGCTGCAACGCTACGAAAACGAACGCCCGTCCGAACAGCAAGCCTGCCGGATCGGCGACGAACGCATCCTCGCCAGGCGCGCCTGATATGTGCATCGGATTGCCCATGCAAGTCATCGATGCCGAGTTGGGCTTTGCCCAATGCCGAGACCGCAACGGCGAAGAGCGGCGCATCGACCTCTCACTGGTCGGCCCCTGTGCGGTCGGCGACTGGCTGCTGATCTTTCTCGACGCCGCCCGTGAACGTCTCGACGCCCAACGCGCCAGCGAAATCGACTCAACCCTGCGCCTGCTCGAAGAGGCCTTGTTCGGTACTGCCCCGCAGCCAGACAGCGCGCCGGGTTTCAGCCTGCCCTCGGCAATGAGCGCCGGGCAACTGGCTGCCTTGCTAGGCCATGCGCCGCCGGGCCAGCCAAACATAGCCCTTGAGCCTGCCGCGCTCACCCCACCTCAACAGTCAGTCAAGGACCCCACATGAGCGAATCCGCTATTTTCATGGCGCCCATTCCCGCGACGCCCGCCATCCCTGCCTTGATCAGCCGGCTGGTAGAGCAATTCGACGCGACCTGGATCGACGCCGACAACCTCGACGCCTGGCTGGCCGAAGGTGGCGACTGTCTATTGCTGCTGTGCGGTGACCCGGTACGCCATCCAGAATGCCTGGACGTGGCGGTGGTGTTGCCGGAACTGCGCCTGGAAATCGCTCGCCGTCACCAATTGACCCTGCGCCTGGGCGTGGTCAATCGTGCCAATGAAGAAGCCATCGCTGCGCGCTTTGCCGTGCGCCGCTGGCCTTCGCTGGTCTGGCTGCGCGATGCAGGTTATGTCACCACGTTCAGCGGCATGCTCGACTGGGACGAATACCTGCGTCTGGCCGAAGGTGCCGTGAGCCAAAGCAATGCGCGCATTCCATTACTGGCCGGCGCCCCCGTCACCGCCTCCGGAGGTTGCCAATGAGCCACGACGTGAATGACCGTGATACGCACAGCCACGCCGTGGAGTTCGATCCACTGAACTACATCCCTGTGCTGGACATCGGCCCCGGCTCGCAACCTGAAGAGGAGGACGTACTCGAATACATCAGCATGCCTCAGGGCATGTACACCCATAGCATTCCGGTGCTGCCCGAACCTGAAGAGCTGGAGGCTCTGCCCGGCGCTCGGCAAGCGTTGCAAAAGTTGCTGCAATGCCTGCGCGACTGCAATAACGGCCTGACCACGCAAAGCGTTGACCTCAGTGGCCTGGAAATAGGTGACCGCAAGCTCCTTGACCAATTGCTGGGCGAAGGGGAGGTCAGCGCGATCATCTCGGCGCAGCCCTCATTGCGTATCCAGGAATCGATCTTCGCTGGCGTCTGGCGCATCTACGGTCAGGGCTACGATCATGTCGAAGTGGGCGCCGCGCCCGCGCAACTGCGCAGCAATGCCCGGGCCGCGGCCCGGCCAGCGGACTTCGACTTGTCGTCACCCTTGCCGCTGGGCGTCATGAACGCCCCGGCGATCCTGACCGAGGTTCAAGACCGCAGCCAACACTGGCAACCCGGCGATCAGGTTCATGTCATCAACCTGACCTTACTGCCGTTGTCCGAACAAGACATCGCCTTCCTCGACACCTATTTACCCGCCGGCCCCGTGCGCGCATTGGCCCGTGGCTATGGCAATTGCCTGATCAGTGCCACCCGGATACAGAACTGCTGGCGCATCACTTATTTCAATTCACAGGATGCGCAAATCCTCGACACCATCGAAATCACTGACCTGCCGGAAGTGATCTGCGCCGCCCCCGAAGATCTGGCCGACTCACTGGAACGTTTCGAAGACGTTATCCAGTGGTTCGAAGGGCAGTGAGGCGAACATGACCGAAAAAAGCAGCTTTGAAGGCAGCTACGGCGGCGACAACGCCCGGATCAGCGACGCCACCCGCCTGGAATGCAAAATCTGCTGGTGGGTGTATGACCCGAGCGAAGGCGACCCGGTCTGGCAGATTGAGCCAGGCACGCCGTTCTCTGCATTGCCGGACCATTGGCGTTGCCCGAACTGCGATGGCGATGCTGAACAGTTCATGGTGATCGATGAACCTGTCTGAATGGCAAGACTGCCCGGCACAACAGGCACAAACCCTGTGCGCGCATTTCCAGGGTATCGCCGATACGCGCATGCGTGGGTTGCCGTTTCTTAATCAACAACTGGCGGTAGAGGCGGTGGGCTTCAGCGCGCAAATCGCCGGGGAAAACGCGGCCCGCGGGGTGCTCGGCATTCTGATCACCCCCTGGTTTATGAACCTGATCTGGTTGCCGGAGAACACCGGTACGATCCTGGCCAAGGGTGCGTCAGGGGAGCATCAATTTGGCGGCCAGCGCCTGACCTTTATTGGTGCAGACGGCGAAGACATCGGTGGCTATGAGAGCTGTTCGTTGTTTTCACCGATGTTTGAATTCGCCGATCAGGATGCGGCCCGGCAAACCGCGGAACACGTGCTGTTGCTGTTGCAGGGCGCGCCGGAACGACCACCGGAACGCCCGGCCATCAGCCGCCGCAGCTTGTTGTTCGGACGAGCGTCCGGGAGCGCGCAATGACCTCAACGGCAAGCTTGGCGCGGCTCGGCGGATCATTGCGGGTGCGTCCCGGTCAGCAGCCCCCCATCGTCGGCGGACGGCCGGCGTTGGCCGCCACCTTGTTACGCGGCCAGCCGCCTCAAGCCGCCGCGCAGCGCTTGCCCTTGCTTTATAGCCTGTGCGGGCAAGCGCACCGCTTGACCGCAGAATTGGCAGTCAACACTGCACTGCACGGCGAAACGCCTATAGACCCCGGCAGCCAGCGAATGCTGGAGACCGAAACCCGCCGCGAGCATGTGCGGCGTATTCTGCTCGAATGGCCGCGGCTGATGGGTCACCAGCAGGTGCACCCTGATCCCCGTCTGCTGCATGCTTGGGAACACACCCCGCAACAGGCGATGCACACCTGGCTGGGCGAGTCGGTGCCGCAATGGCTTGAGCAATGGGACGCCGAGCCGTTTGGTGCGCTCAATGACTGGAGCCAACGCAGTACTCATTGGCTGGCGCAAGCCTTGGCCGTTTGCCGCGATGATGCTCATGCCCTGCAACTGCCGGTGCATGCCCTGTCACTGGCCGGAAACACCCAGGCGCTGTACGCAGTGGCTGAACAATTGCGACGTGCCAGCGATTTCGCGTTGCATCCGGTGGTCGAGGGGCTACCCTGTGAGACCGGCAGTTGGACCCGCGAGCGCGAGAGCGACCCACAACGCTATGCCAGCGTCTGGTTGCGCCTGGGAGCGCGCCTGGCCGAGCTGGCGCGGCTCTCGCTGCCAGAGCCCAGTGGCTTGGCACTGGGCGCATTGGCGCTGGGCCCCAACGAGGCGTTGGCCTGGAGCGAAACCTCCCGCGGCCTGTTGCTGCATAGGGTCCGTCTGGAGCGGATGAGTGCTGGTGTGTTGATCAGCGACTATCAGGTCATCGCACCGACCGAATGGAACCTGCATCCACAAGGCGCGCTGGCTCGGGGTTTGGCGACACTATCAGCCAGCAATCCGTGCTCCCGACGTCGCGCAGAACTGATGATGGCGGCCTTTGATCCGTGCATCGGCTTCACCCTCACGCTTGATGGGGCACCGAACCAGGAGACTATTCATGCATGAAGTGAGTCTGGCAGGCGGCATTCTCAGCGCCGTCGAGGCGGCGGCCAGACGCGATCCGTTTGTACGGGTCAGCCGCCTGCGCCTGGAAGCCGGCAAGCTGGCTGGCGTTGAAATCGAGGCGCTGCGATTTGCCCTTGAAGCACTGGCGCCAGGCACCTTGCTGGCCAGTGCGCAAATCGATATTGAACAACCCCCGGGCCAGGCCTGGTGCCTGGATTGCGCCGTTAGCGTGCCGCTGACAGAGCGCGGTGCCGGCTGCCCGCAGTGCGGCGGCTTCTGGTTGCAACCCACCGGCGGTACTGAACTGCGCATCCTCGACCTTCAGGTCGAGGATCATTAATCGTTTGATTTTGGAGGTACACCATGTGCGTCGTCTGCGGTTGCGGAACCGGGCATTCCCACGAAAAGATCGAAGCGCCGGCCACCGATAGCGATGTGCGGGTCGACGCCACCGGCGACTTGCATTACGGCGCCGGTCAGGCGCGGGTTTCGGTACCTGGCATGAGTCAGGCTCGCACCATCCGCCTGGAGCAAGACATACTCGGCGAAAACGACCGACACGCCGCACGCAACCGGGAAAACTTCATCGCCCACGGTGTGCTGGCACTCAATTTGGTGTCCAGCCCAGGTTCCGGCAAGACGACCCTGCTGTGTACCACTCTCGCGGCCCTGCGCCAGCGCCGCGCTGACTTGCCACTGGCGGTGATCGAGGGCGATCAGCAAACCCGTCACGACGCCGAGCGCATCCGCGAAACCGGGGTGCCCGCGATCCAGATCAACACCGGCAAAGGCTGCCACCTCGATGCCCGGATGATCACCGAAGCTTACAGCCGCCTGCCGCTGCATGAAGCGCTGCATGCAGCCGGTCACGGGCATCAGCCACATGTGCATAGCCACGTTGATCCGCAGCCTCATGCCCACGTTCTTACTCAAGCGCATCAACACAGCCACCACGCCCATGACGCAAGCGAGCCGGCCGGCATTCTGTTCATCGAGAACGTCGGCAATCTGGTCTGCCCCGCGCTGTGGGATCTGGGCGAAGCGGGCAAGGTGGCGATCCTTTCGGTGACCGAGGGCGAAGACAAACCTCTCAAGTACCCGGACATGTTCGCCGCCGCACGCCTGATGATCCTCAACAAGATCGATCTGTTGCCGCACCTGGATTTCGATGTGCAGCGCTGTCTGGACTACGCGCGACAAGTCAACCCGCAGATCCAGATCATCCAGCTCAGCGCCCGCGACGGCACTGGGCTCGATGCCTGGCTCGACTGGCTGTTGGCCGGTGCCCCCGACATTGACCAACGCGCCGCCCGCATCGCCGAACTGGAGGCTGAGCTGGCCCGCCTCAGAGGTCTGACGGAGGCCCCGCATGCGTAGCGAAAAACTGCCCGGCGCGCAGGTCTGGCCGCCAGTGCTGGCCTGTGGCGCGTGGCTGAAGAACACCGCCTGCCTGTTGCAAGGCGATCAGGTGCTGTGGTCGCCCGTACACGGTGACTTGGGCGACCCGCAAAGCTGCCTGGACCTGGAGGCTTCGTTGGACGCTCTGTTGGCGTGCGCTGAAGTCACGCCGCAGGCCATCGCCCACGACTTGCACCCGGATTTCTATAGCTCGCAACTGGCGGTGACGTTGGCCGAAAAACTTAAGGTGCCGGCCGTGGCGGTGCAGCATCACCACGCGCACATTGCCGCGCTGATGGCCGAACATGGCCTCGACGGCCCGGTACTTGGTCTGGCACTGGACGGCGTGGGCCTTGGCAGTGATGGCGCGGCCTGGGGGGGCGAGTTGCTTTGGGTGACTGGCGACGCCTGGCGCCGACTCGGTCATTTGTTGCCGCTGCCGCTTCCTGGCGGCGATGTAGCCGCCCGCGAACCCTGGCGCTTGGCCGCTGCGGCGCTGCACCTGCTGGGTCGCGACGATGAAATCCTCACCCGTCTCGGGCCGCTGGTCGGCCAGCAAAGCGCCAACATGGTCGCGCACATGCTCGCCCGCAATCTCAATTGCCCGCTGAGCAGCGGCGCCGGACGCTGGTTTGATGCCGCTGCCGGAATTCTCGGCATCAGCGTCCGTCAACAGTTCGAGGCCGAAGCCGCCATTGCCCTGGAACGTCTGGCCGCTGAATACCTGACAGCCCATGCCGAGCCCGCCATTGACGGCCTGTGGCATATCCGCCGTGATGGCGTGCTCGACTTGCAACCGCTGCTGAACCGCCTGTTCGAACTCGCTGACGGCGCACGCAGCGCGGAAGGTGCGGCCCTGTTTCACCTGACGCTGGCCGCCGCTCTCGCCGACTGGGTGGAGCGCCAATCCCTCACGCTGCCGGTGCTGCTCGGTGGCGGTTGCTTCGCCAATCGCCTGCTCAGTGCCCGGCTCACTCAACGGTTGACCGCCAAGGGCTTACAGGTTTTCAGCGCGCAGGCCGTGTCTTGCGGCGATGCCGGGCTGGCCCTGGGTCAAGCCTGGGTTGCCGCTCACTGGAGCGACCCGCAGCGCCAACCCGCCTTGCCATCGCAGGAGTCTCAAGCATGTGCCTAGCCATTCCCGCCCGCGTGATCGAATTTCGCGACGGCGGTAACGCACTCGTCGACTTGGGGGGTATCCGCAAGGAAATCTCCCTGGCGCTGGTGCCGGAAGCGAAGGTCGACGACTACGTGATCGTCCACGTCGGTTACGCCCTTGGCTTGATCGACCCCCAAGAAGCCCTGCGGACCCTGGAAATGTTCAAAGAGCTGGACCGCCTGCAACCGGAAGCCCTATGAAGTACATCGATGAGTACCGCGACGGCGAACTGGCGCAACGCATTGCCGAGCGCATCCGCAATGAAGTCCAGCCTGAACGCCAATACCGCTTTATGGAGTTCTGTGGCGGTCACACCCATGCAATATCGCGTTACGGCGTGAGCGATTTGCTGCCCGCCAATGTGCGCATGATCCATGGCCCCGGCTGCCCGGTGTGCGTTTTGCCGATTGGCCGTATAGACCTTGCGGTGAAGCTGGCGATGGAGGAGGGGGCAATCCTGTGCAGCTATGGCGACACCCTGAGAGTGCCGGCCTCGGGTGGCCTGTCTCTGCTGCGCGCCAAGGCACAAGGCGCGGATATTCGCATGATCTACTCACCCAGCGATGCGCTGAAAATTGCAGAGCTCAACCCCCAACGTGAAGTGGTATTCCTGGCCATCGGTTTCGAAACCACCACCCCGCCGACCGCGTTGGTGATCCGCGATGCCGCCGCTCGCGGCCTGAAAAACTTCAGCGTGTTGTGCTGCCATGTACTGACCCCGGCGGCCATCGCGCACATTCTTGCCGCCCCCGAGCAAGACGCGGCGGCGGTAGAACTGGACGGCTTTGTCGGCCCGGCGCACGTGAGCATCATCATTGGCTCCGAACCCTACGCCGAGTTTGCTCGCCAATACCACAAGCCGGTGGTGATTGCCGGTTTTGAACCGCTGGACGTCATGCAGGCAATTTTGATGCTGGTGCGCCAGGTCAACGAAGGGCGCGCCGAGGTCGAAAACGAATTCGTTCGCGCCGTGGGCCGCAATGGCAACAGTGCTGCCCTGGCATTGATGGACGAGATCTTTGAACTTCGTGAAAGCTTCGAATGGCGCGGGCTTGGCGAGGTGCCGTTTAGCGCCCTGCGTATTCGCGCGGAATACGCCGCCTTCGATGCGGAAAAACGCTTCGACCTGCATTACCGTGCCGTGGCCGATAACAAAGCCTGCGAATGCGGACCGATCCTGCGCGGCCAGAAAAAACCTACGGACTGTCGCCTGTTCGGCACCGTATGCACCCCGGAAAACCCCATGGGTTCATGCATGGTTTCCAACGAAGGCGCTTGCGCCGCTCACTATGCCTACGGGCGCTATAAAGACATCGAGGTTGCTGCAGTATGACCGGCCGTTCACCCGTAAAACGCGGTTATGTACGCCCCCTCAATTTTCGTGACGGCGTGGTGGATATGGGCCACGGTGCTGGCGGTCGTGCTTCGGCGCAACTGATTGAAGAGCTGTTTGTTGCTGCGTTCGATAATCCCTGGTTACGCCAGGGCAACGATGGCGCCGCCTTCAGCCCGGAACTCAAGCCCGGCGAGCGCATGGTCATGGCCACTGACGCGCATGTTGTATCGCCGCTGTTTTTTCCCGGTGGCGACATTGGCAGTCTGTCCGTGCACGGCACCCTCAATGATGTCGCCATGGGGGGCGCACGACCGCTTTATCTCTCTGCCAGCTTCATCATCGAGGAAGGCTTTGCCTTGGCCGACCTCAAGCGCATCGTCGAATCAATGGGCCGCGCCTCCCGTGAGGCAGGGGTGCCCATCATCACCGGCGACACAAAAGTTGTGGAGCGCGGCAGCGGCGACGGCGTCTTCATCAGCACCACCGGCATCGGCATTATCCCCAGCGGGGTAGACACGGGTGGGCATCGCGCACGCCCCGGCGATGCGATCCTGGTGTCAGGCAGCATCGGCGAGCACGGCGTAGCGATCATGTCCAAGCGAGAGGGGCTGGAGTTCGAAACCGAAATCCTCTCTGACAGTGCTGCACTGCATGACCTGGTGGCGCAGATGCTGGCGGTCGCTCCCGGCCTGCGCGTACTGCGCGACCCGACCCGAGGAGGTTTGGCGACCACGCTGAACGAAATTGCGGGTCAATCCGGCGTAGGCATGCTGTTGGACGAAGTGGCGATTCTTGTCCAGCCGCAGGTTGAAGCCGCCTGCGAACTGTTGGGCCTGGACCCGCTATACATCGCCAACGAGGGTAAGCTGATCGCAATCTGCGCCGAAGAAGATGCCCAGCCGCTGCTCGACTGTATGCACCTCAACCCTTTGGGCAAACATGCCGTGCGCATCGGCACGGTCCTTCAAGACGCTCACGGTTTCGTGCAGATGCAGACCCGATTCGGCGGGCGCAGGGTGGTGGACTGGTTGTCGGGCGAACAACTGCCGAGAATCTGCTGAGCGCTTGAGCGCTTGAGCGCTTGAGCGCTTGAGCATTTGAGTCAGCACCGAACGGCGGCAATCCGAAGACTAGAGACTGTCAGGGGCCCCGAACAACATTTTGACCAGCCTCTAGGACGGTAGTTATAGCGTGTGGCCATGACTGGTATTCAGTGCGCCTGAGGAGTGGAAGTCGCTCACCCTGATGTGACGCTCCCTAAGTGACGTTTCGAGTGAGTTTGGCTCTATCATGAACTAGCGTTCATGCATGAACTTTTCTGATAACTCGCTGGATACTGCCCTTATGAGAGACCTGCCGCCCACCGCGACCTTGCGCGCATTTGAAGTTGCCACCCGGCACTTGACCTTTACGTCGGCCGCGCAGGAGCTACATGTTACTCAAAGCGCGGTCAGCCACCAGCTCAAGCATCTTGAGTTCCTTTGGGGAGTGCAGTTGTTTGAACGTGGCAAGACGTTACGCCTCACGGCAGCGGGGGCTGCGCTGGCGCCGATCGTGCGGGAGTTTTTTATCAGTATGGAGGCGACTTTGGGTGATTTGCGCGAGCAAAAAGACAGGGTTCGACTCAGCGTCAGCACCACCTACTCCTTTGCGCTCAAATGGCTGCTGCCACGCTTGCCGCGTCTTTCTCGCCAGCACCCCGAGCTGCTGGTCTCGCTGGACACTACGGATAAAATCATCCACTTCTCTCATGGCCAGGCTGATGTTGCGATCAGGCTCGGCAAGGGCAATTACCCCGGTCTGCATTCGGAGTTCCTGTTTGGGGAGCAGGTATTTCCCGTGGCCAGCCCCGAACTGCTGCGGCGTGTGGGGACGCCGCAGAGCCCCGCAGACTTGTTGCACTTCCCGCTGCTGACGCGGGATGGCGCCGAGTTGGTGCCAAAGTGGGAGGCGTGGTTTCAAGCCGTCGGGCTGGCCTATTTGCCGCTCAAGGAAAGCGTCAGATTTGGCGATACCAACATGACGGTCGAGGCGGCCTTGCTCGGCCAAGGCGTTGCATTGGTGCGCAGCGGGCATGTCGAGAACGAAATCAGCGATGGCCGTTTGGTGCGGCTGTTCGATGTGCCGCTCCCATCACCGCTTGCGTACTACTTCGTCTGCCCCAAGGGCATCGAAGCGCAGCCGCACATCGCCAGCTTTCGCCAATGGTTAGTCGGTGAGGCGCTGAAAGTACAACGCGTAGAACCGTAAGCCATGAGCATTCACTCATGCTGCGATGAGGAGACTTCGCTTTAGTCCCAGCGTCGGATTGCCTAAAGTGGCGCATGCCTATTCATCTCATCTTCCTCGTGCTTTTCGCCGCGCTCCTGCATGCCAGCTGGAATGCGCTGCTGCGTAGCGGTGCCGATCGGCTGTGGTCCATGACGGTGATGTGTATTGCCATCGCCATCACCAGTCTCGTTGCCGCAGCGTTCATGATGCCGCCAGCGATTGAAAGCTGGGGCTACGCGTTGCTTTCGGGGTTGCTGCATGTGGGCTACAACCTGTTTCTGGTGCGCAGTTATCGAGTCGGCGACCTGGGGCAGATCTATCCGATTTCACGTGGGTCGTCGCCGGTGCTGATCACCCTGGGTGCCGCCGTGTTTGCCGGAGAAAGCGTCACGCCTGGCGAGTTGCTCGGTATTGCGCTGGTATCAGGCGGGATTATTTCGCTGGCCTTCAGAGGGCGCAGTCTATCGGTTCCCAGCCTGCCCTATGCGCTGGGAACCGGCGTCTTTATCGCGGCCTACAGCGTGGTCGACGGCATCGGCGCCAGACTCTCCGGTGCGCCGCTTGCCTACACGGTTTGGATGTGCGCTCTGTGGGGCGTGTTGATGCCGATGGTCTACATCGGCCTGCGTGACGCCCGCAGCTTGTTCTCCATCCGGCCCGGAACAGTGACCGCGTTGGTCGGCGGGCTGGTCTCTTTGCTCGCGTATGGAATGGTGATCTACGCCATGAACGAAGCGCCTTTGGGCGCGGTATCGGCATTGCGCGAAACCAGCGTGCTGTTTGCGGCGTTGATCGGCTATGTGTTCCTTGGCGAGACGCTCACCGCCCGCCGAATACTGGCGTGCGTAGTGATCGCCAGCGGCACCCTCATCATCGGCTGATACAGCCAACGGCTCAGGAGCTATGTTTAATGGTCAACGTCTCGCAGGCACCGCTGATTCTGATCACGGGTGGAAGTCGTGGAGTGGGGGCGGCAACTGCTCGGCTGGCCGCCGAAAGAGGTTATGACGTCGCGATCAGCTACGTTGCCAACGAGTCCGCAGCGCTGGCCGTGGCTGCGGATGTAGAAGCATTGGGGCGCAGGGCGTTGGCGATGCGGGCCGACAGTGCGGACCCCCAACAGGTAGCCGATTTGTTCGCGGCCATCGACCGCACATTCGGACGCATCGACGTACTGGTCAATAACGCGGGAATGCTGGCGCCTCAGTCACGCTTGGAGGACCTAGGCTACGAGCGGATGCAGCGCATCTTTGCGGTCAATGCCATCGGGCCAATACTCTGTGCCCAGCAGGCAGTGAAGCGCATGTCTTACCGTCACAACGGCCCGGGCGGCGTGGTGATCAATGTCTCTTCGGCCTCGGCGCGCCTTGGCAGCCCGAATGAGTACGTCGACTACGCGGCGTCAAAGGGCGCCTTGGAGACTTTCACCATCGGGTTTGCAAAGGAGGTGGCCCGGGAAGGCATACGCGTTAACTGTATTCGCCCCGGACATATCTATACCGACATGCATGCCAGTGGCGGTGAGCCGGGGCGGGTTGATCGTGTCAAGGACTCGATCCCCATGGGGCGGGGCGGTCAGCCGGAGGAAGTGGCGCGCGCGATTCTATGGCTGGCCAGCGCGGAGGCATCATTCGTTACCGGTACATTCCTCGACGTAACGGGCGGTAAATGAGTCAAAGGCACGGATTATCGACTACCTGCGTTCGGCTTGCCTCACCTTACGACTCAAACCCGGTGTCTGGCCGGTAATGCGCTTGAATGCACGACTGAAAGCAGCCTGGGATGTATAGCCCAAACGCTGCGCCACCTCTTCAATCGGCAGCCTTTCGAGGGTCAGCCACTGGCTTGCAAGCCGCATTCGCAGTTCGGTGACGTAGCGCAGCGGGGTCATGCCAATCGTCACCTGGAAGCGCTCCGCGAAGACCGAGCGCGAGGTATTGCAGTGCTCTGCCAACTGCGCAACAGTCCAGTCGCGGCCCGGTTGTTGATGGAGCGCAAGCAGTGCACCGGCCAGGCGTGGGTCGCGCAAGGCGGCGACAAGGCCAGAAGCATTCCCGCAGGCGCATTCGACCCAGCCGCGAACGACCATGGCAGCCACCACGTCGGCCAACCGCGCGAGGATACCGGCGAAGCCGACACGGGCGGCGCTGACCTCCCGTTCCATGGTGGTCAGGATCGGCACCAGTCCAGGGTAACGCTGGCCACCGGCATCAATCAGCATCAGGCCCGGCATCAGCCGGCCAAGGCCATGGATACTGCCCAGTTCAAACTCCATACAACCACTGAACAAAATAGTGCTCGGCGTGGGGCTGGCATCGGTTCCGGTATCCACTGCGCTGACGGTTTCACCTAAGGGCGCGCCGTCCAGGCGTTCGATGTCTTGAACAGGCACGTCCGTATGAGAAACCAGTTGATGGGCCGCGCCATGGGAGATGAACACGGCGTTGCCGGCAGACAGCGCGTAGGTGCTGCCGTCCTCCATTTGCAGCACTGCATTGCCGACGGCCATGAAGTGGAACCAGGCATGCCCGGGTTTTTCAGCGAAGCCCAAACCAAAGGTTGGGCCCGCCTGGATACGCCGGTATTCGACGCCACGCAGGCGCATGCCGCGCAACAGCTCGTTGATGAGATCCGAGGAGAGAGCAAACTGATCTGCAGGCATCGTTCAGGTGTTTTAGTCAAAAAGTAGAGATTTTCGATCATAGATCATCCAGCTTTCCGCGCCTAGACTCGGCTCGCAATGAAGATTGGGAGATCCGTGCAATGACTGACTGTGTATGTAACGCCGTATCCGACCGCCATACGGGCGTCGGCGCGGACGTAGAGCCTGCGACCCCCGCGTGGATGGCCGTCTTCTCGTTGGCAATGGGGGTGTTCGGATTACTGACCGCTGAGTACCTTCCGGCCAGTTTGTTGACGCTGATGGCAACTGACCTGGGAGTGTCCGAAGCGCTGGCTGGCCAGGCGGTAACGGTGACAGCCGTGGTGGCGCTGTTCGCTGGCTTACTGGTGCCAGGCCTGACCCGCAGCATCGACCGACGTTGGGTGTTGCTGGGGTTTTCCACGTTGATGGTCGCCTCCAATCTGTTGGTCGCCGTTTCCTCCAGCTTCGCGGTGCTGTTGTTGATGCGTATCTTGCTGGGTATTGCCCTTGGCGGGTTCTGGAGCATGGCCGCGGCGGTAGCGATGCGCTTGGTGCCGAGCGCTTTGTTGCCCCGGGCGCTGTCGATCATTTTCAGCGGCATCGCCATCGGGACGGTCGTTGCCGTGCCGCTGGGCAGCTATCTGGGCGGGCTGTATGGCTGGCGCAGCGCATTCTTTGCCGCAGCGGCGGTCGGCATGGTGACCCTGGCGTTCCAGTCGTTCACTCTGCCGCGCCTCACGCCACGCCGGCCTGCACGTCTGCGTACCGTTTTCGAGGTGTTGCAGCGCCCGGGCATCGCCATGGGGATGTTCGGTTGTGTGCTGGTGCACAGCGGCCACTTCGCGATGTTCACCTATGTTCGGCCATTCCTTGAAGGGACTACCGGCATCGGCCCGCAAGGGCTGTCACTGATGCTGCTGGGGTTCGGTGTGGCGAACTTCGCCGGCACGCTGTTGGCCGGGAAGTTGCTGGAGCGCCACCCGCTGGCCACTCTCGTATTGATGCCCGCGCTGGTCGGTGTTGCAGCACTGGCGTTGGTGCTGTTGCCGGCATCGGTGCCGGGGCAGGCGGTACTGCTGGCGGTCTGGGGCCTGGCCTTTGGTGGTGTGCCGGTGGCGTGGTCGAACTGGGTCGCCAGCGCGATACCTGATCAGGCGGAAAGCGCCGGGGGCATGGTGGTGGCCTCTGTGCAGTCCGCCATCGCAACAGGCGCCGCCGCTGGCGGTGCAATGTTCAGCCTCGGCGGCAGCGCAGGCGTATTCGTCGCAGCGGCCGTGCTGATGCTGCTGGCCGCGTTGCTGATTGCGCTGCGGGTTCGCGTCCCTTCTGCCCATGGCGTTCGCCAGCCCAAACCCGCGTTACACCTCTGATCCGGTTTGCCAAACCGCCTCGATCCGTCCGTAACCAGGAGATACCCCATGAACAATACGACGTCTCACCAAGGACGCCTCAAATCGTTGCGCGCAGCAGGCATCGGCAATGCGCTTGAATGGTTTGACTGGACCCTGTACGCCACCTTTTCGGTGTACCTGGCAAGCAATCTGTTCGACAAGACCGACGCGCGCTCGGCGATGCTCGCGACCCTTGCGGTGTTTGCGGTTGGCTTTGTCGCACGCCCTATTGGCGGATGGTTGTTTGGCCGACTGAGCGACCGGCTGGGGCGTCGGACCATCATGGTGCTCACCATGCTGCTGCTTGCGATCAGCAGCCTGGGCATCGCGCTTATCCCTGACTACCAGAGCATCGGCCTGTATGCCTCGGGCGCGCTGCTGTTTTTCCGCCTGATGCAGGGGCTCGCCCATGGTGGGGAGACAGGGGTTTCCTACACCTATGTCGCCGAGATCGCCCCAAGCAAGCACCGTGGCTTATGGTCCAGTTCCGTGTATGTGGGGGTGACGCTGGGCGTGATGGCGGCAACGGCCGTGGCGGCAGTGCTGACTTGGCTGCTGGGCGCCCAGGCCATGGGTGACTACGGCTGGAGGATTGGCTTCGCCATCGGTGGGGTACTCGGTATTTATGCGCTGTTTTTGCGCCGTGGCGCCCAGGAGTCTCATGTGTTCGTAGAGCAGCAGGAGCGAGCGCGGCCCCCGCGCAAGCTGTCCACAGGGGAGATGCTACGAGTGGCGCGTAATATCGTCATGCTTGCAGCGGCCGCCAATGTCACTTACTACGCCTGGGTCACGTTCGGCGCTTCGACGGCGATTGCCCAGGGCATGGACGCCACGGGTGCCTATGTGGCAAGTCTTCTCGCGCAGATTCTCTGTGTGTGCTGGTTGCCGGTCTGCGGGATGTTGTCCGATCGGGTAGGGCGCCGGCCCATGGTCATCGCCTGGGGCCTGGGTGTGATCGTGCTGACCTATCCCATCTCGATAATGGTGACCACTGAGCCCTACACGCTGTTCCTGGCCCAAGTGCTAGGGCTCGGCGCCTGGTCACTGATCGCGGCGATTTTCCCTGCCGTGCTGTGTGAGCAGGTACCCACTCAGGCGCGGGCGCAGGGCGTCGGTTTGGTCTCGTCGGTTTCAGTGGCGATCTTTGGCGGCACCGCCCCTTATCTGCACAACTATCTTAGCGGCGCCGACCTTGGCTATGTGTATGTCAGCTATGTGATCGGGTTGGGCGTAGTCACTGTCCTGGCAGGGTTTCTTATCGACGAAACGGCTGGCATCGACCTTGCGCACATCGAGGCGCCTGGAGCTCGGCTCAGCGTAAACACATTGGCTGATCGATCCGCAAAATCAGCCGATCAAAGGAGTACGACTCAATGAATTCCACAGACGTCAAAAGCGCCGCTGCACGAGGTGAACGACCGGGCGCCAACGTGACCGTCAGCCAGACTTCGGGGCCACGTCAGGCCGCACGCGAGATTTGGGTCGAAGTCCCTTGCGAGTCAGGCCCGGCTGCCGCCTGGTGCTACTCGGACCGCCGCGCCTATAACCCGGGTGATTCGGTTTGCCTGTATCTGTCGTCAAACCGCCCGCAAGTGAGACTGCGGATCTATCGTGATGGCGCCATCGCCCGCACGCTGCATACCACTGACAACCTTGACGCGCGATTTCATCCCATACCCGAACGTGCCTATGAGCATGGCTGCCAATGGCCTGTCTTCATGCAATGGTCAATCCCGGCGGATGCCGAGCAGGGTGGCTACATAGTGGAAATACTCGATGGTGCTGACAGCGTCATCGGGCATCACCTGTTCATCGTCAAGGCGCTGCGCAAGCGTGCCGATGCCTTGGTGCTCGTCGCAGCCACCTCGACTTGGGCCGCTTATAACGACTGGGGCGGTGCCAATCATTACTTTGGCCTTCACCCCGGCACGCCGCGTGGCCGCTCACCGTTGCTGTCGGCGCAGCGCCCCTGGGCGCGAGGGCAGGTTTGGCTGCCGGAGGATGCGCCACGTTGCGTCAACGCGACGCGGCCTCGCAAGCCAGGGCCGGCGCGCTATGAGTTCATCGAATGGGCCAGCCTAAACGGCTACGCCAAGTACTACGCGCTGGCAGGGTGGGCTTCCTATGAGAGACCTTTTGTGGTCTGGGCCGAACAGCAAGGTTATACGGTGCATATCCTGACTCAGGACGATTTGCATCACGACCGGCACGCACTTGAGGGCTACGCCTGCGCCGTCTTCGTAGGGCACGACGAGTACTGGACGCGGGAAATGCGCGAGCATGTCGACGCCTTTGTCGAGGAAGGTGGCAAGGTCGCGCGCTTCGCCGGCAATTTCATGTGGCAGATCCGCCTGGAGGATGAGGGCCGGCGCCAAGTGGCCTACAAGTACGACGCCGGGGCGCTCGATCCTGTGGCCGCTACCGAGCCTCATCGGCTAACAGGGGCCTGGGAAGATCCGCGGGTGAATCACCCAGGAGCAAGGACTTTCGGGGTAAATGCTCTGCGCGGGATATACGCCAGCTTTGGAGGAATGGCTCCGCGCAGTCCTCGCGGGTATACCGTCTTCAGGCCTAAGCACTGGGCGTTCATGGGGACGGGCCTGGGTTACGCGGACATGTTTGGAGGCGAAGCCAACATCTTTGGCTATGAGGTCGATGGCCTGGAATACACGTTCGTCGACGGCCTCCCGGAACCGCTCTACACAGACGGGGCGCCCTGCGGATTGCAAATCCTCGCAATGGGCTGGGCGACCAATGCCGAGCATGGCCGCGCCGAGGATGCCTATTCATTCATGCTCGGCGATGGCGATGCGCGGTTTCGTGCTTCCATTCTGGCGCCCGACCTTAGCGACGCCAGCATCGATTTGCATAGCCGCGGGGCCGGCATGGTGGTGCACTTTCACAAAGGTCGAGGTGAGGTCTTTACCGCCGCCACGTGCGAATGGGTACATGGGCTCATGCAAGCAGACATTTACACCGTGATGATCACCACAAATGTGCTGGAGCATTTCTTGCGCAATACGTAACTATTGATCCCAGGGGGGGGCGATTAACGTTTATCCAGACGCGGCTACTTGCATATAAAACCAACCGCAACAGCCATAGTACTCCCCTTGTCTGTTCGTCCAGTTATGCCCCCATGAGTTGTGGAATCCATTGGATTCAGAAAGGCGGCAGTGGACCGGAATTAACAATAAGCGATTGTTATAAAAAAGGTTTATGGAATTTACCGGAACTCCATTACAAGCTATCGGGGTCCCCGAAAAACATCTGAATCCTTGATCGCAACCAGCGTTCTCCCGGGTCGTTGTCCTGGGATCCGCGCCATGCCATGTGCAGTTCGAAGGTCTGGGTTTCCAGGGGCAGAGCCTCGGCTCTTACGCCGCCCGCAGCAGTCAGCACCGCCGCTGCGTAGTCAGGTACCGTGGCGATAATGTCAGTGCCGGCCAGCAATGTCGCCAGGCCGTTGAACTGCGGTACGGCCAGGACCACATGACGTTTGCAGCCGATCTTTTCCAGAAAGCCGTCGATAAACCCGCTCAGATCCCCCGCGAACGATACCAGCGCGTGAGGGCGGGAGCAGAAGTCTTCGAGGCTGAGAGCGCCTGGCATGGCATCGGCACGTAACAGCATGGGCTTGCTTCTGCGCAACACCTTGCGTTTGGCGTTGGCGGGCAAGTCGTTGGTGTAGCTGACGCCGATGGAAATCTCGCCGGAGGCCAGCAACGCGGGCATCAATATATAGTTGACGCGGCGCACCACCAGCACGATGCCAGGTGCTTCGGAGCGCAACCGCTTGAGCAGCGAGGGCAACAACGCAAACTCGGCATCGTCGGAAAGGCCGATACGAAACACGGCGGTACTGGTGGCCGGATCGAATTCAGAAGCGCGGCTCACCGCAGTGGAAATCGAATCCAGCGCGGGGGAGAGCAGGGCGAAGATTTCCGTCGCCCGAGCCGTCGGTTCCATGCTGCGGCCCGTGCGCACGAACAGCGGATCATCAAACAGCCCACGCAGGCGCGACAGAGCGGCACTGATTGCCGGCTGTCCGAGAAACAGCTTTTCCGCAGCGCGAGTCACGCTGCGTTCATGCATCAATGTTTCAAAAACGATCAGCAAATTGAGGTCGACGCGACGCAGGTCGTTGCGATTCATGGCAGGTGATCTCGGGACGATGGTCGAAGCAGTGGTCAGCGAGCATGAAGCCTGTGTGTTCAACGCTGGCGTGAATAGTACGAGCAAATACACGGTTTGCGCATGCATAAATTCATCGGCAGATCAGATACCTGCATCCAGAACCATGAATGACCCGCAGACTCATTGAACGTCCGCAGGCATTGGCGGCCCAAGATAAATGAGAGCAGGGCCCATCCCGGTATTTGTCGGCAGCGCCTTTACGGGGCGATGACGATCAAGCATTCCATGGGTTGCAATGTCCGTGGGACATGCGAACAATGGCCGCCCGTGACCCATAGGCCGTCAATGATTGCTCACAATGAAAAGCCCACGAAATGTGATGACAATCGATGACAGGCATGTCGACTATTAATAGCCACTGATAGTGTTACCGGCAGCGCCCGGATAGAGTTCATGGCATCAAGGTTCATTAGGCGAGGTTCGAAATGTCCCGCACGATCCGTTTTCATCAGTTTGGCCCAGCCGAGGTGCTCAAGATTGAAGAGCATCCTGCCGCGTTGCCTGCACCCGGTGAGGTTCAAGTACGTGTCCAGGCGATAGGCATCAGCTGGTATGACGTTCTCTGGCGGCAAAACCTGGCGTCTTCACAGGCGCGATTGCCTGCGGGCATGGGTCATGAAATGGCCGGTGTCGTCACGGCGCTGGGTGAAGGTGTCGATGATTTTGCCATCGGCGACAAGGTTGCCAGCTTCCCGTGCGCAGACCCGAATCAGCATCCGGTCTACGGCGAAGTGGTGGTGCTTCCGCGCTCGGCGCTGACTCGTTACCCCGATGTACTGACGCCGGTCGAAGCCAGCGTGCACTACACGCCGCTACTGGTTGCCTATTTTGCCTACATGGACCTGGCGCGCATCAAACCCGGACAAACCGCCTTGGTGACCGATGCAAGCCACTGCGCCGGACCGGCCTTCGTCCAGTTGGGTAAAGCGCTGGGTGTGCGAGTGATCGCAGCAACCAAGACGGATGATGCGCGAGATTATCTGCTGTCGCTGGGCGCCGATAAAGTGGTGGTCACCGAAGAGCAGGACTTACTGATGGCGATCAACAAATACACCGACAATCGGGGTGTGGATGTTGTGCTCGACGGTTTGGGTGGCCCACAAATGTCGATCATGGGCGACGTTCTGGCACCGCGCGGCAGTCTGGTGCTTTATGGTTTGCAAGGTGGCAATCAGACGCCATTTCCGGCCTGTGCTGCGTTTCAAAAGAACATCCAGTTTTTCGTGCATTGCCTGGGTAACTTTACTGGCAAGCCGGAGTTGGGTATCGCTCAGGATGAGGCCGCGTTGCAACGTGCGTTGCGCGATATCAACCAACTGACGGCCGATCGCGTGTTGGTTCCGCTCAAGATGCGCGTGTTTCCGTTCAGCGAAGTGGTCCAGGCGCACCGTTATATGGACGGCTGCCCAATCGGCGGGCGAGCGGTGCTCGAAGTCGAATCTGCCTGATCCAGCCCCTGATAAGTGCTGCAACCGCACTTGACTCTCTCGACGCCTCCAGACAGGCGTCGACGTGGTGAATAACTCCCGATTCTTCTGCGTCGCTTGTCGTCGGGAATTCCCCCCTTCTTTCTCCATGCCCTTCGTATCACTTATTACAATCAGGTTAAGGTGCACGGTTTTTTATCGGTCCGACGCCTGAAACTTGAAGTGCATGAATATTTCCCTTTATAAAAATATTCGGTTCTTTCGCTGTTTGTCTGATGTTCTCCCTCAGGCAAGTTTAACAGTGGCGTATTTCCAAAGGTTTTAACCCGGCGCGGTAGTGCAACAGTCTGACTGCCTCTTTAGCCGTTTCCTGCTCTGCTCGCCAGTGACCTCGCTCTTGCGATAAGCCCGCATGGCCTGGTTGTGGTGGGTTCGGGGTAAGTAGGTCGGGCGCGGCGGCAACGTGTTTATTTAAACTTCGGTGTTTAAATGTTTATGTTTAAGCGATTCGGACTGAACTGTATTTGACGGCTGATCTGTACCTTGTAATTGCGGGATGAATACTGATAATAGTTGAGTAATTATTACTCAGGGAATGAGTCATGTCTGATTATCCAGCCAGATGCCTGCACGAGGTAAACCTGATTTGCGCACCCACGCGTGCCTTTAAGCAGACGGGTGAAATACGATGAGTTCCATACACGAGCAAGCCATGAGTTACGTCTACCAGCAAGTGCTACAACGCTTGCTGGGTTATTTTACTCGCGCCGAGCGAACATCCTTGCAGTTACTGATTCAGCGTCTGATCGTGGCGGCCGGGGGAATCGAACGCATTGCCAGCTTCAAAGTCATGGTTGCCTTCAGCGGTGGCAAGGATAGTGCCTACACCGTGGCGTTCCTGCGTGCTGCGCAGCTGAGCATCGCCGGCCGATCACCTGCTACGTTTAATCTGCGCGTTGCCAACATGCGCCATGCAGGCATGACACCTGCCGTGATGGACAATATCCAGCGCACTTATTCAGCGTTGTTTCTCCATGACGACCCGCGTGTGGAGCTGTTGGTGGTCGATAACCAATATGTTCAGCTCTTTGAGCCGCAATTGCCTTTTTCTCAAGCGGGACGCGAACAGAATCGGTCCGACATGCTCCTGAGCGGGCACCTCTCGGCGGGGGACGGACGGACTACATTCTGCAACAGCTGCTATTTGGGGATTGCTGAGTTCTTTGGTCGTGCCGCCTCCTGGGGCAGCGGCATCGATGCCTTGATCAGCGGCGATTCGCGCAAAGAGCAGAAACAGTACATCGCCTGGATCATGCGCCTTGCGCCCCGTAGCGCGCAGCATTTAAGCGACTGGGGCAACCAGAACTTCAATGGTGTGCTCAGGACCATCGACAGCATTGGTCAGGCGTATTACCAGGAGCTTTACGGCGACGGTAGTGAAATGGCTGGTCGTGTTGTCCGTCCCATGGGTTTTCCGAACAAGTCGGTTGTGCCGTCCTACATCACTATTTCTGATCTGGTGCACAGCAAGGTGGACGAGCACTGGACGCTGCTCACCGAGTTTCTTGGTTTTCGCTTTGATGACCTGGCGTTCAGCTTCAGTGAATCGGATTGCGCCAATCCGTTGCTGATGGCGCATATGCGCGGCCTAAAGGCGCAGTACCTTCAAGGGCGTGATTATGCCGAGGGTATCGCTGAATACCTTGAGCTGGCCCGCGCACTGATGCGCAGAAAACAAATGCCCCAACGTTTGATCGACCAGGCATTGAGTGCTTACGCCGGGGAGGGGCGCCTCCAGGCGCGTCGGGAGCTGGCCACGGCATTTGCTCTGGAAGGCTTCGGCTTGAATGAGGCCCAACTGGTTTGCCTGCTTTTTTCGCCTTTTGTTAATGAAGGCCACGATCTGGAGACATTCCTGCGCCGCTGTCACCCGGGCATGCTGGTCGCGCTGCCGGACTTGCACAAAGCCCTCTCAGGGTTGCCCGCGCCTGAACAGGTCATTCAATGGTTGATCGATATCAGCGGCTTGAGCATCAAGGGCCTGCAAAACCTGTATGTGAAACAACGGGTGGATTTCAATCAACCTCACTCGATCATTGCTCGGGTACGTGCCGCCGATCCAGATAAACGACTGATTTCAACGGTTGATTCGGTTACGGGTGAAACCATCAAGGAAATGATTTCCGGGCGCTGATCCATCATCGTCTTTATTGCCTGCTTCGTGGCCCGCTCCCTGTGTCACGCATGCGTTTATCCCACGAGAAATTTGGGCCCAGCGGTTACGCATGGACGGGTGTCGCTCATGAAATACAAACCTGATTTCGCCTACCAGACGGTGTATCGATACCTTGTCGGTCTGATCAATGATGCGCCCAGTGATACGGCTACCCGGCTTCCATCACTGCGTCAGTTGGCACTGCGTTTAAAGGTATCGATCTCCACGGTACAAAACGCCTATTCGCTGCTGGAGAAAGAGGGACGCGTCAGCCCAGTGCCCAAATCGGGGTATTACACTCAGCCCATTGGCCTTGAAGATATTCCGTCAGGGGGTTCGCAGTCGCAGAGCCTGCTGGAGATCCTCTACAACAGTGCGCGACGCCCCGGAATGCTGGTACTCGGTAACGACGAACCCACCATGGTGCAGCCCCTTGACAGTCCGTTGCTGACGATTGAGCGCGAACTCGCTCGACAATATCCAGGGCCACTGGACCCCAATTTCCAGCCTTTCGGCGACATTGAATTGCGATCTGCGCTGGCGGCGCGCTACACGGTGTCGGCCCAGCGCAGTTGGCTTCCCGAAGATGTCTTTGTCGGGCCAGACCTTCTTGGCATGCTGAAAGTCGTTGTCGAAACCCTGTCGCTTCGCGGCAGCGCGGTGCTGGTCGAGTCGCCCTGTGCCTGGACTCTCTTGCGGCTGTTGCGCTCATTCGATATTCGGGTCATTGAATTGCCGGTGGATCAGGTCGGCGGTATCAACCTCCCGGCGCTGGATCAGGCCTTGCTGACCGAGGGCGTGGCTCTGGCATTATTGCCGTCGTTCCTCAATTCGGTGCGAGGTCATGGTTTACCTGCTGATAATCGTCAGGCCGTCGCGGATCTATTGAACCGTTACCGCGTCTGGGTTCTGGAGAACGATAGCCATGGCGAACTTGGCTTCGAGAAACCGCATAGCCGACTGCGGGATCTGATAGACCCCGAGCGGCTGTTGATCATGGGGTCATTTGAAAAAATCCTCGGCGCCGAAGCACCGTATGGTTATCTGCTGGGTAAGTTCTTTAACCCTCAGTGGCAGCAATACTTCCTCTTGCGTGCATTCAATCTCCCTCCGATCCGGCAGAAAGCCATTGCGCGGCTATATGGCAGTGGCCGGTTGGATCAGTATCTGGCGCGACTGCGCCAACTGCTGGAGCAGCGCATGCAGGGCATGACCGTGCTGATCGACCGACATCTGGGCCAAACCCTGCGTTATGAATGGCCGCAGGGCGGTGCGGTGATCTGGGCGCAGAGCATCTACTGCGTGGACATGCGCCAGGTATTTGAACGGTTGTTGCAGGAGCGTATCGTCATCGCCCCAGGTGAATTGTTCAGCCTGCAAGGTTTGCATGGACAGAACCTGCGCATCAGCTATGCCGTTGGCGAGCATCTGCCCATGGAACCTGTCCTGACCACATTGCGCGACGCTTTGTCCCATGCAAGGTGCGATTAAGGGGGCCGCAAATAGGCCCGTCGATCCATTTATGTTTGCCAGACGTTCGACAGGCTGTTATCTGTACGCCCATCCAGTATTGGCAGACGATGGTTCGTTCCGGCAGTGACTTGCGCTACCCCGTTATTACCCCTTGAAGAAGAACGCGCTCCCGTTGGCGTGGACGCTGCCGTGTATGTTGTGGCAGTGCGTGCATTGTGCGAATTCACGGCTAAGGCCGGTGATCTGGACCTGCGTTTCACACCGGCGCCGACGGCATTGCAAGGCATCGCCGGACATCGCACCGTCGCGGCTCGGCGCGGGCCCCATTATCAGACTGAGGTCGCGCTGTCGGGTCAGTATCAGCAGTTAAGCGTCCGGGGTAGGGCCGATGGCTACGATCCGCAGCTCAATCAACTTGAAGAAGTGAAGACCTATCGCGGCGAGCTGAGCGCGATCCCCGACAATCATCGCCAACTGCATTGGGCCCAGGCAAAAATCTATGGCTGGCTGCTGTGCCAGCAATTGCAGTTGAGTGAAATCAATCTGGCGTTGGTGTATTTCAACATCATCAATGAGCAGGAAACCCTGATTCGTCAGCGCCACACGGCACATGAACTGCGGGAATTCTTCGAGAAGCAGTGTGGGATTTTTCTGTGCTGGGCGCGTCAGGAACTGACCCACCGTCATGGTCGTAATGACGTACTGAGCGGGCTTAAATTTCCCCACACGAGCTTTCGCACCGGCCAGCGGCATTTGGCGGAGTCGGTGTACAAGGCTGTCAGTACGGGACGATGCCTAATGGCTCAGGCCCCCACTGGCATCGGCAAAACCATTGGCACCCTGTTTCCCATGCTCAAGGCCGCGCCTGGTCAGCAACTGGATAAGGTGTTTTTCCTCACGGCCAAGACACCCGGCCGCAAGCTCGCGCTGGATGCGTTGAGCGTCATCCGCCATAGCGCGCCTGAACTTCAATTGCGGGTGCTGGAGCTGGTGGCACGGGACAAGGCTTGCGAACATCTGGACAAAGCCTGCAATGGCGATTCCTGCCCGTTGGCCCGGGGCTTCTACGATCGACTGCCCGCCGCGCGCGCTGCGGCCGTGGCGGCGCCCTGGCTTGATCAAGCCGGTTTGCGCAAAGTAGCCCTCGAACATCAGGTTTGCCCGTATTACCTGAGCCAGGAAATGGCGCGCTGGTCGGACGTGGTGATCGCCGACTACAACTACTATTTCGACTTGAGTGCCTTGCTGTTCGGGCTGGCGCAGTTCAATCAATGGCGCGTGGCGGTGTTGGTGGATGAAGCGCACAACATGGTCGAGCGCGCCCGGCAGATGTACAGCGCCAGCCTCGATCAGCACAACATGAACACCATCCGGGACGTTGCCCCTGCGCCGTTGAAGAAATCCCTGCAACGCTTGAACCGCGACTGGAACGCGTTGCATAAGGAGCAGGTCGCGCCCTATCAAGCCTATCCCGGCACGCCGGGTAAATTCCTGCAAAGCCTCAATCTCTGTGTGACGGCCATGGGTGACTACTTCAATGAGCATCCCGAGGCGGTGGATGGCCCGCTGCAAGGTTTCTACTTCGAAGCCATCGCCTTCGTGCGCATCGCTGAGTTGTTCGACGAGCATTTCATTTTTGATATCAGCAAACGTGAGGCCAGAGGTCAGCGCAGCAGTCTGTCAAAGCTGTGCCTGCGCAACGTCGTGCCGGCGAACTTCATCCGCCCGCGGCTGACCGCTGCGCGCAGCAGCGTGCTGTTTTCCGCGACGCTCAGCCCCAGGCATTACTACGCCGATTTGCTGGGTTTGCCCGCCGATACGGTCTGGATCGATGTGGAATCGCCATTCAATCGCGAGCAACTGGACGTGCGTATCGTCAGCCGGATATCCACGCGCTTCACCCATCGCCAGGCATCCCTTGCACCCATTGTCGAACTGATGGCCGAGCAGTTTCAGGCGCGACCGGGCAATTACCTGGCGTTCTTCAGCAGCTTTGACTATCTGCAACAAGTCGCGCAACTCATGCAGACTTGTCATCCTCATGTGCCGCTCTGGCAGCAGGCGCGAGGCATGAGCGAAGGTGATCGGCAAGGATTTCTGGACCGTTTTACCCTACAGAGCCAAGGCATCGGTTTTGCGGTACTGGGCGGCGCGTTCGGGGAAGGGATCGATTTGCCGGGCGCCCGATTGATCGGGGCGTTCATTGCCACACTGGGGCTGGCTCAGCTCAATCCCGTCAATGAACAACTTAAACAGCGCATGGCTGTGTTGTTTGGCGCAGGCTACGATTACACCTACCTTTATCCGGGCCTGCAGAAAGTCGTACAGGCAGCGGGGCGTGTCATCCGCAGTCAGGAAGACCGTGGCGTGGTGATGCTGATCGATGATCGCTTTGCCGAGCGCAAGGTGCAGCAATTGTTGCCCACGTGGTGGCAGCTTTGACGCTCAAGGGTTTAGGGATCGATAGCCGAGCACAGTGGTCAAACTGCCAGTAAACTGCCGCGCCGCTGATTTTTTATAGAACCGTACAGCTGCCAGCGTTATTTCTTTTCCCTGTCTCCATGGAGGTTGTATGAGTCTGAGTCCTTTCGCCGGCAAACTGGCACCGGCCGAGTTGCTGGTTGACGTTCCTCGATTGGTAACTGCCTATTACACCGGCCAGCCGGACGCTTCGGTCGCCACGCAACGTGTCGCGTTCGGCACTTCCGGGCACCGTGGCAGCTCCTTTGATTTGAGCTTCAACGAATGGCACGTTCTGGCCATCAGCCAGGCGATCTGCCTGTACCGTCAGGTCAACGGCATCGACGGCCCTTTGTTCCTGGGCGCTGACACGCATGCGTTGTCTACACCCGCCAGCGCCACGGCGCTGGAAGTGCTGGCAGCCAATGGCGTGCAGGTGATGATTTCCGAAGGCGATGAATACACGCCGACGCCAGCAGTTTCCCACGCGATCATCTGCTACAACCGGGGTCGCACGACGGGCCTGGCTGACGGCATCGTCATTACGCCCTCGCACAACCCGCCAGAAAGCGGCGGCTTCAAGTACAACCCGCCCAATGGCGGACCGGCTGATAGCCCTGTCACCAAGTGGATCGAAGCCAAGGCCAACGAGCTGCTGGCAGAAAAAATTCTCGGCGTGACGCGCATGAGCCACGAAAAGGCCCTGCGCGCCGACACCACCCATCGCCACGACTACCTCAACACCTACGTGGCCGATCTGAAAAATGTTATCGATATGGACGCCATCCGCAACGCGAACCTGCGGCTGGGTGTTGATCCGCTGGGCGGCGCCGGAGTGCGCTACTGGTCGGCTATTGGCGAGCATTACGGGCTGAACCTGGACGTGGTGAACAAATTCGTTGATCCCACGTTCCGTTTCATGAGCGTTGACTGGGACGGCCGGATCCGCATGGACCCGTCGTCCAATTTCGCCATGCAAGGGTTGATCGGCCTCAAGGACCGTTATCAGGTGGCGTTCGCCTGCGACCCGGACCACGACCGCCACGGCATCGTCACGCCAACCGGCGGCTTGCTGGCACCGAACAACTACCTGGCGGTGTCCATCGATTATCTGTTCCAGAACCGCCCTCACTGGCGCGCTGATGCGGCCGTGGGCAAGACCGTGGTCAGCAGCGGCATGATTGATCGGGTTGCGGCGCGTCTGGGGCGTCGCTTGTATGAAGTGCCGGTCGGCTTCAAGTTCTTTGCCGAAGGCTTGTTCGATGGCTCCCTGGGCTTTGGCGGTGAAGAAAGTGCCGGCGCGTCTTTCCTGCGCAAGGACGGTACCGTGTGGACCACCGACAAGGACGGGCTGATTCCGGCACTGCTGGCGGCGGAAATCACAGCGCGTAAAGGGCGTGACCCCAGCGAAATCTATCAGGCGCTGACCCAGGAACTGGGCGAGCCGTTCTCGACTCGCGTGGAAGCCAAGGCCAATCCTGAGCAGAAAGCGATGCTTGGCAAACTTTCTGCGGATCAGGTGAAGTCCACCGAACTGGCAGGCGAGCCGATTCTGAGCGTTCTGAGTCATGCACCGGGTAACAATCAGGCCATTGGTGGCCTGAAGGTCATGACGGAAAATGGCTGGTTCGCGGCGCGCCCATCAGGCACCGAGGATATCTACAAGATCTACGCTGAAAGTTTTGTTGGTGAGGACCACCTCAAACGTCTGGTTGCCGAAGCTCAAGTGCTGGTGGATGCGGCTATCGCACCCAAGTGACCTGAATCGCTGAAGTAAAAAAGCCCCGGCGCGCAAGCGTCGGGGCTTTTGTCATTGGCAACGGGCAAACCCGTTATGCAACGTCCACCAAAACGATTTCGCTGTCTTCGATGGCCGTAACGCGCAGCATTTGCTCGTCCTCAACGGCGATCCCGTCCCGTGCTGCGGCGCGCAGGCCATTGACTTCGATGCTGCCGGTGGCTGGCACCAGATAGGCCCGACGGCCCGCATCCAGACGGTACTCTGCGGTTTCGCCAGCTTTCAGGTTCGCCGCCACCAACCGGGCATCGGCCCGGATGCGCAGGCTTACCTCATCACCGGTCTTGCCGCTGGCCAGGGTCACGAAACCCTCTCGGTCACCTTTGGGGAACGGTTTGGCGCCCCATGAAGGTGCCGCGCCGGTTTCGTTGGGCATGATCCAGATCTGGAAGATTCTGGTGGCCGTGGACTCCATGTTGTATTCACTGTGGGCAATTCCGGTACCGGCAGACATGACCTGTACATCGCCGGCAACAGTGCGGCCCTTGTTGCCCAGATTGTCTTCGTGGGTAATTGCCCCTTCACGAACGTAGGTGATGATCTCCATGTCGCGGTGGGCATGTTTAGGGAAACCCGTTCCGGCTTCGATGACATCGTCGTTCCAGACACGAAGCTGGCCCCAGTTCATGCGTTGAGGGTCATAGTAGTCGGCGAACGAAAAGTGATGGTGTGCGTCCAGCCAGCCGTGGTTGGCGCCGCCCAACGTGTTGAAAGGTCTTAATTGCAGCATGGTGTGGCCTCCTGAGCAGGGCCGGGAAGTGTTGCAACCCGGCTGCTGAACGATGATTCGTGGTTGATGGAGCAATGATCTATCAAATAGGAGTCGGTAAAAAGCGACTAATTCGGCTAGTTACTATCTGTTTTATTGATGATTCAAGGGGGGTCGAATTCTCCATTTCACCTGCAATTGATCGGCTAATGGCTTGATCAACAAGCTTTTCACTGGAGATCAAACGCAAATAGCGCGACCATACCGCCCCTCGCTCATCTGTTTACCCGCTGGAGCCCGCGTGCCGGACACTGATCTTCATCCCCATGCCGACCTGGAACTGACGCCGCCGGACCAACTGCCTTTTTTCAAGCGCCTTGCAGCTCGACTGCTGGGTAAATCCTTGACCCGGCTTGGCTCGCAACATCGTCCATCCTGGTCCCAGGGTCATGCCGACGGCTATCTGATCGGACACTTGCAGGGCGTGGACGAAGGATATGCCGAAGGTCATCTGGAGGGGATCGAGCAAGGCCGGCAGGTTCTGGTGATACGCGACACACGGCCCAGCGAGCATCGGGGCCCGAAGGTGGATGATCACTTGTTCGATGACTGGCGTCTGGCGCTGACGGCTGAACTAAAGAAGCAAATCAAGACCGACGTCGCTCTCAAGCTGCCGCCCCAGGCCCAGCCCAGCGCCGCGCAGTGGAAAATGATCTTCAGCGATACGCCTTCAACCTACGTGATTGCTGGCGCGGGTGCGGGCAAATCCACCTCGCTGGTGCTGCGTATTCTGGTGCTCAGCCATTACCTGGGATTCGAGCTGGACTCGATGACTGTCGTGACCTTTACCCGAGAGTCGCGCAAAGATTTCGTCAACAAACTGATCGAGATTTTTGGCTTGTGGGGCCGTGAGCTGAGTCAGAAACAGGCCCGCGAGCTGGTGCGAACCTTCCATTCGCGGATTCTGCCATTGGTGCGCAGCCTGTCGGGCCTTGAACAACTGACGGCGTTCGAGAATCTGGGCAGCCAGTCCACAGTGGGCATGGAGGAGAGCGCCGACAGCAATCCATTCGATTTGCGCATCAACGATGCCCAACGCCAGCAACTGAATGTGTGTTACCGCGACCTGTACGCCAGAAACGAGCGCTTCCGCGAGGTCATGGCACCGTTGTACCGTCAGGCGCTGCAGCTCAAGGAGCTTGAACGCGACCATCCAGATGTGCAGAAACGCGTAACGGTCACCGAGTTATCGGCCAAGCGTGATGAGGAACTGTGCGACACCATCGAAGACCTGTGGATTCGTGCCAGGGCCTGGCCCATCAAGGGCATCGAACCGATGCGCCAGACCGTTGAAATCAATGGGTTCGGCTTTCACCTGCACGGTTACATTGCCGAACTGGATGCCTGGGTGGTTCTGGGGTTCGATCCGTCGGAGGATCAGCAGCTCAAGCGTTCGGGTGCCAAGTTACCGGTCTGGGCTGAATGGGTGATAAAGCGCACGCTGTTTCAAGCTTTCTGTCGTAAGCCTCTGATATGGCTGGAAAACTATGAGGCTGGTGGCAGAGTTTTGCAGTCTCTTTCCGGCGCCGCCGTGGCCGGACCGGGTTTTGATTACAAGGTCAAGGGAGAGTTAAGCGCCGCGCCGCTGCTGGACAGTTTCGTGGCGGCGGCAAGCTTTATCGAAAACCTCGGGCTGGATGTGCCTGCGGCGGTGGCAGAAATGAGCTTTGCCGAAGATGACCCGGATCGTTACTTCTTCGAAGCCCTGAGCCTGTTCTGGAAAGCCTTTGAACATCATCTGTTGCAACAGACGCCTCCGGTCATGACGTACAACAGGATGTTCGCTCTGTTTGGCGAAAACTCCCCGGAGAATCTGAAGCAGGTGGGCGACGCACAATTGCGACCACTTTCCCATTTGATGATTGACGAATTCCAGGACGTGTCGCCACAGATCGTTTCATGGGTGCGGGCTAGTCTGCGTGAGATACGCCGTCGCGGACCTGCGCTGCACATGGGGCGCACAGCACAGCACGCTTCGCTGTTGTGTGTCGGTGACGACTGGCAGTCGATCTACGGCTGGCGTGGCAGTTCGCCCAAATACTTCATGGAGTTTCCCAAGACGTTCTCGTCGCCTGCGACCACCAAGGTCATGCTCAGCGATAACTATCGCAGCCACCAGCACATCATCGATGCGGCCGAACACATCGTGCGTGCCGCACCTGCTATCGCAGGCAAGAAAGCCCGGGCCAGCGGGGCCGCTCAGGAGTTGCTGCCGGTCAAGGTCTTTGATCGCAGTGACGAGGCCCTTGAACAGCGCCTGGTCGAGCACTACCAGGACGGCGATTCGATTCTGTTGCTGTACCGAAAAAGCAGCGAAAAAGCGGTGCTCTCCAACAGGGTGCAGGCACTTATCGAAGCCGATCATGCGCAGCCGCCGCAGGCTCGTCGCTTCAAGCAACTGACCTATCACAGTGCCAAGGGGTTACAGGCCGATGCGGTATTCCTGCTTGGCGATTGCCAGCATTTGACCCACTCGCCTTACAAGAATCAGTTGTATCGTTTGGCTGGCTTAGGCAACGCCAGTGATACCGAGGCATTCGACAACGCCCAGAAAGATGAAGTCATGCGTCTGGCCTACGTGGCCATTACCCGGGCAATACGGCATTGCTACTGGTTTATCGATGGCAGCGCCAAAGAGGGGGTAAACATCACCCGAGCGTCGGATCGGATCGACGATGCGAAAGCATTTTTTGAGGACTTACGCAGCAAAACCTGAGCTCAGGACGCATTCATGACTCTGGGAGGGCGAAACGATTCCAGCTCTGCCTCAATCGCTTCGATGATGAGTTCCACCTCCGTCGCGTTCATGACCGTGGCGCAGGGCAGGCCTGCGATGGCGATGACCGTTTCGCCACTGGCCCGATCAAACAATCGGGCCACCATGCTGCTTGGCGCATCCATCGTGGCTTCGAAGCCGACCGGGTGGAAGTACCAGCGCATCAACTGGCAGGCGTTGGGGAACGTCACTTTATTCATTCAGCCCACCTCGTTCACATCAGCACTGGCAATAGCTCCAATGGGTAGGGAAGGGCTGTCGAGATGGCCAGCAAAAACGCTGGTGGACCGAGATGTGGAATCTTGAGGGCGATTCCTACGATGGTCGAGGCGCTTTCCTGATAAAAAATCTGAACAGTCCTGTCGAGAGTCAAAAATAGCACTGCACAGGTTACAAAGAAAAAAAATTTTCCAATGCATTCAGGTTTTGTGGTTTTTTTTGATGCGCGTCATAGTGGTTATTCCTTAAGCGTCTTTCAATCTTGCGCAATAACCGATTCAGGCTTGAAGCGCAGAGCGTATCTAAGCACTCTATGGCGCTGCGAATGGTCTTTAGGCTTCGGTAAATGAGCTGTTCAGAAACCGCCGCAGTCCCTGGTTTCCCATCTGCTTGAGCAGAATCATGCCGTAAAAGGAACAGAATCGTGCTGAACAAAGCGTTTGCTCCTTTGATGTTGATGGCTTCACTCTCTCAGGCGGCCGAAACAGTCAGCGTATATAACTGGTCGGATTACATAGCCCCTGACACCCTGAAAAACTTCGAAGCGTCCACGGGGATTCGCAGCACCTACGCCATTTACGAAAGCAACGAAGAGCTGGACGACAAACTGACCGCCAGACACTCCGGGTACGACGTCGTGATGCCGTCGAACCATTTCATGGCCAGCCAGATAAATTCCGGAGCCTTGAAAGAACTGGATAAGCGCCAACTGCCCAACTGGAAAAACCTCAACCCGGTGTTGCTGCAAGCATTGCAGGCCAATGATCCCGGAAACCGCTATGGCTTTCCGTATCTCTGGGGGAGTACCGGCATTGGTTACAACGTGGCCAAGGTCAAAGCTGTGCTGGGGCCGGATGCAGCACTCAATTCATGGGACCTGATCTTCAAGCCTGAGAACATCAGAAAGCTGGCCAGTTGCGGCGTAGCCATTCTCGATAACAGCCGCGAATTGTTGCCGATCACCTTGAATTACCTGGGCCTGCCACATCACAGCGCCAATGCGCAGGACTACCGGCAAGCCAAGACTGCGTTGCTGGCAATACGCCCATACGTCAGCTATTTCCATACGTCGAAGTACATCGACGATCTGGCAACGGGAAAGATTTGCGTAGCCGTCGGATTTTCGGGGGATATGCTGCAAGCGCAAATCAATGCTCGCAAGCTTGGCCGCAGCGTCACTATCGAATACATGGTGCCGGTGGAAGGGGCACCCATGTGGTTCGACATGGTAGCCATGCCAGCAGATGCCCCCGACGAAGCCGCCGGGTACGCCTTCATGAATTACCTGATGCGACCCGATGTGATCGCCAGGATCACTGATGAAGTGCGCTACGCCAATGGCAACGAAAAGGCTGACGCCCTGATCGATCCGGCATTAAGGACAAGCCTGGCGGTCTATCCCGATGCGGATATCATGAGCCGCTTGTTTCCCCTTGAGGCTACGCCGGAGCCGATCAACGTCCTGCGCGCGCAGATCTGGACGCAAGTGAAAGCGGGAGACGGCGCGAAAGCTGATTAGGCTGGACATCGGCGAGCACTCCGGGGCTACGCTTAATGTCTTGTCGACAGGTTGACCAGGTTCGCGGGCCGTTCTCCGTTTAGCGCACTGATGAGGTTGTCCACTGCGCAGGCCGCCATGGCTTCCCGGGTTTCATGGGTTGCCGACCCCATGTGCGGCGTTGCCACCACGTTATTCATCTGCAGCAAGGGTGAATCGGTGTTCAGCGGCTCACGCTCGAACACGTCCAGCCCCGCGCCACGTATTTGCCTGCCGCGCAGCGCGGCGATCAGTGCTTGCTCGTCCACAACCTTGCCCCGTGCGATGTTGATCAGAATGCTTTCGGGGCGCATCAAGGCCAACTGCTCCTTGCCGATCAATCCTTCGGTTTCAGCGGTCAACGGCACAGTCAGACAGACAAAATCCGCCTCTTTGAGCAGCGCTTCAAGGCTGCGATAGCTGGCCTGGAAGCGTGCCTCGACAGCGGGTTTTGGCGAATGGCTGTGATACAGCACCGGCATGCCGAAGCCGAAGTGGCCGCGCTGGGCCAATGCCTCGCCGATCCTTCCCATGCCGATGATGCCCAGGGTCTTGCCATGTACGTCGCTGCCGAAGTGCGCCGGACCGATGTTCTGTTGCCAATCGCCGTTGCGCACCATGTTGGCCAGTTCCACCACCCGCCGCGCGGTGGCCATGATCAGGGCAAACCCGGTATCGGCGGTGGTCTCAGTCAGGACGTCCGGCGTGTTGCACAGCGCGATGCCGCGCCGGTCCAGATAAGCGATGTCGTAATTGTCCACGCCAACCGAAACAGTGGATATCGCCTCCAGATGCGGCGCCAGGTCTAGCAATTCGGCGTCCAGCCTGATGCTGGCTCCCAGAAGCCCGTGGGCATGGGGCAGGGCAGCGCGCAACCGGGCCAGGTCATCCGCTTTGGGGTCTTCGATCAACGTGACGTCGGCGTGGGCCTGCAAGCGCGCCATGAGCGAAGCGGACAGTGTCTTGTAGAGCACGACATGTTTTTTCATGGTGAGCATTTCCAATTCAAGGATGCGCCGCAGTGCGATGGGCATTGGGCTCATCGCCCACAGGCTTTGCTTTGTTGTCGGGCTTGAGCATGAGGGTCAGCAATACTGAAACCAGCAACGAACCGCTCATGAACAGGTATGAGGCACTCAATGTGCCAGTGACACCATTGAGGTAACCCACCAGATAGGAGCCCGCAAACGAACCTAATGCGCCAAGGCTGTTGATCAGCGCCATGGCGCCACCGGCAACGTTGGACGGCAGGATTTCCGGAACGATGGCAAAGAACGGACCATACGGGGCGTACATGCAGGCACCGGCGATCACCAGCAAAGAATACGACCACCAGAAATGCTCGGTGCCCAGAGCGTATGACCCGTAGAAGGCAATGGCGGCCAGCAGCAGCGGTGGCCAGACGAACAGTTTGCGTTTTTGCAGTTTGTCCGAAGCCCAGGACACCACGACCATGCCGATCACCGCCGCCAGGTAAGGCAGAGCCGACAGCCAGCCCGCCTCGACCATATTCATCTGCATGCCCTTCTTGAGAATGGTCGGCAGCCATAGGACAAAGCCATACACGCCGATGCTCCAGCAAAAATACTGCGCGGCAAGCAACAGCACCTTAGGCGAGCGAAACGCCTCGGCGTAATTCTTGACCGGCTTGATGCCCACCTGCTCGGCATCCAGGCGCGTTTGCAGTTCGACTTTCTCGGCTTCGCTGAGCCATTTGGCCTGGGCAGGACGTTCATCCACCAGACGCCACCAGATGAATGCCCAGATAACCGCCGGCAAGCCTTCGACGATAAACATCCAGCGCCAGCTGAAATGGGCTACCAGATAACCGGACACGACCGACATCCAGAGCATGGTCACCGGGTTACCCAGGATCAACACAGTATTGGCCCGTGAGCGCTCGGCGCGGGTGAACCAGTAGCACAAATACACCAGCATCGCCGGCATCACGGCGGCTTCGACCACGCCCAGCATGAAGCGGATGCCAATCAGCATGTAGGCATTGGAGACAATCCCGGTCAGCGTCGCGAGGCCGCCCCATAGGATAAGGCTGACGAAAATCAGTTTCTTGACGCTTTTCTTCTGTGCGTAGATTGCCCCCGGCACCTGAAAGAAGAAGTAACCCAGAAAAAACAGCGCACCCAGCAACGACGACATACCGGGAGTGATGTGCAGGTCTTCGGCCATGCCTGAGGCGGCAGCGAAACCATAATTGGCCCGGTCCAGATAGGCGAGGCTGTAGGTGATGAAGACGATGGGCATGATCAACAGCCAGCGCCGTTTCAAGCCGCTGGTTTTTACGCTATCGAGTAACTTTTCCATTTCGATCTCCTGAGCTTTTTGTTTTTGTCGCAGCAGGTACGTTTAATCAATTGAGCCTGGCCGGCTCAAACCCGTTCCGGTAAGGCATGCTTGACGGGGAACGCAGCTTCCAGAGCGGCCCGCGTCGGCAGGCCCTCCATATCGCCCCGGCTCTGTACGGCCTGGCTGCCAATCCAGTTGCCACGAGCCACGGCCTGGGCAAAACCCTGGTTTTCCAGCAGGGCACTGATGACGCCGACGGCGAAACCATCCCCGGCCCCAACGGTGTCAACAACCTTGCTGACCGGCACCCCCGCAACAAAACCCTGATCATTTTGAGTGCGGTAATACGCGCCGTGGGCACCCAGCTTGATCACCACGGCTTCGACGCCCCTGTCCAGGTAGAACGCCGCAATGTCTGGCGGATCCTCGTAGCCGGTAAGCACCATGCCCTCAGCCAGCCCCGGTAAAACCCAATGAGCAAGGCTTGCCAGGTCGTTAATCTCGTTGATCATCCGCGCCTGGTTTGGCCAGAGCGATGGACGCAGGTTGGGGTCGAACGACACGCTGCGCCCCGCGTTATGCATGCGGGTCATCAGCTCCCGGGACAGGTCTCGGCAACTGTCCGACAGCGCTGCCGGAATGCCGGTGGCGTGCAGATGTCGCGCATTGAGCAGGCGCGGCTGGATGTCCTTGAGGGACAGATGACTGGCCGCCGAACCCTTGCGGAAGTACTCCACCCGTGGATCTGCGCCTTCAAGCTCGCGGGACTTGAGCTGAAACCCGGTGGGTTGTAACGGGTCCACCGTGACGTGCTCACAACTGACGCCTTCGCGTTTGAGGCTATCGATGACAAAACGGCCCAATGAGTCATCGCCGACACGGCTCAACCAGGCCACATTGAAACCCAGGCGTGCCAGACCAATGGCGACGTTGCTGTCAGCGCCAGCAATGCGTTTCTCGAAATGGCCAACCTGCGCCAGATCGCCCGGCTGCTCGGCAACGAACATGGCCATGGTTTCGCCGAATGACAGGATGTCGATCTTAGACATGGCTCGATACCTCAAGCTGCTGGCGATGCATCTGCGGTGCGAGGCGGGCGAGGGTGGCCACCTGTTGACGAGTAACTTCCAGTAAGTCGTCGCCTTGCAGCGGATATTCGATCGCCCGCGGGACTGCGTCGGGCATGTACGCCAGCAACGCCTGCCATACGGGCAGGTCAGCGTCCACAGGCGGGATCGCAATCAACTTGCCCTCGGCATTTTGTGTGACGGCTTTGAAATGCACGTACTGCACGTAGCGACCCAACTGCTGAGCAGCACTCATGACGTTTTGGTTCTGCCAATGCCAGTTACCGACATCGAAGGTCATGGCGACGCTCATTTGCAAAGACTGTGTCTGGGCGAAGAAGTCGCAAAATGGCGCGATAATCCCGCCGTGTGGCGTCTGGTCGTTCTCCACCAGTAACTGCACGTCCCGGCGAGCCAGGCATTCGGCGAGCGAGCGTAGATCACAGTCGTGGGTGAAGTGCCCCAGGGAAACCTTCAGCCATTGGGCACCACACACCTGGGCCCGTTGCAAGGTGGCGTCAAGTTCAGGGTTGGGTTGCGACTGATCAGCAAGCCACAACTCCAGGGGGGCTGAATACAGGCATTCCAGGCCTTGGGCCTGAACCGCCAAGGCGAGGGCGGATAAATCTTCTTGCAGAAACAGTTCTTCACGCAGCTCGATGCGCGACACATTGCTCTGGGCCAGCAATGGAATAAAAGCGGCCTGGCCGCGCTGGCGAACCAGATCGGCGCCGAAGCTGGAAAGGCTGATGGAGACGGGATTCATGTGCATTATTGTTGTCCTCTGAAACCGGTTTCATTTTGAGCGGTAAAAAACTGCAAGGCGCCTCAGCCGAGGCCGCACGTATCAGGTGCGTGGTCGAGTCGAGCCGCGCTCAATCAATTTGGCTGGAAAATCAAACAGCCGGGTAGGCGCCTGATCGCCTCGCAGCCGATTGAGCAGGCATTCGAATGCGGTAATGCCAATATCATGGGTGGGTTGTGCCAGAGACGTGATACCGCTGCCGACCAATGGATACCAGTCCAGTTCGTCCAGGGCGATCAGGCCGATATCGTCGAACAGAGCGCAGCCCAGTTCACGTAACAGGCGCGTGCAGGTCAGCGTTGCAACGCCGTTGGCAGTGAACAGTGCCTTGGGACCGGGACCTGGCGAGGTCAAAAAGGCTTGCAGTCCGGCGGACAGTTGATGATCGGTTTGCAGGATCTGGCCACGAAGCTCGGGCCGTTCGATCATGAGATTTTTGAAGGCTTCAATACGCTCCAGGCGGGAGCTGGTACCGTCTTGCTGCTCGCTGACCAGCAGAATGTCTCGATAGCCGCAGCGTTGCAGGTGATCGACGGCCTGTTGAACCGCTGCAGTGTTGTCGAGCCCGACCAGGTCACTGTCCAGCTGATCGACCTTGCGGTCCACCAGCACCATGGGCAATTCGCGATGCAGCTCGCGCAACTCGGTAAGGTGATGGCCAAGGGTATTGAGAATCAAGCCTTCGATGTTGTAGGAGCGCAACGCTGCAAGGTGAAGGCGTTCCTGTTCATCATCGCGATCGGTATTGCACACCACCAGGCTGTAACCGTGACGTCTGCAGGCTGTTTCGACACCATGCATGACGGCGATGGAATAGGGATTGCGGATGTCAGCGACGAGCATGCCGATCAAACGGGTTCGGCCACGTTTCAGGCCGCGGGCCATTTGATTGGGGCGATAACCGAGGGTCTGGATGGCCTGCTCGATGCGCAATGCAATGGCATCGGACAGCAATTGCCGGTCTTCGCCAATAAAGCGCGAAACGCTGGCTTTGGAGACGCCAGCCAGATCGGCAACATCGTTCATGGTCACGCGGGTACGCTGTGACGGAGGAAAGTTAGTCAAAGTGAACACCCATTTATATTTTTTGGAGGGCTCTGAAAACGGTTTCAAAAAACACCAAAGTCAGGCTTGCGTCAACACGACTTCAGATGAAAGGTTAAATGGGTTCTTCCGGCCAGCGTTGTGATCGAGGCCAAAAGAGAGGGGTTCACTGAAGGCAAACAGATGACAGCTTGATGAAGGAGGGTTGTCAGGCGGCGTACTTGAGCCTCATGCTGCGTACCCGATTTGTAACCGGCTGTTTCTCGAAATGCCTGCGGCCAAGCCCTCTGTTGATGTTGCCTCTCGTCGTAGCGCAATAGTCCTGGCGCTGTGTCTTCCTAGCGATGTGTTGCTGTATCTGTTGCTTCCGATGCATGTGCAGGCGTTTGGTATCAGCCTGGCCCAGGCCGGAGTGCTGCTGGCAGCCAATCGGTTGGTGAGGATTTTTGGTTACAGCTATGTGGTGCGTTATTACGCCCGCCAGGGTGATCGCCCGACAGTGATGCTGGCGGCAGCAACCGCCGCAGTCTGTGCGTTGGGCAATGCAGTGATTTCCGGCTTCTGGTGGTTGCTGATCCTGCGCCTGGGCTGGGGATTGGCCTACGCGGCACTTAACTTGTCTACCCAGGTACTGGCCACCTCAGATCCTGCCGGCGCGGCACATCGGTCAGGCCGTTCACGGGCCTATATCGCAATCGGTCCGATGGTTGCCTTGCCGCTGGGTGCCTTGCTCAGCATTCAGTTCGGCCCCCGGCCGGTCTTCATCCTGCTGGCTCTGGCGGCGCTGCTCGGCTGGTGGGTGGCCCGGGGTCTGCCCAGTGCCGCACATGTCATGCCTAAAGCCACCGGCCGCCGCTTCAAGGCGCCAGACAGTGTGGCGATCTGGTCGTTTGTCGAAGGCGTCGCTCTTGATGGTCTGTTCATTTTCGGTCTGTCATTGCAGGCCCAGGCTGTCATGGGGGCCAATGCCGTGATGGTTGCGGGGGCGCTACTGGCCTTGCGCTATGCGTCGGAAATGCTTTTGAGCCCGTTGGGTGGGCGCCTGGCGGATCATGTCGGGGCCGTTAACATGCTGGTGGTGTGCTCGGTGTTGACGTGTATTGCGCTCGCGGCGTTCGGTTCTCACTGGTTGATCGTGGGCGCTGCCGGCGTATTGATCTTGCGAGCCGTGCAACTGCCGCTGGTGACAACCCTGGTTGCCCAGCGCAATCCGGGCCAAAGCCGAGTGCAGGCGTTGGCAGCCAATGCGGTCTGGCGCGACATCGGCGCAGGGCTGGGGCCCTTATTAGCCGGTGTGTTATTGCCCATCGCGTCAGCCTCATGGGTGTATGCTGGCGCCGGTCTTGCAGTGGCATTGAGCGCGATCATTTGCGGTCTGCGCAGGTAATGTCACCCGTCCCGGTTACGGGACTTCCCTTTACTCCTTGATATTTCGGGTATTTACGGCTCTGGATGCAACCTTCAGGCCTTATTTGACTCTTATCGTCATATTCTTCATTTCGACACATTGGACCACTAGCCTGTGAGCCGTACTCACAGCAATGCTTCATGCTGATCGGAACATGGACGTTGCACGGTAGCGAACCCGCTCAGGAAGCATATTCGCACTAGCGATCAGCGCTATTACCTCCAATAACGCGTACCAGACTCCGAGAATCATGAAAATCTTCAAAGCGCCTCTCATCACCCGATTTCAGCGACGCTGTGCGTTCTTCGTTCTTCCGGCATTGGTCCTGGCGTCCTCGGCATTTTTGTTCAGCATGGGCAAAGGCGTGCACGCCGAACCCAAGAATGGCACTCAGACGCTGGTGTTCATGCGGCATGCGGAAAAGCCATCCATGGGCCTGGGACAATTGAACTGTCAGGGCCTGAATCGCGCCATCGATCTGTCGGAATTGCTGCCCAAGGAATTTGGCAAGGCCAATTTCATTTTTGCCGCCAACCCCAGTCGTCATGTTGAAGAAGGCGAGGGCGATCATTCATACAGCTACCTGCGACCCTTGATGACGGTCGGCCCCAGCGCGATAAAACTCGGGCTGCCCATCAACATTGACTTTGCAGCCAATGACACCAGTGATCTGGCCGACGAGTTGATGAACGACAAGTACCATGACTCAACCATCTATACCGCGTGGTCCCACGGTTATTTGCCGGAGTTGATCAACAAGGTGGCCGAGGAAGCGTCCGGCAAGAAAATCAAGCTGGTGGACGACTGGACGGGGGACGACTTTGATTCGCTGTCGGTGCTGACCCTGAAGTGGACCAATGGCAAAGCGACCCTTGAGTACGAGAACTACAAGCAAGGTTTGAACGACGGCGCGCAAGGTTGCCCGACCTGATCGCCCCTGAGCGGATCACTGAGTTCAGGCAAAGCGACCAAATGCTCTAGGCAACAAAAGCGCAGAGGAGTACAAATGTACTCCATGAGCACATTATCTCCCCGTCGTAGCGCAATACTGACCTTCATCCGCGATCGCATCGCGCAGCAAGGGCAATCACCGAGCCTTGCGGAAATTTCCGAAGCCTTTGGGTATGCCTCACGCAGCGTGGCGCGCAAGCATATCCTGGCCCTGACCGAGGCGGGCCTGATCGAGGTCATCCCCAATCAGGCCCGTGGCATACGCCTGTCACAGGCCGTTGCGCGCCCGGAACTGCTGGAACTCCCTGTCCTGGGTCGCGTCGCGGCGGGTCTGCCGATCGGTCCTGACGTCGGCACCCATGACACCCTGCTGCTGGACCGTGCAACCTTTTCCCGAGTCCCTGACTATCTGCTACGGGTGCAGGGTGACTCGATGATCGAAGATGGCATTCTCGATGGCGACCTGGTTGGCGTACACCGCAACAGCGAGGCTCAGGACGGGCAGATCGTCGTGGCTCGTCTGGACGGTGAAGTCACCATCAAACGTCTTCAGACAGGCCAGAACCAATTCCTGTTGCTGCCCCGTAACCCTGCCTATGCACCAATTGTCGTCTCGCCCGATCAGGACTTCGCCATAGAAGGCGTGTTCTGCGGGCTGGTCAGGCGTGAATGATGGGCGCCGTAGTCAGTCTGGACGCGCTTCTGGACGAGCGGCGGGTTTGGAAGGGCCGTCACAGTGCGCCCCTGGTCAGCCCGCAACCCACAGGGCATCCGGCGCTTGATGCGGCGTTGCCGACCGGTGGCTGGCCGGCGTCGGCGCTCAGTGAAATCCTGATCCCGGCCGACGGCAGCGGGGAATTGCGCCTGCTGTGGCCGACCCTTGCACGTCTGGCGGACAAGGGTGAACGCATCGTATTGGTAGCGCCGCCATTCATACCGTATCCGCAGGCCTGGGAAGCGGCCGGGGTTGATCTGCGCTGGCTGGCGGTGATCCAGGCCAGTGAGCGTGATGGCTTGTGGGCCGCCGAACAATGTTTGCGTTCCGGGAGTTGCGGGGCGGTGGTGTGTTGGCCGCGGCACGTGGATGATCGGGCATTGCGTCGTCTGCAAGTCGCTGCAGAAACCGGCCAGACCCTGGCCTTTGCCTGCCGCCCCTTGACGGCTGCAGCCAATCCATCGCCCGCTGCTCTGCGCGTTGCCATTGATGTCCGGCCGCTGCAACTGCGGGTTATCAAATGTCGCGGCGGCACGGCGCCGTCATTCCCCATTCCCTTTTCGGCTGACGCTTGAGGTTCTTATGTTGTGGGCCTGTGTCTTGTTGCCACAATTGGCGCTCGACGGTGTCATGCGCAGCCGTGCCAATGCCGATGAACCACTGGCGCTGCTGAGCGGTACACCGCAACGGCGAATCCTGCATACAGTCAACCCGGCTGCCAGGGCCTTGGGGCTTAAACCCGGCCAATCGCTGGCCAGCGCCCACGCCATGGTGCGTGATTTTGCCACCGTCGAATTCGATCCTGCGCAAACCGAGCACTGGCATCGTTTGCTGGCCGCCTGGGCCTATCGCTTCAGCTCGCAAGTCAGTTTGAAATACCCGCGCGTCTTGATGATGGAAGTCGAATCAAGCCTGGGTTTGTTCGGGCCGTGGCCGGTTTTTGAAGCCAGGTTGCGTGCCGGGCTAACGGCGCTGGGCTTTTCCCATCGCATTGTCGTGGCTCCCAATCCCGTGGCCGCACGCATGCTGGCTAACGTTCATGACGGACTGGCTATCACTTGCAGGGACAGTTTGCGTCCTGTCCTGGAGCAGATGCCTGTTGACCGAATCGGTTTGAGCCGAGAAACCGCCACTGCCTTCACCCGCATGGGGCTGGGGAGTCTGCAGGACATTCTTGCGTTGCCTCGTGACAGCCTGGCTCGACGCTTCCCGGCCCATGTCATGCAGCATCTGGATACCTTGTTCGGTGAGCGGCCAGTGGCGATGGAGTACTACACGCCGCCGGACTATTTCGATGTACGCATCGAACTTAATTTCGACGTCGAGTCTCATCAGGCCTTGTTGTTTCCGCTCAAGCGTCTGGTTTGCGACCTGGCGATGTTTCTGGGTGGCCGCGACAGTGGCGTACAGCGCTTCACATTGCATCTGGAACATCTCTCCGGGCCTGACACGCAGGTTCCGGTGGGCTTGCTCAGTGCCGAGCGCGACGCGACGATGCTGTTTGAACTGGCAAGGGGACGGTTGGAGCAGATTCAGGTGCCTTCGCCTGTGCGTGCGGTGCGTTTGCACGCACGGGATTTGCCGCCGTTTGTCCCGGCCCATCGGGAGTTGTTCGATGAGCGCCCGCAGCAATCAATGCCGTGGGAACAACTGCGCGAACGATTGCGGGCACGGCTGGGCGATGAATCGGTCAAGGGTTTGCGTTTGAAGGCCGATCATCGTCCCGAGTGCGCCTGGCAGGCGCAGACCGAAGCCAAGGCCAGGCTGGCGTTACCTAAAGTGCCGCGTCCCGGATGGCTGTTGGATCAGCCTTCACCACTGCCGCAGGTGGGCACACGAATCCTCGCGGGGCCTGAGCGTATCGAGTCGGGCTGGTGGGACGGCGGGGATGTACGCCGCGACTATTATCTGGTCGAAACCCGGACGGGCCAGCGAGGCTGGGCTTATCGCGCGGTAGGTGATGACGGGGCTCTGCTGCTGCATGGCTGGTTTGCATGAACAATCGATATGCCGAACTGCATTGCCTGTCGAACTTCAGCTTCCAGCGCGGGGCTTCAAGCGCCCAAGAGCTGTTTCAAAAAGCCCGGCAGCATGGCTACCAGGCCCTGGCGATCACGGACGAATGCACATTGGCGGGCATCGTCCGCGCCTGGCAGGCGGCCAAGAATACTGGCGTGCCGTTAATCATCGGCAGCGAGATCAGCATCACTGAAGGGCCTGAAGTCGTGCTGCTCGTGGAAAACCTCAGCGGTTACCAGGCGCTATGCCGACTCATCACTGTTGCCCGGCGTCGAGCCAAAAAGGGCGAATACCTGTCGTTGCGTGAGGATTTCGACCTGTCCGTCAGTGGCTTGCTGGTGTTGTGGGTACCGAATCTCGATTTGCCTGCTGCAACCCTCAAGGCTCATGGTCAATGGCTGGCAAGCAGGTTCCCCGAAACGGCATGGCTGGCTGTCGAACTGCACCGCGGGCCAGATGATCAACAACGACTCGCCGCCCTTCAGGCATTGGCTCGCGAAGTAAAAGTCCCCTTGGTCGCCAGTGGCGATGTTCACATGCATGCCCGTGGGCGGCGCGCATTACAGGACACCATGACCGCTATTCGCCATCACACTACGGTGGCTGAGGCCGGACATCGCCTGTTCGCCAACGGGGAGCGCTACCTGCGACCTTGCAGCGTCCTGGTTGAGCTGTATCCCGAACATTTGCTGGCTCAAACGCTGCTGATTGCTGCGCGTTGCACGTTCGATCTGAGCCAGTTGCGTTATGAATATCCCCATGAACTGGTGCCGCCCGAGCACAGTGCGGGCTCATGGTTACGGGAAATGACCGAGCAAGGCGCGCGCAAGCGCTGGCCCCAGGGGTTAAAGCCGCAAACCAGGGTGCAGATAGAGAAAGAACTGCAACTGATCGGCGAGATGAAATTCGAGAGTTACTTTCTGACCGTCCACGACATTGTGCGCTTCGCACGCAGTCGCGACATCTTGTGTCAGGGGCGGGGGTCGGCGGCCAACTCAGTGGTGTGTTTCGCCCTTGGCATTACGGAGTTGAATCCCGAGAACAGCAATTTGCTGTTTGAGCGGTTCATCTCAAAGGAGCGTAACGAGCCGCCGGATATCGACGTGGATTTCGAGCATGAGCGTCGCGAGGAAGTGTTGCAGTATGTATTCCAGCGCTATGGTCGGGGCAGGGCCGCCCTGACGGCAGTGGCCAGCACCTATCACGGTACTGGAGCGGTGCGTGATGTTGCCAAAGTGCTGGGCTTGCCCCCGGACCAGATCAATGGGCTCGCGGACTGCTTCAGTCGCTGGAGCGACGAAATGCCCCCGCCAGAGCGTTTGCGTGAAAGCGGATTTGACCCGGATGCACCTATCCTGCGTCGGGTTCTGGCGCTGACCGACACGCTGATCGGCTTCCCTCGGCACTTGTCCCAGCATCCCGGTGGCTTCGTCATTTCCGAGCATCCTCTGCAAACCCTGGTTCCGGTAGAGAATGCGGCAATGGCTGAACGCACCATCATTCAATGGGACAAGAATGACCTGGATCTGGTGGGGTTGCTCAAAGTCGACATTCTGGCATTGGGCATGCTCAGTGCCTTGCGGCGCACGTTCGACCTGGTACGTCGCTATCGAGGCAATGACTGGACCCTGGCGACGCTGCCCACCGAGGACCCTGCAACCTACGAAATGATCAGCCGGGCGGACACCGTCGGTGTGTTCCAGATTGAATCCCGGGCGCAGATGGCCATGTTGCCGCGTCTCAAACCCAAGACCTTTTACGATCTGGTCATTGAGGTGGCTATTGTCCGGCCAGGTCCGATTCAGGGCGACATGGTTCATCCCTTTTTGCGCAGACGCAACGGCGAAGAGCCGATCACCTATCCGCCCAAACTGGAAAAGGTATTCAAGCGAACCCTTGGCGTGCCGCTGTTTCAAGAGCAGGTCATGGAAGTGGCGATCATTGCGGCCGACTACACACCCGGAGAGGCTGACGAACTGCGGCGCGCAATGGCTGCCTGGAAACGCCACGGCGGGCTGGAGCCGCATCGTCTGCGTCTGGCTGAGCGCATGCAAGCCAATGGTTATGAGCAGGAATTCATCACCCGGATCTTCGAACAGATCAGGGGCTTTGGCAGTTATGGTTTCCCGGAATCCCACGCCGCCAGCTTCGCCTTGTTGACGTACGCCAGCTGCTGGCTCAAATGCCATGAGCCGGCGGCATTCGCCTGTGCATTGATCAACAGTTGGCCCATGGGGTTTTACAGTCCTGACCAGATTCTTCAGGATGCGCGCCGCCACCGTATCGAAATCCGCCCCGTGGATGTGCGTTATAGCTGTTGGGATTGCTCACTGGAACCTGTTGATCATCAGGAGCGCAACCGGACACTTGCGATCCGCATGGGGATGCGCATGATCCGCGGGTTTCGGGAAGAAGATGCCCGCCGTATCGAATCCGCAAGCGTCAACGGGGCTTTTGTCGATGCAACGGATCTGAGCCGGCGTGCAGCGTTGGCCAATCGCGCCCTGGAAGCCTTGGCGGACGCCGGGGCTTTGCGCGGCTTGATTGGCCATCGGCATCGGGCGCGCTGGGAGATCGCCGGGGTTCAGGAGCAACGCCCGTTGTTTGGCCCTGAACTGTCGGACGATGAACCGCAAATTGCCTTGTCGTTACCAACCGTGGCACAGGATCTGGTCGCCGACTACGCCATGACCGGAACCACATTGGGCCCGCACCCCTTGGCCATGTTGCGTCGGCAGCTGGCAGCCAAACGCTTTTACAGCGCCCAGGATCTGCAGAACCTTGAGCATGGGCGCACGATCAGTGTCGCGGGCCTTGTGGTCGGCCGCCAGCGTCCCGGTACCGCCAGTGGGGTGACGTTCGTGACCCTGGAAGACGAATTCGGCATGATCAATGTTGTGGTCTGGCTCGCTCTGGCCCAGCGTCAACGCAAGATTCTGGTGGGATCGCAGTTGATGCAGGTTTTTGGGCGGCTGGAGTCTCAGAAGGGCGTTCGGCATGTGATCGCACAGCGACTGTACGATCTGACACCCCTGCTGACCGGGCTGGATGTTCGCAGCCGCGATTTCAAATGAATAAGCCTGAGGATCGGCTGCTTTTTATGAGTCAATGCCGACCTTGGAGGTTAACGAGGCAGGCCGCCAGTCGACTCCAGGGGCGATCCCGTCCGGTCAAGCTGGGTCATTACGCCATTGAGCAATTGTGTAATTGTCCAGGGCTTGGCGATAAAAAGGACATCGGGCTTTATTTGATCGCTGCCCGGCGTACCGTGTCCGGACATGACCACGATGGGAATAGCCGACCATTTCTCGGCAACGAGATTAGCCAGCGCAATGCCATCCATGCTGCCCGGCATCCGAACGTCGGTCAGCAGCAGAGCAACTTCAGCGGCGTGGGTGTTCAGGTATTCGACCGCCTCATCAGCGTTCTCGACTGCTTTGGCTTGCAGGCCTTCTTCCGTCAGGATTTCGCATACGAAGTCCCGAATCATTGGCTCATCTTCGACAACCAGCACCAGACTCATTGTGGATCGGGCCTCTTCGTACTGCGGTGATTGACTCATTTTGTTTCCCTCAGCCTGCATAGTAAAAATCCGGGAGCACTGCAACGTGGATCCATTTCCGTTACTCCCAGACATCTGAGCGAAATCAGACGCAAAAGATTCATTATTAAATAAAAAGCGATGAGATCCAGACGATTGGCATCAGGCGAGCATTTATCGCCCAGGCGCAAGTATTGATACAGATCAATACTTCGTCCTGTTCACTCTGTAACTATTCGCCGCTTACCCGTTCTGCCCTTCCCTAAAAGCGCCCTCACTAGTTAAATCGCGCTGTCATCTTTTCGTTCAGACAGCATCAAGACAGTGAATATTCCGATTTTCCGGCTAGGCTTTACCACCTGCCTTCGCTGTGGGTCCGCTTCTCGCTTGAACACGCACAATTGATCTATCAACTTCCTCCTGCCCTGCGAAGCCAGTCATCCGACGGCTATAGCCATGGGTAGTTATGTCATGCGCTCCTTGAACAGGAAGTCTTCAATGCCTCGCAAATTACAATCTCGACTCGGTATGAAAGCGCTGCTCATTCATGAAGAACTAACCGCGCTGACAGCGGCGGGCAGGGCGGTCAGGGAAATGGCCGAGGTTCTTGAGCAACGTCAGGTCGAAGTGATACTCGCGCAAAGTGCGCTGGATGCCATTGCCATCATTCATGCCGACCCTATGGTGCAGTGCGTCTTGCTGGATTGGGACCTTGCACTGGATGACGGCCACGAAAAAGCCATGAGTGTGCTCGATGCGGTACGCGCCCGCAGCGAATCCCTGCCTGTTTTCCTGCTGGCCGACCGTAGCAGTGCAGCCACGGTGCCGCTGGAGGCCATGCAGAAATCCGATGATTTCATCTGGTTGCTGGAAGACACCATCGCCTTTATTGGCGGGCGCATCGTTGCCGCCATTACGCGTTACCGGGAAGCGGTCCTGCCGCCGATGTTCTCGGCACTCGTCAAGTTCTCCCAGATCTACGAGTACTCCTGGCATACGCCGGGACATACCGGCGGCACGGCTTTCCTGAAATCCACGGCGGGGCGTGCATTTTTCGATTACTTCGGCGAAAACCTGTTTCGCTCCGACCTGTCGATTTCCGTCGGCGAACTGGGGTCGCTGCTGGATCACTCTGGCCCCATCGGCGCGAGCGAAGTCTATGCGGCGCGGGTGTTTGGTGCCCATCGCACTTATCACGTCACCAACGGATCATCGACCTCCAACCGGGTGATCCTGATGGCCAGCGTCACCCGCGATCAAGTGGCCCTCTGTGATCGCAACTGCCACAAGTCGGTAGAACACGCCATGACCATGTCTGGCGCGATACCGACTTATCTGATTCCGTCGCGCAACCATTACGGCTTGATCGGACCGATCCCGCCGGAACGCTTGAGCGCTCGTTACATTGCCGAGTCCATCGCCAACAATCCGCTGGTCCATGACGGCATCGACCCGACTCCCATGCACGCGATCATCACCAATTCAACCTATGACGGGCTCTGCTACAACGTGCGCAGGGTCGAAGAGTTACTGGGTGAAAGTGTTGACCGGCTGCACTTTGACGAGGCCTGGTTCGGTTATGCGCGGTTCAATCCGATGTACCACGAGCGATTCGCGATGCATGGCGAACCTGCCGCTCACGGTGCTGATCGGCCAACCGTCTTCGCCACCCAATCCACCCATAAATTGCTCGCAGCCTTGTCCCAGGCCTCGATGATCCACATTCGTGATGGCCGGCGGCCCATCGACCATGCGCGCTTTAATGAAGCGTTCATGATGCATGCCTCGACGTCGCCCAATTACGCGATCATCGCGTCCAATGATGTCAGCGCCGCGATGATGGAGGGGCCGGGGGGCAAGGCGCTGACGGACGACTCGATCCGCGAGGCGGTCTCGTTTCGGCGCATGTTGGCGCGCCTTAATGCCGAGTTTCTGGAGAAGGGCGAATGGTTCTTCAACATTTGGCAGCCCGATACCGTGTTCGACCCCGCGCAAGGTCAGGACATCGCATTTCACACCGCCAGTGACGACTTGCTGGCCAGCGATCCGGCGTGCTGGGTACTCAAGCCCAATGCAGCCTGGCACGGGTTTGGCGACATTGAGGATGGCTACTGCCTGCTTGACCCGATCAAGGTGTCGATCACTTCGCCGGGAATTCTGCCTGGCGGCGGGATGAGCGGGCAGGGCATTCCTGCTCAGGTGCTGACGGCTTATCTGGATCGGCAAGGCATCGTGGCCGAGAAAACTACCGATTTCACCATCCTGTTTCTGTTCTCCATCGGTGTGACCAAAGGCAAATGGGGCACGCTGGTCAACACGCTGCTGGATTTCAAGCGTGACTTCGACAACAACGCGCCGCTTGAGGTGGTGCTGCCCGCGCTGATGGCCGCCCATGGCGAGCGCTATCGTGGCCTGGGTTTGAAAGATTTGTGCGAGACCATGTTTGCCGCCATGGCACATCTGGACACTACCGATGCCATGTCTCGCGGGTTTTCGACGCTGCCTGTCCCGGACTTGAGTCCGGTGCGCGCTTACGAGCAGTTGGTGCGCGGCAACGTGGAAGTACTGAGTCTGGAGCAAATGGCCGGGCGTACCGTGGCAACGGGCGTGGTGCCTTATCCACCGGGCATTCCGTTGTTGATGCCGGGGGAAAACGCCGGCGCGGCTGACGGCCCGCTGCTCGGTTATCTCAAAGCCCTGGAAGCGTTCGATCGACGTTTCCCAGGCTTCACCCATGACACCCATGGCGTTGAAGTGGAAGAGGGCTACTACAAAGTCCGCTGCATTACGTCACCAACAGCCACCTCATCCGTTTCGGAGAAAACCCAGTGACCCGTCTGAAGATTGCCGCCAGCTTTGCCAGCCGAAGCAGCTTTGCCACGTCGCGAACGGTGCTGGAGTTTAGTGAAACTGATCTGACGGATATTGCGGCAGCCGTTATCACTGCCCAGGACGTGCATAACGGAGTGCTGGATGTCATCAGTACGTCCGGGTTCGATATCCCCATTTTCTTTGCGGTCACCGCCCAAGACCAGTTAACCCCGGAGAACCTGCCGAGCATTGAGCATGTCCTGCTGCAAATCAGCGGTGTGTTCGATCTGGGCGTCGATGATGCGCAGTTCTATGGGGACAAGCTCGAAACAGCCGCCAGCCAATATGAAGAAGCACTGCTGCCGCCATTCTTTGGCGCACTGAAGCATTATGTGGAGCGTGGCAACTCGACGTTTGCCTGCCCCGGTCATCAAGGCGGCCAGTTTTTCCGCAAGCATCCGGCCGGCCGGCAATTTGTCGAATTTTTCGGTCCGACGCTGTTCCGCGCCGACCGCTGCAATGCCGATGTCGAAATGGGCGATCTGCTGATTCACGAAGGCGCGCCTCTGGAAGCTCAGAAACGAGCGGCTCGGGTCTACAACGCCGATAAAACCTACTTCGTGCTCAATGGCACTTCAGCGTCCAACAAAGTGGTGACTAACGCTTTGCTGACCCCTGGCGATGTGGTGCTTTTTGACCGCAACAACCACAAGTCCGTGCATCAGGGGGCGTTGTTCCAGGCGGGTGCGACACCGCTGTATCTGGAAACCGCGCGCAACCCCTACGGGTTCATCGGCGGTATCGATGCCCACTGTTTTGACGAAGCCTATCTGCGTGGACAACTGCAGGAGGTCGCGCCGCACAAGGCGGATGAACCCCGGCCGTTCCGTCTGGCGGTTATCCAGCTGGGCACGTATGACGGCACGATCTACAACGCCCGGCAGGTTGTGGATCGCATCGGTCATTTATGCGACTACATTCTGTTCGACTCGGCCTGGGTGGGTTATGAGCAATTCATCCCCATGATGAAGGACTGTTCGCCCATGCTGCTGGAGCTGGGTCCGGAAGATCCCGGCATTTTCGTTACCCAGTCGATCCACAAGCAGCAGGCCGGGTTTTCTCAGGCATCACAGATCCACAAGAAAGACCGGCACATCAAGGGACAGGATCGCTACTGCAATCATCATCGTCTGAACAACGCGTTCATGGCTCAGGCTTCAACCAGCCCGTTCTACCCGCTGTTTGCCTCTCTGGACGTCAACGCCCGCATGCACAGCGGACGCAGCGGTCTGCGTCTGTGGAGTGAATGCGTACACGCGGGCATCGAGGCGCGCAAGCTGGTCATGGACAACTGCACCCTGATCCGTCCGTTTGTCCCGCCGACCATCGACGGTCGTTATTGGCAGGATTACCCAACGTCGGTGATCGCCAACGACCTGCGGTTTTTCAAGTTTCATCCGGATGAGCGCTGGCATGCGTTCGAGGGTTACACGGACGATCAATATTTCATTGACCCGTGCAAGCTGCTATTCACCACACCGGGCATCGATGCAGTCACCGGCGCGTACACCGAGTTTGGCGTGCATGCCGGAATACTGGCCACGTTCCTGCGCCAGTACGGCATCGTCCCGGAAAAAAGCGATCTGAATTCCATTCTTTTCCTGCTCACGCCGGCCGAAGGCAAGGCGAAAATGCAGCACCTGGTGGCACAGATTGCCCGGTTCGAGCGCTTCATCCATGACGACGCCTTGCTCAGTGAAGTGTTGCCGGATCTCTACCGGACCCACCAGCTTCGCTATCACAACTACACGATTGGCCAGCTGTGTCGCGAGATGCACCAGTTGTACGTCCGCCATGACGTCAAACAGTTGCAGCGGCAGATGTTCCGCAAAGCCAGCATGCCGCCAATCGTCCTTAATCCACGTGATGCCCATCTGGAATTTGTCCGCGGCCATTGCGAGCTGATCCCCCTGCAGGATGCCAAGGGCCGCATTGCCGCCGAAGGCGCCTTGCCGTATCCACCGGGTTTGCTTTGCGTGGTGCCCGGCGAAGTCTGGCAAGGGCCGGTGTTGGAGTACTTCCTGGCCCTTGAAGATGCGATCAATCATTTCCCGGGCTTCAACCCTGAATTACAGGGTGTGTATCTGCACGACGAAGACGATGGCCGAACCCGTGCCTATGGTTACGTCATCAAACAATGATCCGTATCGGGGGCACCGGTAATTTCTTGCCGGGGCTTTCACTGGAATATCGCGCTTTGTAAAAGGCGCAGGAGTGCAACATGGTTAGCGCAGTAAAGAAAATGAACGTGGTCCAGCTGACGGTGCTGACGGCGATCAACATGCTGGGCTCGGGGATTGTCCTGTTGCCCTCCAAGCTTGCGCAGGTGGGCACCATCTCGATTTTTTCCTGGATCGTGACGGCTTTGGGGTCGCTGGCACTGGCCTATGCATTCGCAAAGTGCGGTCGTTTCAGCCGTAAACCCGGCGGGATGGGTGGCTATGCCGAGTATGCGTTTGGCCGTTCCGGCAACTTCATGTCCAACTACACCTATGGCGTATCGCTGCTCATTGCCAACGTAGCCATTGCGATCACTGCCGTGGGTTATGCCACCGTGCTGTTCAGCATGACGCTGACCCCGATTGGTGTTGCCATGGCCACCGCCGGACTGCTGGTGCTGACTACCGTTGCCAACTTCGGTGGCGCGCGGATTACCGGTCAGATCGGCAACGTAACGATTTGGGGGGTGATCATTCCGGTTGTGGGCGTTTCGGTGTTGGGCTGGTTCTGGTTTGACAAGTCGCTGTACGTCGCGGCCTGGAACCCCCACAACATGCCTTTCCTGGAGGCTGTGGGCGCTTCGATCTCGATTACCCTGTGGGCGTTTCTCGGGCTGGAATCGGCCTGCGCCAACACTGATGCGGTGGAAAATCCGGAGCGCAACGTGCCAATCGCAGTCATGGGCGGCACACTGGGCTCGGCCGTGATCTATATCGTGTCCACCAACGTGATCGCAGGCATCGTGCCCAACATGGATCTGGCCACCTCCAACGCACCCTTCGGGCTGGCTTTTGCCACCATGTTCACCCCCATCGTGGGCCAGATCATCATGGGTCTGATGGTGATCGCCTGTATTGGTTCGTTGCTGGGCTGGCAGTTCACTATTGCCCAGGTGTTCAAAAGCTCGGCGGACGTTGGCTACTTCCTGAAACTGTTCGCCAAAACCACCGCCAAAGACGTGCCTATCATCGGCATGCTGGTGCTGCTGGCCTGTCAGGTAGCGCTGACCCTTATGACCATCAGTCCCGACTTGAGCAAACAGTTCGACATGATCGTCAATCTGGCCGTGGTGACTAACCTTGTGCCTTATCTGATGTCCATGGCCGCGTTGATGACGATGCAGAAAGCGGCGGGCGTTACGCCGCGCAATGCGATGTTCACCAACGCGATAGCTTATATAGCTGCCGCCTATAGCTATTACGCACTCTACAGTTCGGGTGCCAGCGCCATGATGCTCGGTGGCATCGTCACCATGCTGGGCTGGACCTTGTACGGCACTGTCAGCCGTAGATTCATGACGATAGATGCCATTGTGGTGACAGATCCGGTCATTACCCCGGTCGTAACAGGGACTGCCACTTCCCGCGCTTGAATGTTCACCTGTCATCCCTGGCCGCGTGTAAATGCCTCCAGGGATGACAGCAATCAACAGCGACAAGCAGACCCCGCAAGACGCCAGTAGACTGTGCGCCCTATCCCAGGCGTTTTTCGTCAGTCACTCGGACAACCGCAGATCAATGAGACGTATCGTCAACGCTTTATCCGGGCTTGCCCTCCTGGCCAGCCTCTCCGGCTGTATCTCGGCCCCCATCCCCTTGACTGCCCAGACGTCCCAACGTCTTGAGCAACAAGCACCGATCCGGTTTTTGCTGACCTTTGACGACGGACCAAGCGCCTCCGGCTTCGCCAACCCGACCCTGACCGTTCTGGACAGCCTCGCCCACAACCCTTTGCAGCCCGGTATCAAGGCTGTGTTTTTTGTGCAGACCGGTGCAGCGCGGGCCGGCGGCAGTGAACGAGGCCAACGGGTCATGCACCGGGAAAATGCTCAGGGTCATATCCTGGCTTTTCACACTGGAACCCCGGGGCATACCAATCACCGATCCCTGTCGCCGGGCGAACTGGAACAATCCCTGGCTTCTGGCAGCGCGATCATCGCAGCAATCAGCGGCGCGGCGCCTGCGCTGGTTCGACCGCCATTCTGGAACTACGACAAACGCACGTTTGCTGCCTATCAGCAGCACGGCATGCACGTATTGCTCACGGACTTGAGCGCCAACGACGGAAAAATCTGGGGGTTCAATGCCAGCCCGCGCAGGCGTGCCAATATGCTCCGACAGCTTTCCGAAGTTCGCGAGCGCGTCGCGTCGGGAGAAATGCCGGTCGTCGATGGGGTGATTCCGGTAGTGGTGACCTTCCACGATTTGAACCGCTATACAGCACGGCATACGCGGGAATACTTGCAGATCCTCCTGGACAGCGCCGAGGCCACCGGAGTCAGGATGGCAGACAAGCCGTTTTACGATGATCAGCCGACGCTACTGCGAGCCGCGCTGGCGCGAACCGTGAAAGAAAGCGCCGAACCTGTGCGCCTGCCAGGGGTTTGGAACTGGATCTGGGGTGGTAACTCGCAGTGATGCATTGATCAAAATGAAAAAGGCGGCCTGTTACAGGTCGCCTTTTTTGCGTGAGATTGCTGACGATCAATAGCGCTCAAGCCAATGAGCATAAGGCGCCGGCAACGTCCAGGAAGCCCGCTCTACACCCAGCTCCTTGGCGGCGAAGTAAGCCCAGTGTGGATTGGCCAGATGGGCGCGGCCGACCATGACCAGATCCAGTTGCCCATCCTTGATCACTTGTTCAGCGATTGCCGGCGTGCCGAAGCCCCACGCCGACGATACGGGAATACCTGCTTCGCGACGCACGCGCTCGGCAATCGGTCCCATGAACGAAGGCGCCCAGGGAATGTTGGTTTCCGGAATCGTGAAGCCAATGCTGACGCTGAGCATGTCCAGGCCCGCCGCCTTGAATTTACGGGTCAGCTCGATGGATTCAACCAGTGTCTGTTCATCGCGGCCATCGAACTCAAGCACGCCGAAACGTGCTGTCAGTGGCAGGTTTTCCGGCCAGACTTCACGTACCGCCGCCAGGGTTTCCAGCAGGAAACGGCTGCGGTTTTCGAAGCTGCCGCCGTAAGCGTCTTCGCGATGATTAGAGTGCTCGGAAAAAAACGTCTGAGCCAGATAGCCATGGGCGAAGTGCAGTTCCAGCCATTCAAACCCGGCGTCACGGGCGCGTCGGGCGGCATCCACAAAATCGCTGCGAACGCGGGCGATATCATCCAGCGTCATCGCCTTGGGTTGTTTCGGCAGATTGGCGCCGAAAGCGATGGCGGAGGGCGCAATGGTTTCCCAGCCCCGCGCGTCATCCGCAGCAATGTGATCGTCGCCTTCCCATGGACGATTGGCGCTGGCCTTGCGACCGGCGTGGGCAATCTGAATCCCGGGCACCGATCCGGCCGCCTTGATGGCTTGAACCACCGGTACAAACGCCTGGGCCAGTTCATCGTTCCAGATTCCGGTGCAGCCCGGTGTAATGCGGCCTTCAGGTGAAACTGCGGTGGCTTCCACGATGACCAGGCCCGCGCCGCCGCGAGCAATGGCCGCCAGGTGAACTTGATGCCACTCGTTGATCAGCCCATCGATAGCCGAGTATTGGCACATAGGTGGCACGGCAATGCGGTTGCGCAAAGTGACATCTTTGAGCGTGTAGGGTTGAAACAGAGCAGACATGGTCAAACCTCGGTTCGTTTGAAAATTCGGTTGTTCGATACTATTCGAACAATGGCTGTCTTGCAAACCGCTGTGTATGATCCGCCCATGCGCCCATTCAAACACCCTCCAGTCAGTGATTTTGTCCTCGAACGGCTTTTCTATGCCCTGAGCGACCCGGTTCGCCTTGAAATCGTTCGCTACCTCGGCCAGGTCAGCGAGGCCACCTGTGGCGAACTGGACGGTGGAAGACCGAAATCCAGCATGTCCCATCATTTTCGTGTACTGCGCGATTCCGGCCTCGTAAGAACGCAGAGCGTGGGAACCACCCACATGAATTCCTTGCGCAGAGAAGAACTGGACGCTCGGTTTCCCGGTTTGATGACGGCAGTGCTGGCGCAGCAAAGCTGAGCAATGAGTAATCGGCTTACGTTATGGTTGCAAGGCGATATGGCCTGACGATAAGTGTTCCCCTCGTAAGAACAGCGTTAATCAATAGAAGATTATTTGCTCGTGTCAATAACGCCTATGTCGCTATAAATAGGTACAGGAAAAGTAAGTCGGCGCCTATCACCGCGATAGTGCGTTCTTTATAGGTCCCCTAGAATAATGGATTTGCTGTGCCTATTAATATCGCCTGTTAAGAAGCGATAAGTTGTTGCGCAAAGCATTATCAATACTGGACCTGTTATGCCTCCATCCTTGCTAACACACTCAGACTGCAACTGGCGCCTGATGCAGGCCAGTGAGGCCGTTCTCGCCCACAGCCTTCATCGCCAGGTTATACAGCTGACACCATCGGGAATGGTCAGGCAGGATGCGCTTGAGTATTTTGAAAAGCATATCGAGCTGCTGGGACAGATGATCGGCTGCTTTGCGCAAGAAAGACTGGTTGCCTATGGCGTGCTCGGGTTGCGTTCGCCGATGCTGTCATTGATGACGCAACTGCTTGATGTTGACCCTGGGCAACATACGCACATGTGCCTGCTTGATGGTGCCTCTTGCGCGCCTGACTGGCGGGGCAGGCGGTTACATGAAGATGCTATCGCGTTGCGCATTGCCATGGCTGAGGCTGCCGGTCGCAGTGTTATCGCTGTAACCGTCGCCCCGACCAACCTCGCCAGCTTGCGCGGGCTCCTGCGACGAGGCTTTGTGGTGGCGCGATACGCGCAGGTCTATGGCGGGCTACCCAGGCTTGTGCTGTCTCTGGACATCAACTGCCCCCGGCTGAACTGGCAGCGCGGACGAGTCGTCGCCAGCGCTGATCTTGAGGGCCATCGGGATGCACTGAGCCTGGGTCTGCTCGGCTATGGTTGCGAGAAAAACGAGCAAGATGTCTGGGCGATTTCCTACGGGTATCAGGCCGGCTGAATCACTGGCCTTGCTCCTTATCCTTGCGAATTTTGCTGCGTCGACGCGCACCCGATTGCCCGCGTTGGCGCTCACGCTGGCGCAGCACGTCGATCATGATGTTGAAGGTTCGAGCCAGTTGCCCCACTTCATCGATGTAACGGCTGGAGCTGACCTGGATTTTTGCTTTGTCGAAATCCCCGCGCTTGAGTGCATCGGCAGCAACCGTCAGGCGCTTGACCGGGCGCACAACGCTTCTTGCCAGCCCGATGGCCATGATCAGAAAGAATAGTCCGACGGCAATCACGCTGTAGAGGACGTTCTGAAACAGCTGTCGCAACGGGGCGTCAAACACACTTTTGGATTCACTTACCGCCACGACCAATTGGCTGTCTTTGACCGGCGCGTAACCGGCAAACTCGTCGGCGCCGCTGAGCGTTGAGTGAAAGCCCAGGCTTCCTGGCTCCGTAGCGCCGATCAAGACATCGGCCAGCTCCGGCATATGCAGGTTTTCAAATGTGCTGCGCTTGAAACGCTGGTCCGCGACAAACAATGCCACTGTCTGTTCGGGCAGTTCGCGCAGGCTGCTGTACAACTTGCTTTCATCCGGATAGGCCACCAGCATCCCGTCGTTATCAAACAGCATCGGAATCAACGTCTGGTCCCGTTGCCGCACTTCGTCAAGGATCGACTTGATGGAGGCGCCTTTCAACCGGAGCACGACTACGCCGATGATCGAACCGTCGCCAGCGCGTACCGGGTTGGAAAAATACAGGCCCGCCTTGCCAGCCGTAGTGCCTAACACCAGGCCCGACGTGAACGCTTTGCCGGCTATTGCTTCCTTGAAGTATTGGCGGAAACCAAAGTTCTTTCCCGTGACATCCGGATCGCTGGATATCGGCACATTACCCTCACGATCCATCAAAAAGGCCAACTGCACATCGGCATTGGTGGCTACAAGGTTCGTCAGCCGGGTCTGCAACACTTCGCTTTTGAGGGGGTTGGGTGCTTGCAGGTAATCAATGAAACGCTCATCGCTGGCCAGATAAGCAGCGAAAGTTCTGCTGTCCCTGACCAATTGCGAAACCCGGCCGGCAGTACTGTGGGCAAGGTTTTCCAGGTTGGTCAGTTCGTTGGCCGTGACGTTGGCGCTGGAACCCTGCAGGTTGTAGTAGGACGTCACCAGCATGGGTACCAACGCCGCCACCATCATCAGCAAGGTCATTTTTACTGTCAGGCGCCAACCGTTTGGATGCAGCAGAGCACCCATCAAACGCGCGGCCTTGCGACGCCCTGAGATCTGCTTGTGCGCCGTCTGATGGCGGCTTTCATGGGCCGAGCGCAGCGCGTCCAGCAAATCCAGGGTTCCCGCATGACCGGCGAACAGGGCGGCGGCAAACTCCCGGACACTCTGCGGACGCGATTGCGCCTGCGGTTGCAGCGCCCAGTCGATGGCTTCAAGAAATGGCACCCCGTAACGCCCGGCACCGGCTTGCACGGCAGGCATCATAGTGACGTCGCCCGCCAGCCTGGCAGGCGCGGGCTCTGGTTTTTTCCCAGTGATCATCCAGTACAAGGTTGCACCGAACGCGTAGATATCTGTCCACGGCCCTTGCGCGCCCCCTTCGTATTGCTCGGCCGGTGCATAGCCAGGCGTCAGAACGTCGGCAACCGCCTGTTCACCCCCCGCCGATAACCGCGCGGCACCAAAGTCGAGCAGCACCAGCCGGCCATCGTCCACACTGGCATAAATGTTATCGGGCTTGATATCCCGGTGCAGATAGCCTGATTCATGAACCAGCGCCAGCCCATCGAGCAGGGGTTGCAACAGTTCGACCAGCCAGCTCTCGCGGGACTGCCGCGAGGCGGACCACCAGTGTTTCAGGGACTGGCCTTCCTCGTAGTCGAGCACGATATAGGCCGTTCGATAGGCTTCGAAAAACCGTGCTACGCCGACGATATTGGGGTGCTGAAAGGTGGCCAGGGTGCGAGCTTCCATCAGGAACGCTTCAAGGCCGTCCAGGTAGAACGCTTCCGCTTCCGCCCAGCGCACCACCACCGAGTAGTCGCCTGCGCGACTTGCACAATGGGAGGGTAGATATTCCTTGATAGCCACCTGGACATTGAGGTTTACGTCGGTGGCCAGATAAGTGATGCCGAAACTGCCCTGGCCCAACACCCGATCGATGCGGTATTCAAACAAACCAAAGCCCGGCGGCAGGGCGGTTGAACTTGATGGCCCGTCGTAGTGGGGAATGGGCGCGGCCTGCATGGCGGCAGCTTCCTGCGCCAGCTTGCGCAGTTGCGAAGGACCACGTGATGCAAAGGAGCCGTAGGTCGTTTGCGATTGGGACAGTGACAGCGATCCGGAATCCGAAAACACCGCTGCAGCCTGCAATGTTGCGTCCTGCGCTGTATTTGCCATATGGGCAAGGGGGCGAGGCACACCGGATTGCGTCACCAGCTGGGTGAATTCATCGTCGCTGAGTTCAACAACCAGCGTGGCGTCATCATCAATACCCGTAGCCGTTGCGGTATCTTTGGGCAACTTGTGGGTGTTTGATACAAGCTGATCTTGATTAAAAGACGGTGTAGCCTTAATCGTTGGCTCATCGTCAACCAAGTTGGCTGGACGGGTGCTGTCAGGGTCCCATGACGGGTTCAAAGAATTGTCCTGACTCATTTGCATTCCTGAAGGTTTTGCAGCATGGTTGCGCTGCGTGGCGCGCGGGATATGGGATTGCAATCATCATTAAAAATAACTGTACGCACCCTGTCAGAGCGCCATGATAATAGTCTTGTTGAGCCCTTTACGTTGCAGTGTTTCAACATGGAAAACGATGCCCGAAACAATGACCTGCTAAACGTTGTCCGGCAGACGTTTGCAGCATCGGTACTGCGCCAGAGCACTGCCCGATTAATTAAATTGAAACTCGGGAAGTACGCTGCTCTTGATTTGATTATTTGTGCCATGAGGGCAACTTGAATACATCTACCCCGTTGTCCCCGAACTGTCGGCAGCGCCTCAGAATTGGAACAGCCTTTGGTGTCACCGATGTCGGTACCGTGCGCCAGAGCAACGAGGACAATTTCCTGATCGATGGGGAGCTGGACATGGTCATCGTTGCCGACGGCATGGGCGGGCATGCCGCTGGCGAATTGGCCAGCGTCGGTGCGCTGCAAGCAGTTCAGCAGTTTTTTCAACAGGCTAGAGCACGTCATCTTCCATCTCCTCATTCTGTTCACGCAGCCCCTATTGACCTTGATGCCACTACACCGGCGGCGGATGCCCACGACCCGGATGCAACCTATTCGGACCTCGGCATCATGGCTATCTCTACGGTGTTTGATGCCATTGAGTTCGCCAATCAGCACCTCTATCAGCAGAACGTTGCGCAACACCGGCCCGAGGGCGGCATGGGCACCACGCTTACGGGCTTCTGCCGGCCCTTTGCTACGAGTGAACTGGTGTTTTTCCATGTCGGCGATACACGTCTCTACTGCCAGCGCGACGGCAAGCTGTATCAGCTGACCCATGACCAAACCTTGTACCAACAGGCAGTGGATGCAGGTCTCACGGACAATCTGCCGTCGCGCAACATGCTGCTCCAGGCCGTTGGCCCCATCGCGCAGGTTCAGCCGGAAATCCGCCCGCTGGCCCTGCGACCTAATGACTTGCTCATGCTATGCAGCGACGGTTTGCACGGTGCCGTTGCGCACGCCGAGATCGAACGAGTGATGGGCCTGACCACAGAAACCAGCCTGGAACAGGCCTGTCACTACCTGGTTGACCTGGCGAAAAAAAGCGGCAGCCGCGACAACATCACCGTGCTCATGGTGCAGTGTCTGGCGGCTTTGGACTGACTGCACCGGCAGCTTGAATACGCCAGCCGCGCTCCTTCCATTGACCATCGAGCATCGCAGTGCAACTGGCAGCCGTGGGCAAACCCTGACATTGCAATACACAAGGCGAGACTTTTTCCGAACCGTCCGTCCACCACAGGGTTTGAGCCGTGGGCGCAGCGTGCAAATCGCGGGTCACCTCGCTCAACTGATCAAACCCGGACAGGCTCAGAACATGGTTGCGATATTGGCCAGCCACTGTTTCCTGTTTCTGCATCTGGGCGCCTGGGCTGTCAGGCATGCTGATGTCGTTGAGCGTTGCATCGAACAGTTCAAGCGAAAAATCGGCTTGGAGTGACCACAACGCCAGGCTCTCAAGTTGGTCGTACCAGATGCCGCCCTGGATCATCCATTCCAGCAAAGGCGCGTCGTCTGCAACCCTGGCAGCAAGGGTCAAGGGGAAGTGACGCCCGACCCGATCCACGCTGGGCATCAGCAAGCCGGCCCAGGCGTTATCGCCGCAAACGCCCGGGGCCAGCGCGAAACGCCATATCGGGCTGCTCAAGTAAGTGCCAAGCCATTGCTGACCGAGCTGCCCGCGACTGGCGTGTAACAGGTTCTGCAGCCAGGCATCCCACGGTTGCACGAAGCCATGGGGCAAGCGCCGCACGACAAAATCTCCATGGCTGGTGACCTTGCCAAAAAAACCGGTTCCCGAATCCATTGCTCCGTTCATCCTACAATTTCACCGGGCAGCGGAACTGTTGAAGCTCGTTGCGCCGAAAGGGGTTGATTACGCTGCTGGCATCCAGCTGATAAGTCGCCTTGCGGCCATCGAGGTCGAACGTCAAGCGATAGCGCTCGCCCTGCGCCGTGGTCTGCAAGGTGCCCTTGTCCATCATGCGAAACCAGGCCCATGGGCCATCGGTGGAGTTGTCGGTGCGCAGGGCCGGTGTCGCCTCAAAGCGCACCTGACCGCCACCTTTGCCACTGGGCAACTGGATGGAGGTTGCTCGGGACAGCATATCGGCGACATACACCACTGGCTGACCGTCGATTTCCAGCTGAACCTGGCTCAACGCGGCGTCGATGTTGAGCGGCGTGAGATCAAAGCGCAGGCCTGGGCGGGCGGCTCCAGGGCTGAATAACATGTCGCGAATTCTGGCCGCGAGCTGGAATTGTTTGAGTACGTCCTCCGGTATGCCCAGTGGCGCGCTACCGGTAGCGCGCCACGGCCATTGAGCGCCACCCATGTCGACATAGGGCGCGAGATTTTTGCTGAAGAAGTCATCCATCAACCCGCCGGGCGCGAAGAATTTGCCGAAATCATCCGACGTGACATCTTTGCTGGCAGCACGAACCAGAGGGTAACGTCCGGCAATCGCCTGCTGGCAAAACCCGGCCGCCGATGAGGTCCACAGTGCGTTCAACCGCGCCCGTTCGCTGCCAAGGGTCAGGGCGCCTGCGCCGCTGTCGATATTTTGCAGCATGCCACCCAGTGGCGCGGGTTTGCCTTCGGCCTCGCGTTTGAGTCGGGTCATCACATCGGCGGCGGGAGGTGGGGTGCCTGCGCGTCGGGCGTCGTCGGCTGCGTCGAAATACTGCGAAGCGTCTTTCAGCGTGCTCAGCAATTGTTCCGCTGGCACGGGCCCGGCAGCGCCAGGTAAGCCCACCATCTTGTGCAATGCGTCAAAGTGCAGGTCTACCGGATTGGCCGATACCGGGGCCTCTTCGGGCGTTTCGTCGTTGCTGCTCATCGCCGCTTCCAGTTTTTTGCGCGCCGTGGCCAGTTTGCTTTGCACGACGTCATCCAGACCTTGCAACGGCGACTTCTGATTCTTCAAACCATCCAGGGTGGTTTCCCTGGCCGCAGCCTGGAGAAATAAAAGCAGCGGGGAATCTGCTGCGGCCAGCGCATTGGTGACTCTCGCTGCCTGGTCCAGGCTGGAGAACGGCACGATCCGCACATCGGCAAGAAACGTATCCCACGCCTTTATGTAATCAACGTAGTACAGCTGCAATACCGCGCTCTTGAGTGCGGCGTCCGCCGTCGCGCCCGCCGACTCCTGACGATCCAGCACCCAACTGTCTTTACTGATGTCGCCGATGGCCGAGCCGATCTGTTGTTCCAGACCACGAAAACCTTCCACGCTAAAAATGCCAGGCACGCCACGAGTCAAGGGAGCGCCGCTTTGCTGGGCCAGAAGTTGTGAGACGTCACGGCCGACAGCGCCGTTGACGCTGAACTCGGGTAATCCTCCTTGCTCCAGATCGCGCTTGAGGCGGTTATAGGCGCGCTGTGGCATCGGCATCATGGCCAGTGTCAAACGCGTCTGGGCAATGAGCGCTGAATCCAGAGTCGGGGGCAGGGCACTGTCATCGCCATCACGCAGCAGTGCACCGGCATGGCCCAGTAACTGCTGGACCTGAGCCTGGGTCGCGGGTGCGAGGCTGCGCGGCCAGTCGATCTCCAGCCAGGCAAGGATCGACTCCGGGTCCAGGTAGCGGCGATCGCCCAGCATCAGGTAGACCCGCAGCGTGGCGTACAGATATTCCTGATTGTTGGCGTCGCCGCGACGCAAAGCCTCTTCCAGGCGGCTGACCACACGAGGCAACAGCGTTTCACGCAGCAGGCGCTGATACAGCACTTGCGCACCGCTGCCCAGCTTGTCAGCTTGCGACAGGCCAAAACGGCTGAGCAGGGGAACGGCAGAGCGCTGCTCGTCGTAAACGCCCGTCAGCTGTCGTGCTGCGTTCAGCAACGGCAACAGTTCCGGCAGACTCGCCTGGGCCGGCACCCCATGCGCCAGCTTCTCCACGAGTGCGACCTGCACCCTGACCGTTTCGACGTAATCCTGATTGCGCAGATAACTGGTGGTCAGTGCGCCCAGCATCAGCACCAGCAAGAGGCCGATCGCAACATAACCGGCCGTTTGCAGACGTCGACGTCGACGCTCCACTTGTACGTTGCTCCCGGCCAGCTCGGCTTCTTTGAACACCACTTCACGCATCAGCGTGGTCAGGAAGTAACTGCGTCCGCTGGCCGCATTGCTCGGCAGCATTTTGCGATCCAGGCCGAACGCTCCAGCCAGGGAGGCCATCACCCGATCGATTGGGCTGCCTTCCTGGGTGCCGCTGCTGAAATAAACGCCCCGTAATAAAGCAGGCTCTTCGTAACGCGTCGGCGCGAAGACTTCGTTGAGGAAGTCACCCAGCACCTGACCTATCCCGGCAAACTGCTGGGGAAAGCGATAGAGCAGTGCGCGACGTTGCAAATCACGCTCTTGCTGCATCCGCGCCAACACCCGAACCTGAAGCTGACGTTCCAGCGCGGCAAACTCTTCCGGGAAACCGGCCAGCACCTGATCAACCGAATCAGCCTGCGCCGTCGGGAATGTCATGCCCCAGACTTGCATGCGTTCTTCGCGGCCAAGGGGTTCAAAGAACTCGACGAAACCAGCCAGCAAATCGCATTTGGTGACCACCACGTAGATAGGGAAGCCGATCCCCAACTGCTCGTGCAATTCCTTGATCCGTGCGCGAATTGCCTGGGCCTGCAAGGCTCTGCCAGCCGCACCTTGTTGCAGCAGATCAGCCACGCTCAGTGCAACGATCACGCCATTGATGGGACGACGCTTGCGATGTTTCTTGAGCAGCGCAAGAAAGCCGCCCCACGCAGCCTGATCAACATGGGCGTGACTGTCTTGTGTGGTATAGCGCCCGGCCGTGTCCAGCAGCACGGCCTCATCGCTGAACCACCAGTCGCAGTTGCGCGTGCCGCCAACCCCACCGATGGCAGTCGGGCCCAGCGCATCGGCCACGGGAAACTTCAGTCCCGAATGCACCAGCGCAGTGGTCTTGCCGCTCCCCGGTGCGCCGACAAACATGTACCACGGCAATTGATAAAGGTACTGGCCGCCACGGCGCTTGCCGGTTTTGCGCAGAATGGCCAGTGCTTCTTGCATGCGCTGGCCAAGCAAGGCGATTTCCTGACCTGACTCGCGCACGCCTGGCTGCTCATCACCGGCCAGTGTCTTCATCAGCTTGCGATTGGCCCAGCGTGCCGCACAGTATTTCCAGATGAACCAGCCTGCCCAGAGCAGAAACAGAACCGCTATGGATTTGCAGCGCACACTGGCTGTCGCGAATGGTTCATGGCCATTAAAGGACAGCAACGGCCCTTCGAACCACAACACCAGCGAGAGCAGCGCCACGCCCAGCAATGAAAGGACCCAAGGCTTGAGGAACCACATAAAGAAACGCTTCATAGACATCCGCCATAACGGCCAGAAAAGAAATCGAACGTGACCCTGGTCATTGCGGCACCACCGGGCTCAACACCGTCAATTGCACACGTCGGTTACGGCTGCGATTGGCCGGTGTGTCATTGGGCACCAATGGTTCAGCGTCACCTCGACCTTCTGCGGTGAAACGTTCCATGGGGCCGGCAACCTGCGCCAGGCGCTGCAAGACGCTGCTCGCCCGTGCCTTGGACAGTTCGTAGTTGGATGGGAAACGAGCGGACAGGCCGGGTTTGCTGCTGTCGGTGTGCCCGATGACGATGACTTTGCCGGGCAGCGGTTGCAGCGCTTCACCAATTCGATCGAGCAAACCCAGAAAGTTTGGCGTGACCTCGGCGCTGCCTGGGCCGAACATGCCGTCGCCCATCAGGGTAATCACCGATCGATCAGCCGTTTCACTGACGGTGACTTTGCCTGCTGCAATCTCAGGGGCAAGAAAGCCTGCCACGCGCACCGGCGGTGCAATCACAGGCGTTGGTGATCGCGGCGCTTGTGTCGGCGGTGTGACCTGAACATTGTGCAGGCCGGCATATACCGGATCGGAAACGTCGGTCAGGAGCATGCTGTAGCCAATCTGCAAGGCAACCAGCACCACCGCCGTGCCCACGGCCAGTACCCATAAGGGGATGCGTCGCAGGGGGGAGTGGTTTTTTACCGTCGTGCCTCGCCAATGGGGAGACAGTTCGGGTTCATAGCTGCCACGCTGAGCCGCGATCAGTTGCTGCAATCGCTCGCGCAGCGAGGTCAATTGCTCCTGGCCCCGTTCGATCAGCCGATAGCGGCCCTCCATACCCAACGCCAGACACAAATACATCAGCTCGATCAGGTCCAGGTTGGAGCGCAGGTCCTGCGTCAGCCGTTGCAGGATCAGGAAAAATTTCTCGCCGCCGGACGCTTCGTTGTGGAACGCCACCAACAACCCGCGACTGCCCCAAACGCCGCTGCCCCAGGCTGTGCGGGCAATGGTTTCATCGAGCACGGTACATAGCGCGTAACGAGCACCCGCGATGGATTCCAGGTCAACACCGAATTTTCGGGCATCGCTTTCGAAGGTCTGCACCGCCAGCACCAGACGCTGGCGAAGTTCCTCAATGTCCGGCGGCTGGGTCGTGGTACGCAGCGGGACAATCAAATCGAGCAGCGGATTGGCCGCACGCACCAGACGGTTCAAGCCGCGCCCTGGCAGCTCCACGGCAGCGTCGCTGACTGACGAGGGTTGGGGCTGCGCCAGGTTGGCCGCCTGAGCCGGGTTTGCCACCGGTACCCGGCGTCCTCCCGGTGTGGGGATCAGCAGGGTTGCATCCGAATCCCGGGGGGGATCGAACAAGTTGTCTGTGCTCACGGCGTTTACCTTCTAATGGCCCAGAATTGCATCTGGAGGCCGGGGAATTCGCCGGCCACATGCATCGCAAACCCGGCGGAGTTGCTCAATGGCTGCCAATACTCACTGCTGCGATCCAGTTCGAAGTAGGTAAAACCGGCGTAGAAGGGCAACTGCCTGGGAGCAACAGCCATTGGGCGCAGGCCGATACCTGGCAATTGCAGATTGACCAAATCCCGAATCTGTTCAATGGAGCCGATCTTGACCTGTGCCGGGAAGCCGTTACGGACCTGTTCCGGCGGCATTTGCGCGCTCACCGCCAGCACGAAAGTCGCCGACCGCAGCAACTCCTTGTCTGCCAGCACCGCAACGCGAATCCCGAACTGGCGCTCATCCAGAGGAATGGACACGGCCTGGGCGTCCATGACCGTTGAAAGAGAGCGGCGTAGATCGCCCATCACCGGCGCAAAACTTTCGATCAGTTGGTCGTGGCGGTATTGCCCATGACGGGTCGCACGTTTACTTGCCTCGGTGAAAGTCGCCAATTCCCCCGCCAGCTCCAGCATCGACCGGTAGAGCGTTTCCGGGTGCACGTCAGGCATGCTGCTCAAGTGCGCGAACAAAGGCTCGGCGCGGTTAAGCAATTGCAGCAACAGAAAATCAGCGATTTCTGCGGCACCGTTAGCGCCCGGCTGTGACAACCGTGAGGCCAGAGCCTCGCCGCGCTGATGAAGCATGCCCACGAGTTCATCGGCGAACGCAGACAGCCTCGGCGCGGTTCGAAAACCCAGGCATGGCGGGCAATAGTCAGGGTCGAGGACGACGCGGTTGTCAGGGCGTCGCTCGATAATGCGGGCAATTCCCAGCGTGGTGTAAGCATTGGCAACTTCGCTTTCCAGCGCCAGTCGCAGGCGCAGTTTGCCCACCTGCATCAATGCACTGCTGTCCAGGCCGTTGCTGTCCCAGGCTTCATAATCTTCGCCGCGGTGGCGGGCAAAGTTGTCAGGTCCTTCTTGGTTGCCAACTTCGGCCACGCCGTGCCGACGCAGGGGCAGGGCGAGCACGACCAACAGATTGCGGGCATCAGCCGGGATATCCAGGGGCAATGGCAGATCATCTTCGGACGGCAGGCTGACGGGCGTTCCGTCCGGCAGCACCGCATCGCACACCTGCAAGGCGAGTTTGCCCAGGCCCAGCTGTTGTTCGTCGATCTGGAGATTGGAGAAGCCCCAGGCGTAAGGCCGCAATGCGCTAACCCGCGCCTCGAGCTGGCTTTGCCAGTATCGGTCGTGTTGCTGCAAATGCTGAGGCTGCAAAAGCATGCCTTCAGACCAGATCACTTTGTTCTTCCACGCCATGATGCCTTGACCCCAATAATTAGTGTTGACCCGCCACGCTTACTTGCCGCCGCGACGTAGCCGGTCGACCTGCTCTTCATAAGCCGCCGAGAATTTGTCGCCGAACAGGCCCTGAACCTCATCCACATCGGTGGCTACTTCGCTGTAGATCTCGACGATCTGTTCCCACATCCGGGCCTTGCGCGACGTGCTGCCGGACATCTTGTCCATGACGCTGGCCGCAGGGGTGCGCCGCTCGATCTGGGCCGGGTCGAAGCGTTGCAAAAGGGCTGACAGGGCGGCGCGCATGCCGGCGATGACCGACAGTTCGTGGGCCTTGAGATCGTCGAAGGCACTCGCCATCGCCTGCACGGGCGGCATATAGCCGGCCATGGTGTTGCTCAGCAGTTGGGTGAGGGCGCTGTCCACATTGGGAAAAAACTTCAGCGGGTTATTGGAGCGGACCGCCATCATGGTCATGTCCATGCGGCTTTCTTTCTTGGTCAAGGCGCGCGCCATGAGGACGTCCATGGTCCCCGACGTGGCCTCGCGCAACATGGCACCGATATTTTCCGCCATTTGTGGCCCGGTGCTTTCCAGCTTGAGGTCCGGCAGGCCAAGACCTCGCAGCAATGCTTGCAGAATTTCGCTGTCACTGGCCGAGGGTTGGCCAGCGAAGGGCGAGGCACTCAGCGGCGCTTGCCCAGCGCTGGAAAATACAGGTGGCGACAGCATGGCTGGATGCGCTGTGGGTGCCGGGGCAGGGGACGAGACTTCTCCAGTGGCAGGCACCAAGGCTGCAGCCGCAGACCTCGATGGCGCGGCAGTGGGCGCGAAATCCGCCAGCAGATCGTAGTCGTCCGGGATTGCCAGAGGGCCAGGGTGGCTGCGCGCAGTCGCTGGTGGCAGCGAGAACGAAGCAAGCTCCGGCGACAGATGATCACTTTCGGCGGCACGAAATGGCTCAGGCGGATTCAAGTCATGCACGCCAAAGCCTGGGCCGGTGTTGCCCAGCGGCACAGCGCTGCCAAAAAGGTTCAAACCCAAAGGATCATTCTGGCTTGAAGCAAAACTGGCATCGGCACCCAGGTCCAGCAGGCGTGCACCGGCCAATGCATCCGGCAGCGCGTTAGGGACATTCACGACCGGGGCCACGGGTGTATCGAACAGCCCAGCCAACTGCGCCGGGGCTGCCACAGGCATAGGCTCGAACAGCGGCTGAGCAATCAGCGGCGCGGCGACACTGTCGGCTTGTACCTGCGCCTCCAGTTGGTAGTCGCCGATGACGATGCGATCCCCTTCGCCCAACAGGAGTTCCCGGCCTTTACCTGCGGGGCGATCATTGACAATGCTGGGGTTGCTGCCCAGGTCCTCAAGGTAGTAATGCCCCTCTCGGAAGGAAACTTTGGCGTGGGTGCGCGAGATATATTTGCTTGGGTCCTCCAGCACCAACGTGTTGTCTAACGCGCGCCCGAGGGTGCCACCGGACTCGGAAAAACGTCCCGGCGCCAATGCCGGCGCTGGCTGGTTGCGATAGGTGTGAATGCGCAGGATCAGAGGCATGGGAGAGTCGACGCGTTGAGGTCGCGCGAACGGCCGGACAGGCGAGCGTTCGTGGACTGGGCTGAAGACAACACCCGGTACGTCGCGTGAAGGCGATGTCGAGGCATTGGCAATTTATACGGGGCACTGACAACGTGCACATCGCGGGTCTGGAGGCAGGTCGGTTCGGGCATCAGTTGATCTCCACCAATGCACTCAGGATGGTTATTTTTTCAGGCTCGATTTTGATGGTGCTACCGCCGACTACCAGCTCGATTGAGGTGGTCGCTGTAATAACGATGGTTTTTTCGACGGTGATTTTCTGGTCGCCGGTAACGGTCAGGGTGTCGTCATTTTTGACAACCCGGTTGAAGTCCTTTTCAGCGTGCATGAACACTTCTTCCTCGCCCGCTTTGTCCTCGAAACGCAGCTCGTTAAAGCCCTCGCTCTTGGGTGATGATCGGGTTTTGATGCCGCTTTGTGTGTTGAAGGCCGGCAGTTCGTAAGGTGGCAGGGCGTCGGAGTTGTAAACGCAGCCGGTTACCAGAGGCCGGTCAGGGTTGCCTTCGAGAAAACTGACCACCACCTCCATACCCACACGCGGAATGAATATCGCGCCCCAGCCTTTGCCGGCCCAGGTCTGCGCGACGCGCACCCAGCAGGAGCTGGCTTCATCGCTGACACCCAGGCGATCCCAATGGAATTGCACCTTGATCCTGCCCAGGGCATCGGTCCAGATTTCCTCGTCGCTACCTTCTGCGCTCTTGCCGACGACCAAGGCGGTCTGCGGCCCTTGCACCACGGGTTTGGCAATGGCGCATTGCGGGCGATAGGCGTGGTCCTTGCCTATCGCGGTAAAGCTGCAGTCAAACCCGACGTCGGAACCCTCCACACCGCTGGCATAACGGCTGGTGTACAACTCGTACTGGGCGCCGGTGATCAGGTAACCGAGGTTCTGGTCTTCCCGGGGATGTTCGCTCAAGGTGAACAACCCGCCGCAGAAAAGGCCTCGTGCGTTGCTGCGAGCTTTGACCACCACGCTCTGGCCGTGGGCGCGTTCCATGCGCGCCAGCGCCAGGGCGTTGCCGGTTTCTGCGCTGGTGTAATTGCCGGGGTAATCAAACAGCTCGAAGTCAGGCGCGCCGAAACCCGAAGGGATGAGGGCCTTGCTCAGCAAGCCGCCGTTGCTGCTGGCGGAGGCTTTTTCATAGTCGTAATCGGTCAATGCATAGCAACCGGACTGGATTTCCCCGGACACTGCCCATTCGCCGATGCTTTCTTCATCCAGGGCATTGGTGTGCATGCTGCCGGCGAACTTAAGGCTTTGATAACCGGTAATGGGCTGATGAGCGCCGTAAGAGTCGGCCAGCACCAGGGTGTGTTTGTCCGCTTCATGGGTAAAGAAGAAGTAAATCCCGGCGTCTTCCAGCAGACGGCAGACGAAGTCGAAGTCGGTTTCCCGGTACTGAACGCAGTAGGGCAGTTTCGGGTAGACCCCGCTTAGCAGTTCGGCTGACAACAGGCTCACGCCGGCATAGATCTCTTTGGTGCAAACCTGTTTAACAATCTCCAGCACCGTCAAGTCCTGGAATATCTGGCAAGTCGATGAGCGCTTGAGCAGCCACAGCCACGGATGCACGACGGCCTCGTAGCTGACGTAATCGCCTTCCCAGCCGGTGGACGTAAAACGCGTGACGATCCCGTTGAACCAGCGGGTGCCTTCCACCAGCGTAAGGGCGACCGTCAAGGGTTCGCCCAGCAGCGCAGCGGGGCTGATGTCGCCCGTTTTGCTCAACAGCTGCACGCGAAACTCGGACAAGCGTCCCAGCTCCTCGCTGCCGGTCATGGCGTGGAAGAGCAGCGAATCTGTGCCTAGCGCGGTAGTGACAATCGGTCTGCTCATAATTTCTCTTGGTTACGCTGTAACCGCATGGGGCCAGTCCCCTGCGGTCGTCCTTGTCTCACGGAATCATGGTCTTGACCGTACCGGCCGCGACGAAGGTTATTTCTCCACCCCAATTGCATGTGCAGGTGGAGATGTCATCCAGCGCTGGCGACTTGGCGATCAGCACAGTCTTGGCCCCCGGCGACCAAGGCGCCGAGGTTGCAGGGATACACGGCATGGGTGTCATCGCGCCCATGGCGGCCGCCGTTGCCGCCGCCACCGCCGGGTTACCCGAACAACTGCACATCCCGAACGGCTGAATATTGACCATCGGGATATGGTCAAGAATGTTCGCCGCCGGAGGGCCTTCGGCGAACACCTTGTTCTTGGGCAACACCACCAGCTCCGACGGCGCAGCGCCGTAGGAGCATTTCATTTTGGCGCCCATGGAGACTTGTTTAGGCAACAGCAGGCTCCTTGTATTAGAGGCCAAATTAATGGCTCAGGACAGGTTGTCCGCCACCGAGAAAGAAGCGTTCGACAATTTTTACTTCTTCGTTGCCAAGCAGACAATTAATTAAACGAAGGATGGTACTCTCGCGCGTAATAACCGCGGATTTGCTTGCATTAGAAATAAAGGTGTTAATAATTTGGTCGGCTGATTCGAATTTGATCTCATAGGCATTCAAGTATTTAGTGCCATAGGGATTCAAATGTTCATCCAGAAACTTAACGCCTGCATCAAATTGACCTTGGGTAGTGGACGTTCCATCAGCATTGAACATGCTCAGCCAAACCATTTTGTCCCCACAACAGCTACTGTTGAGCGCTAACATGGCGACAGCGGGAACGTCGTCTGTATAGGATTTAAACCACTTATTGAAGTCGTGTGCCCTGGCATAAAAAGGTTCTGCTTGTCCACGTTCCTCCCACAACTGGCGTGCATCTGCGATAAAAGCTTTCAGGCGGGCTTTTTCCCAGCGCTTGATCAAGAATTTGTACACTTTTTCAATAACATCGGCGATTTTATTGGCGACGGTTCCTACACCGGGAATAAATCCAAGTCCTCCTTTAACGGCAGTCAACAGCCCTTCGCCGATACTGCGGTTCATTGCGCTTTTGATGGCATCCACGATAGTCGCGGGTGTACCTGCTGAAATGACGACGTTGTGCTTGGCGTCCCAGGCTTTATAACTAGCGTGGGCTGCCGTAACGGCTTTTACGACGCCTTGGGCAACTTGCGAAATGGGCCCGACAATACTGCCCAGCAGCTCACTCATTATTTTTTTCAGAAGCTTGAATATGGTCGAAGGGAGACCGCTGGTATTAGGGTTGGTGTCGGTATTTTCACGGTAGAACTCTTCCAGCTTCTCCCTACCCTTGCGTGGATAGCCTTTTATTGACTCCCAACTGACCGCCTGACGCGCTTTCTGGATCGACTTAGTAATTGAGTCGCGGATGCCGTTACAGAATTTGACTAAAGAAGCCCATATTTCTTTATACCAGCTTCTCTCTCCAGGTTCATTGGGGATTTTTTCTTCGACATCTTCAGGTTCCGGGTCTTCTCCGACAATGGTGGTGTTAGAAAAAAACCAGATGATACCTAGACGGCTGTGACTGTGAGCGGCATCTGTTGCTCGGCGGTTTGGGATTTTGGGCATCATGACATCGTGCCAGACTTCTAAGGTCTCATGCAGGTCAGTTAAAGCCCCTCCCTTGTTTCGCACCTGATGTTGCCAGCCAAAGTGGTCACTTTCGTAAGCATTCAATGCAATATGCATCTTATTTAACGTGTTTTTGCGATCATATCCTTCAACCGATGTTTCGTATTTTTTGATGAGCTTATCAATTTCTTGAAGTTTTGCACCGCGCGGGCCGAACGAACCGGCATCCGTGTTTTTCTTCCAGATCTCAAACTTCGGGATGGGTTTTATTTCTCTCACGGACTTCATAGTGGACCCCTATATATAAATTGCGATTACGGTCGGATGGTTACGGCAGCTCAATTGAACCGGTAAACAAATGCTGTGTGATTCGCATCGACCGTAACGCTGGATATCGTGCCTCCCTCCATCATCCGCACCAAAAACTCGCGGCTGATATCCGGCAACATCGTATTGGTCAGAATCGCGTCAATCATCCGCCCGCCTGACTCGCCTTCGGTGCAACGTGCTACCACCAGATCAACCACTGCGTCGGTGTAGACGAACGGGATCTTGTAGCGGGCTTCGACACGTTTCTTTATACGGTTCAGTTGCAGTTTGACGATCTGGCCCAGCATGGTGTCCGACAGCGGGTAATACGGGATTGCCACGAGACGGCCGAGCAGCGCAGGCGGGAATACCTTGAGCAGCGGGGCACGCAGGGCCTTGGCCATGCCTTCCGGGTCGGGCATCAGGTCCGGGTCTTTGCACAGGCCCGCGATCAATTCGGTTCCGGCGTTGGACGTGAGGATGATCAGGGTGTTTTTGAAGTCGATGAAGCGGCCTTCGCCGTCTTCCATGGAGCCTTTGTCGAACACCTGAAAGAACATTTCATGGACGTCCGGGTGGGCCTTTTCGACTTCATCGAGCAACACCACCGAATAGGGTTTGCGGCGCACGGCTTCGGTCAATACACCGCCTTCGCCATAACCCACGTAGCCTGGCGGCGCACCCTTGAGGGACGACACGCTGTGGGCTTCCTGGTATTCGCTCATGTTGATGGTGATCAGGTTCTGTTCGCCACCGTACAAGGCTTCGGCCAGTGCCAGTGCGGTTTCAGTCTTGCCCACCCCGGACGTACCGGCCAGCAAGAACACGCCAATCGGCTTGTTCGGATTGTCCAGGCCGGCGCGGGAGGTCTGGATACGCTTGGCGATCATCTCCATGGCGTGGTCCTGGCCGATGACGCGCTGGCTCAGTACGGACGCGACCTTGAGGATGGTTTCCATCTCATTCTTGGCCATACGGCCCACCGGAATACCGGTCCAGTCGCCGACAACAGCGGCCACCGCTTGATAATCCACGGTCGGCAGGATCAGCGGCGTTTCGCCTTGCAGATCGCTAAGCCGGCTCTGGACCGCTTGCAGCTGTTCCATGAGGGCGGCGCGCTGTTCCGGGTTCATCGCCGTAGATGGCGCTTCGACGGTCGCGGCGGCTTCCAGATTACTGCCGGTGCCCTCCACGGGCTGGGCGCCATCACGCAGTTGAGCACGCAAGGCCAGAAGTTCATCGACCAGAATTCGCTCATCGTTCCAGCGGGTTTCCAGGCCAGCCAGTCGCGCGCGCTCTGCACTCAATAGCTCGTTGGCGTCAGTGTCACGCTTGCCGACATTGATGCCGATTGCACTTTCGCGCTCGATGATCTTGAGTTCGGTTTCCAGGGCTTCGATACGCTTGCGACTGTCGTCCACTTCGGCCGGGGTCGCATGCAGGCTGACCGCAACACGGGCACAGGCGGTGTCGATCAGGCTGACGGATTTGTCCGGCAACTGGCGCGCCGGGATGTAACGGTGGGACAGCTTCACAGCGGCTTCCAGCGCTTCGTCAAGGATTTGCACCTTATGGTGTTTTTCCATGGTCGACGCCACGCCGCGCATCATCAGGATGGCGCGTTCTTCGCTGGGCTCATCCACCTGGATGGTCTGGAAACGACGGGTCAGGGCCGGGTCTTTCTCGATGTATTTTTTGTACTCGGCAAAAGTCGTTGCGCCGATGGTGCGCAAGGTGCCACGGGCCAGCGCAGGCTTGAGCAGGTTGGCCGCATCGCCGGTCCCGGCTGCACCGCCAGCGCCCACCAAAGTGTGGGTTTCGTCGATGAACAGGATGATCGGTTTGGCGCTGGCTTGAACCTCATCAATGACTGAGCGCAGCCGTTGTTCGAATTCACCTTTCATGCTGGCACCGGCTTGCAGCAGGCCAACGTCCAGGGTCAGCAGTTGCACATCCTTGAGGCTCGGTGGCACGTCGCCACGGGCGATGCGCTGGGCGAAACCTTCCACCACGGCGGTTTTACCCACTCCGGCTTCACCGACCATGATCGGGTTGTTCTGGCGGCGGCGCATGAGGATGTCCACCATCTGGCGGATCTCATCGTCGCGGCCAACAATCGGGTCCATCTTGCCGCTGCGGGCTTGTTCGGTCAGGTCCACGGTGAATTTTTTCAGCGCTTCCTGCTTGCCCATGGCGGCCGGTGCAATGGCACCGCTAGCTTCACCCGGCGCAGCACCGCCGCCACTGAATCCGTCAGTGGCAACCATGTGCGCTTCGGGCGAGGCGTCCAGCAGGCTGGCAAAGTTGTCGCCCAGGTGCTCGACCTTGATCTTGTCGAACTGTCTGGACATACCCGACAGCACGTTGCGCAAACCCGGGGTCTTGAGCATGCCGATGATCAGGTGGCCGGAACGCACCTGCGACTCTGCGAACATCAACGTTGCATACACCCAGGCGCGTTCCACTGACTCTTCCAGTTGGGACGACAAGTCAGTGACGGAAGTCGACCCCCGCGGCAGTCGATCCAGCGCTGCCAGCATGTCACCTGCGACGATGGCCGGATCCAGTTCGTATTGCTTGATGATCCGCGTCAGATCCGAGTCTTGCAGTTGCAGGATCTGATACAGCCAGTGCACCAGTTCCACGTAAGGGTTGCCCCGCAACTTGCAGAACACGGTGCTGCTCTCGATCGCCCGATAGCACAGGCTGTTGAGCTTTCCAAACAATGCAACACGACTGATATCGGCCATGATTTTCCTTGAGAGTTGTCTGCAAGCGTTTTAAGCGCCAGCCTGAGGGGTAATACGTTGAATGACGCTCTGATTGATCAACATCTGCTGGCAATCCTGGTCTGGCGGCTTGCTGGTCAACCAGGTGCTCCAGCCCAGCCGGGTGCCGCCCCCGAGTTGCAAGGGGGGTGTTTGCTCTTTTTGCAGAATCAACCGCACGTCCCACTCAAGGGTCAGGCCTACATAATTCTTTACCCAGGCGAGCAAGCGTTCGAGGCTGTCGCCACCCGGCATGAAGCGTTGGTAGTCGGCGTAGCCCATGGGGCCGATTACGATGCGAAATTTGTTCTGGCAATCCCATACGCTGCGGCCCAGCACCATGGAAATGCCCAGCCGATTACCCCGTTGCGCGCCGCCTATATGGCTCTGGATATCGGCCGGCAAGCGCATCCAGTGGCCGACGAATTGTTCGATGCGCAGGGGCAACTGAAAGTACTCGCGCAAGATTGTCTCCAGACCTGAGGCCGGACGCGCCTTGTTGGCCAACAGCCCGGCAAAATGCAGCTTGGCGAAGTCACCGATTTCATCGCGCTCGCGCAGAGCCGGCGCGCCGATGCCGAACAAGCTGCCAACAAAGACTGAAAACCGGTCGCTGTCCGCGCGGTCCAGGCTGATCGTCGGTTCGGCGCTGGCCCGGGCGCGGTAGAACAGCGAAACCATGCGGTGATGAAAAACATCGAGAAAGGCCAGCAAGGTGCCGTCGCCACCGTTGCGCAAACGGTCACGCACGTATTCGGTCAGATGGATCGGCATTGGCCCGTTAGCGCCCAGCAGGCCGAAGAAATTCACCGCCAGCCTTGCCCGTGAGTCGGCGTCGGCCTTGCGGTACTGACCCAGGGCCGTGGCGTGGAAAACCAAAGACGGGTCCTGGCCGAAACGCACCGCTTCGTCACGAGGGCGCAAGGCCGTGCCGATGCGCGGCAGTTCCGGGTGAGCGTTCTCGATCAGGCGCATCACGTGGAAAAAATCCATGCGCGCCGCCTGGTTTTCAAGTTGCAGATCGAGGCCTAGAGGATCGCGCATTGTCCGCTCCTGGCTGGCCAACGCATGATCTCGCCACGAGCGAGTGTTCTGATTACTGTTTCGGTGAACGAGTTGATGGAGACGTACTGGGCAAAAAACTGGCTGAGAACCGCCCCCAGCACGAAGGCGCCGGTACCTTCGAACGCAGCGTCATCCAGCGTGACAGTGATCTGCAAACCTCTGCCAAAAGTGATCGGGCCGGGGGAGGGCATGCGTCGAATGATCGCCGTAGAACTGACCGAGCGGACACCCTCGACCTGGCGCTGGGCGCTGAGATCGCCGGGGTGACAGTAAAGAGTAAGCATTTCTCGCAGCGCGACCGCACCGCGTTGTGGGTCGCTGTCGAGCAAGGACAGGTAATTGAGCGACAGATGATTGAGCAAGCGCCAGGCCATGCTGCCTTCGGCGAACGAAGGGTAGGGCTGACTCGGGCCTGCCAGACAGCGCACCGCGGTTAGCGGGGCGCCGGACTCCACGATGAAATCCGTCTTGCCCACGCCCAGTGCCATTGCCAGTGGCAGATCGCGATTGGTACACCAGACAGAAAGACCCAGTTGGCGCAACTCACTGCTGTAAGGGGCTTGCGTGACATCGACGATGGAGACGAATGCCTCGCTGCCCAGGTAACTGGAGCGCGGACCGTCCCGACGCTGGCGTTGTGAGACGACACGTTGCTCGCGACGGATCTGGTAAAACGCTTTGCCTTGATGCAGGCCACCCATGTCCTTGGCGTTATAGAACGCCTCAAAGACCTGCTCGGCGTTCGGCCCGCTGCCATAACCGGTCACCGAGTCAATTTGAAACACCTCGTAGTCCATGGGCCGGGTGCGATCGACCAGAACGTGGTATTCGAGCTGTTCGTCGCTGACGTTGATGCGATCAGCACGGCGCTGGAACAGGTTGATCACGGGTGTGCAGTTGAGGGCAAAGTTAGAGACGTCCAGAGACTTTTCCAGCTGGACATCCGCATTGCGTAACAGCAGGGTGATCTCGACTTCGTTATCCGGACACTTTGCCAGGGCGCTTTGCAGACCACTGAGTTCGACAAAGTGGTAGCGCTGCGCGAAGGCAAAGTATTCCTGCAGCAAGCGATACCCCTGGAAGGTTCGTTTACCACTGGGCAGCAGCGCGTGCTGCTCGTCAAATCCCATGGGCTGAACGCAGGAACCGGGCAGCAATCGGTGCCAGGCTGCGGGCCGATTGATCGGGGTCACCAACACGCCCTCGATGCTGCCGAGGATTTTTTCATAAATGCGCACTGGCATGTCATCGGCACCACGCAGGTGCAGACACAAACGGTCCAGGGCCAGATCCTTGAACGCCATGCCGCTGGTGCGCAGACGCAGGCGAATTCCGGCCTTCACCGAGGCGGGCAGCTGCACATCAAGCCCGGCCTGGGTACCGGCATGGGTGAAGAACCGTGCTTCGGCCAGCTCGATAGGCCAGAGCGTGACCGCATGGGCGCTGCGGTACTCACAGGCGGTGTTCTCACCCTTGCCCAGTACGCTGCGCAGCGCGCTGTCGCGGGGCACCACAAAACCCTGCTTGAGACTCGGGTTGCTCAAATCAGGCTGCAATTGGACCACCGCCATGGACGGCGTCGGCGCCAGGAAGTGCGGGTAGACCAACTCTGACAAATGCTGGGTGAAACGCGGAAATTCCGCGTCTATTTTCATCTGTACCCGCGCAGCCATGAAACTGAAGCCTTCCAGCAGCCGTTCGACATACGGGTCCGTGCAGTCGAAGCTATCCAGGCCCAGTCGTCCGGCAATCTTGGGGTAATCCGTGGCGAACTCGCCACCCATTTCCCGCAAGTGCTGAAGTTCCTGGCTGTAATAGCGCAAAAAGCGAGGGTTCATGATTTACCCCGACCGGTATTTTCTGTCAGGGACATTGACGTGCTGTCCAGGTCCAGTTCGGTCTTGAGGTAAAGCCGCTCAGGGTAAGGCTGCGCCCACAGGTCAGCTTCGATTTCAAACGTCAGCTTGTTATGGTCGATTCCGCCGCCTGCCAAGGCTTTAACCGAAACCGAGGCACGAATCAGGCGTGGCTCGAAATCCCAGATGGCTTGGCGAATACCCCGTTCAAGCTGGCTGATGTTGAGGTTGGAAACCGACACGCCGGAAATGTCCGGCATACCGTAATTGATTACCGAGCTGCTCAAGTGCGGCAAGCGGCTGGCCGCAATCGTAGAAAACAGGTTGGTGGTATTGAGCAGCCACGCCAGGTCACGCAGGACGCCTTCGCGCAGGGTCCGCAAAGACAGCACGCGCCGATCCCGGGCTTCCACCGTCTTTTCTGGCTCGTCGTCAGTCAGACGATCCAGCAGAGAAGGCTGCAGCCGTTCGCGGGGAGCCAACTCAGCCATGCTGCTGCTCATCCTCGGCGAGGTCGCTTGCGGCAGGGGCATCGAACTCGATGACGCGGATATCCATCAGTGGGTAGTCTCCCGCATCGGTGACGAACATGCGCTGGCCAAGGCCGTTGCCGGTTTGTTCGTCCCACTCGGTGCGACGGCTGAGCAACAGCGCATCATCGTTGCGCTTGAGCGTGCCGCTGTAGCGGGTAGGAATCAGGCCGACGGTTTGCGCGTCGTTGCTCCAGGTAAACGAGGCGGGCGTCCACACCGCATCACGCAGGTCCACGGGAGCGTCCAGTTCGATACGGCTAATGCGCGCCATGGGCACCCAAAAATAGCGACCGTTGATCACTGCTTCAAGCACAGGCCCCAGACGTGGGTCGGCATCGGCGATCCACTGAAAACGTTCGCCATTGATACTGCCGCCGACCGCATCAGCCTGCTCGAAAGCCTGCTGACGGGCGGTTGCCGCGCGGTCGGCATCCTGGGCGGCATCAAATTTAAGAGCTTCGAGCAACTGCACCAGCCACGATTGGGGTTCGCCAAAGATCAGCGGCGCACGGGATGCGTTGAAAATCTCGTCGCGCAACGCTTCGCACTGGATGGCTTCGCGGTAGGTCTGGACCATGGGCAGGGCAGCGGCATCCAGTTCGCCGACCACGTTGAGCTGGGTCAGCGCGCGGTTCCATTGCCCCATGACTGTGAGCAACTGGAATAGAAAAATTCGGTGTTTTGCATTCGACGGATCCTGACGAACCTGGCCCTGCAGCGCGGCCAGCGCGTCGCCAAGCCTGCCTTCATTAATCAATGCTTGCGGGTTCATGAGGTTTCTCGTTGAAAAAAAGAAATGGGCGACCAGGCTTCAGTCGCCCGATTCAAAGCCTTACGGCGCCACGTTTGCGGCGATATCCCAGGCGAAGTCTTTGTCTGCGTCCGCGCTGCCATCGGGTTTTTGCGGAACGTAGGAATACTTGACCTTGGCGAAATTGAGCGTGACGTTTTCAGTCATGCGGTCTTCGCCGCCACTGCCGCCTGTGGACACCGAAGTGACCATGACTTCGTTCATGGTGATCTGGATGTAGCGCTGCTGGCCTTCGCCGGCCTTGCGCGCCAACAGAACGCATTCTGCGATGTGCGTGCCCTTGGCCAACGCAATCATCAGGGCGTTAGTGGAGCTATCGATGTACTTGGTGAACGACAGGTCCTGGAAGCTGGCCTTGCCGGCGCCGCCGCCCGTTCCCATGTGCGAGCTGCCGGACTGGGACATGCCCCAGCTCCAGGCCAGAACGTCGATGTCGCCTTTAGGGCCTTGAACGCTGTCGGCCGACTCACCTTTGATGGTGTCGCCCATGTTGATGAACATATCTAAAGCCATTTCTTTCTCCTGTGTTGTCAGCCAGTTGCCGACAGACGGTGTGCAAGCGGGTAAGCAGGCTTACCCGCCTTTGGGCGGTTGAATAGGGGTCAGGCTTTGGCGGACGGCAGCTTGGAAACCAGACGCAACGAAACCGTCAGGCCTTCGAGCTGGTAGTGCGGACGCAGGAAGAACTTCGATGTGTAGTAACCGGGGTTGCCTTCCACTTCTTCAAGGACCACTTCAGCGGCTGCCAATGGCTTACGCGCCTTGGTGCCTTCGCTGGAGTTGGTCGGGTCACCGTCGACGTACTGGGTGATCCATTTCGAGAGCCAGCGCTGCATTTCATCGCGCTCTTTGAAGGACCCAATTTTGTCGCGCACGATGCACTTGAGGTAATGGGCAAAGCGGCATGTGGCGAACAGGTATGGCAGACGCGCGGCCAGGTTGGCGTTGGCGGTGGCGTCTGGATCGTCATACTCGGCCGGCTTGTGCAGCGACTGGGCGCCGATGAAGGCTGCGAAGTCGGTGTTCTTTTTGTGCACCAGCGGCATGAAACCGTTGGCGGCCAGCTCGGCTTCGCGACGGTCCGAGATCGCGATTTCGGTCGGGCACTGCATGGCTACACCGCCGTCATCCGTCGGGAAGCTGTGCACAGGCAAGCCTTCGACCGCGCCACCTGACTCGATGCCGCGAATACGCGAGCACCAGCCATATTCCTTGAAGGAGCGGTTGATGTTCACGGCCATGGCATAACCGGCGTTACACCAGGTGTAGTTTTTGCTGTCAGCGGCCGAGGTGTCTTCTTCGAAATCGAAGGCTTCAACCGGATCGGTCTTGGCGCCATATGGCTGGCGTGCCAGGAAGCGCGGCATTGCCAGACCCACATAGCGGGAGTCTTCGGACTCGCGGAAGGAGCGCCACGCGGCGTGTTCCGGGGTCTGGAAGATCTTGGTCAGATCGCGCGGGTTGGAAAGCTCCTGCCACGACTCCATGAGCATGACCGAAGGTGCAGCCGCGGAAATGAACGGGGCGTGGGCCGCAGCGGCAACCTTGGCCATGTTGGTCAGCAACTCGACATCCGGAGCGCTGTTGTCAAAGTAATAGTCGGCCACGATAGAACCGAACGGCTCGCCACCGAATTGGCCGAATTCTTCTTCATACATCTTCTTGAAGATCGGGCTTTGATCCCAGGCGGTGCCCTTGAATTTCTTCAGGGTTTTGCCCAGATCGTTCTTCGAGATGTTCATCACGCGGATTTTCAGCGTTTCATCGGTCTCGGTGTTGTTGACCAGATAATGCAAGCCACGCCAGGCGCTTTCGACGGCCTGAAACTGCGGGGTGTGCAAAATCAGGTTGATCTGGTCCGTCAGCTTTTTGTCCAGCTCGGCGATCAGGCCTTCGATGGTTGCCAGTACATCACCGGAAATGACATTGCTGCCGACCAGGGCCTGTTCCGCCAGTGTGCGCACTGCGCTTTCAACGGCTTCCTTGGCCTTGTCCGATTGTGGCTTGAATTCTTTCTGCAGCAGGCTGCCGAAATCACTCATCTCCAGGGTTTCGGTACCTTGCTGCTGTTCCGTGTCCAGTTGAGCCATGATTATTCTCCTTCCTGAGGCTTGGGCGCCGACGTCAACGCCTGCATCAGGGCAGGTTCGCTGAGCAACTTGGCGATCAGTTCTTCAGCGCCGGTCTTGCCGTCCATGTAGGTCATCAGGTTGGATAGCTGGGTACGGGCTTCGAGCAGCGTATTGAGGGAGCTGACCTTGCGGGCGATGGCCGCCGGGGTGAAGTCGTCCATGCTTTCGAAGGTCATTTCGACGCTCAGATTGCCTTCGCCAGTCAGGGTATTGGGCACTTGAACGGCCACACGCGGTTTCATCGACTTGAGGCGCTCGTCGAAGTTGTCAACGTCGATGTCCAGGAACTTGCGATCGGCAACAGGCGCCAATGGGTCGGCAGGCTGGCCGGACAGATCGGCGAGCACGCCCATCACAAATGGCAGCTGGATTTTTTTCTCGGCGCCATAGACTTCTACGTCGTACTCGATCTGCACCCGCGGAGCGCGGTTGCGCGCGATAAACTTCTGGCTACTTTCTTTGGCCACGATTGCTTCCCCAATGAATTAAAAATCAGATGCCCGATCAGTCGTCCTAAATGTCGCCCTGGTTGCCGCGAATCGTCGTCAACTGCGCAACGCTTTCGGGTGCCAGGTCCTCCATGATTTCCATGAAACTTTTCGGCACTAGCCATTTGGCCCGGCTCAACAACAGAGGCACCGGGCTGGAGGGTTCATGCACGTGGTAGTACTTGAGTAATTTTTCGAGTAGGCGCAGTACGTCATCACGGTTGTTGATTTCGTCACTGGGTGCGGGTGCTCTCGCGGTGGCCACGATCGTGGACGCGGAGTCAGCCCCCTCGGCGGCGGTCTGGTCAGGGGGTTCCTGACTCTCGGCCTCGGGGTTGCGACTGGTGAAGAGGGGCATCAGGAAGTCCCGGCCACGTTTCAGGCAACGAGTCAGGCCATCGAGATTCAGGGCTTGGGCGCTGCCGACCTTGCGTACCAGGATGGCTTCAATCGTGCGGGCACTGTCATAGGCGCGACTGATGGCGTCGACGGCGACTTCAAGGCTGGTGTTGTCCACGTCACGCAGGGCCGCCTCGAGGGAGGCGATGGACACCTTGTCCTGACCTGGCGCAGGCGCGTGCTCGCCGTTGGCGATTTCGATCACGCGCAACGTCAGCGGGCCCAGGACCGGCAAGACAATAATGCTGGTTTCCTTGAGTGACTTAATGACCGTCGTGCCCTCAGCCAGCGCGGCGAGGGAATTGATCCTTAATGTGGGGTCCATGTCGTCATCGGGATCAAGCTGTGGATGCACGTGATCCCAGCGTTCTTCGAGCAGGCGCTCGATCAAACCAAGGCTGTCAGCCAGGCCGGGCATGCCCTGCAGCGCCAGATTTGCGCGCAACAAAGGTACCGCGATACGCAAGTCACGAGCGCTTTGCAGAAGCTCCAGCGACAGCGCCTTGACCAGCTTCCATTCCGGTGGCGCTGCTGCGGTGATGGTGTCACCGTACTGCACCTCGGGTTTGCCCAGTGCAGCCCGCTCCAACTCTACGAAGCGTGGGTCGTATTCCAGGTTGAGCCCGCAGGGCAAAAGTGGATCAAGCTCAAGCAGCAGCGCATCAACGTCAAAAGTACCCATGAGTGCCCGATCTTCCCGGAAGTAATGCCGCACGCAAATTCGGATGCCGCTGTAATGCCTGCGAAGGCACGGCGTCGGCAATTGCCGTCAAAAAGCAGAGCTATTCGGTATTTATTTAAAGGCACGGGAAGAGGGCAGGAGCAGGCACCACGGATAACGTTCGCCAGGCCATGGCCCGGTGCATGTTTGTCCATAGCGAATACGAAAAAAGCTACCTTTTCCCCTGGCATGCAAACGTTGGCTGTCACCCGCACGGCGAGGTGTCTAAATGGCGTGTGACCGGTCGAATCCTACGCAGCTGAGCCAAATCAGTATGTCCCCACTTATAGCTACACGGCGGAACTTAAATGCCTGTGCAAGTTCACGCGAAAAAGCATTGCCTGCGTTATCATCGGCGCCCCAAAACCACCACTCTGGACCAACATGCATACCCATAACGACAGCATGCTTATTCGTGTGGTTTTGGTAGAGGACGACGTCACCTTTCAACAGGCTTTAAGGGATACCCTGGCGGCGACATCGGACATCGAACTGGTGACGGTGGCGGGCAACTGCGCAGAAGGTCTGCTAGCACTGGATCAACCCCCCGCCGACGTTCTGCTGGTCGACCTCGGACTGCCGGATGGCTCAGGAATCGATGTGATCCGCGCGGCCCATATAAGGTGGCCGGACTGCAATATCATGGTGAGTACGGCTTTTGGCGATGAGCTGCATGTCATGCAGTCTCTGGAGGCAGGAGCCGCCGGCTACCTGCTCAAGGACAGCACGCCTGCCAGCATTGCAGCGGAAATAAGGAGCCTGCATCAGGGTGGCAGCCCCATCAGTCCGTTGATCGCACGCCAGATACTCATGCGGTTTCGCGGGCACGAGAAGCAGCCGCCCTTGATACCGCTCGCCGCAGACAAACCCCGGGCGCTCCTGTCCGCAAGGGAACAGCAGGTGCTGGAGTACATTACCAAGGGGTTTACTGCCGAAGAAATCGCAGGCTTGATGTCGATTTCCAAGCACACGGTTCTGACATTTGTGAGGCGGGTCTACAAAAAGCTCGAAGTCAGTTCCAAGACCCAGGCAATCTATGAGGCCCGCAGTCAAGGGTTGTTAGGTGATTAGACTCAGGATCGTAGCGATCCTGCTGACGTTTTTCCTCCAGAGCATCTTTGGCCCTGCAAGCGCCCAGGCGCAAACAGCCGTGCACATCACGGATGCGCAGCTGTTAAGTAGTCCCGGTCAGGGGTTTTCCGCTCCCCCTTATGAAGTGCGCGATGGCCTGCTGTCAGGTGAATGGCAGCCTGTCAAACTTCCTCATGCCTTACCCCGTGAACTGGGGTTGTCAGAACGCAACCATGACAATCTGAAAACGCCGACCATTGTGAGTTGGTATCGCCTGGAAGTGCCTGCGCAAGTTTCCGGCAATAAATTACGTTCGCTCTATATCCCGCGCTGGAAAACAGACGGTCAGCTTGCGGTCTACGGGGATGGTCGCTTGCTTTACATGTCCAGCGGCAACGTATATTGGAACGGTTGGAATATTCCGCTGCTGATTCCGTTAGAGGCCACCAGTAACGCCCATGATCCTGGCGTCATTCTGCTAAGAATCGAACGGCCCCGTTTTTCCGGTGGCGGTATTTCTTCGATATGGGTGGAGGATGGCGACAGCCTTAACTGGCGCTATCGAATCCGCTACATGGTACAGATTGGCTTGCCTTACGCGGGCAGCACAGCGTTCCTTGCCATAGGGATATTTTCTTTTTTTATCTGGTGCTGGCTGCGTCGCGAATCGTCGTATTTGCTGTTTTTCTTTATTTCAGTCGCCTCGTTTATCCGCACCCTTCATTTCTATGTCGGTGAAAACAAACTGCCCATCTCCGAGGAGTGGTTTACCTGGCTGACGATCAATTCTCTTTTCTGGATGGTCGTGATCACTCATCTATTCCTCAATTATCTACATCGACGGAGTCAGCCTTGGCTGAACCGGACTGTTTTCATTTCGGCCATTGGTGTTGGGGTTTTCACCTTTCCGGCCTTGTCGGGGTTGCTCAATGCTTACGCTTTGGCGCCGCTGACGTACCTGGTCGTCATCGTGGTCGGTTCAGCGGTTGCCGGTGGTGGCCTGTATCAGTCCTGGCGTGTTCGCTCTCGTGATGGCCTGATGCTCAGTAGCTGGGCAGTCGTCGGGATGCTGTTTGGCTGTCATGACTGGGCCCTGCAAAACAACTACCTGAGCATCGAAGATGTCTACCTTGGCCCTTACAGCAACATCGGTGCCTTCCTCATATGTATGAACATCATGTTTCGTCGCTACCTTCACGCCAATCTGAGTGTTGGACAAATCAATGAGCGCCTGACGTTTCGATTGCAAGAGCGTGAAGATGAACTGAAGCTGAGCCATCAACGCCTGCGTGAAGTTGAACACCGTCAGATATTGAGCAGGGAGCGTCAGCGCCTGATGCAAGACATGCACGACGGTATGGGCTCGTCATTGCTCGTCGCCCTCCTGTCGGCGGAAAAAGGTGAGCTGGATTCAACCATGCTCGCCGATGTACTTAAAAACTGTATCGATGATTTGAAATTGACCATCGACTCCATGGAACCTGTGGAGGCGGATCTGCTTTTGCTCCTGGCCACCTTGCGGTTCCGTTTGACTCCACGTCTGGAGAGCGCCGGCATAGCACTGCGCTGGGACATCGAAAACGTTCCTGCCCTTGACTGGCTGGATCCGCGAAACGCCTTGCACATTTTGCGCATCATGCAGGAAGCCTTCTCCAACATCATCAAGCACACACAGGCCACTGAAATTCGCGTTGCCACATCATGCGACGCCGAGCATGTCAGGGTCATTGTCACCGATAACGGGCAGGGCTTCGCCATACAGCAGGGCGTTGGACATAAAGGTAAAGGGCTTAACAATCAGCTGAGTCGCGCGAAGTCGATCGGTGCACAAATCCACTGGGAGTCAAGCGAAGCCGGTACCCGACTGACACTGGTGATCCCCATCAACCTCCCTGGTTGAGATTCCGGGAAAATCGACCGCTGGTACACCACCAGTGAAATCAGCCCAATCTGCAGTGCCCTCGGTATATGACCTATGCATTGCATATGCTTAAGTGCGTTGTTATATTGCATAGGTCAGACATATGTAAGAGGAGCGATGCTATGCGTACTGTCTCAATTTTCAAGAATGGTAAAAACCAAGCGATTCGTTTGCCCACTGACATGGCCTATGACGGGGTCGGCGAGCTGGAGATTACTCGGGTTGGCGACACGATCATCCTGCGTCCGGTGCGGCCGAGCTGGCTCTCCCTGGCCGAGCTACCCGAGGCGGATGCGGATTTTCTGCAGGATCGTCCAGACATTGTCAGCGATGAAGGCAGGTTTACTCTGTGACGACGTACATGCTTGATACCTGCATTTGTTCCTTCATCATGCGTGAGCGTCCAGAGTCTGTTCTCCAGCGTCTGGCCGCCGAGGTCGCACGGAACAACAGGATCGTTATCTCTGCGATTACTTACGCAGAAATGCGGTACGGACAGATCGGCAAGAAGGCCTCACCCAAACATAAAACCTTGGTTGATGAATTCGTGACGAGGCTGGATGAAGTTCTGCCCTGGGATCGCAACGCGGTAGACGCAACTATTGAGGTAAAGCTCAACCTCACCCAGGCGGGTCTGCTCATCGGTGATAACGACACCGCTATTGCCGGCCATGCCATCGCCATGGGCTGCACACTGGTGACGAACAACGTGCGTGAATTCAGCCGCGTTGCGGCGTTGCGTTACGAAGATTGGGTTCATTGAAGCGTCTTCAGACACGTTGTCAGTCCGATGTGTCCACTGCGTTCAAGATTGAAATGATAAAGGGCGCAATGCGCCCTTTATTGTCAGAACTAAAACGACAAAAGCCGCGCAATGCGCGGCTTTCGAGAATGGTGCCCCGAGCCGGGGTCGAACCGGCACGTCCTAGAACGAGGGATTTTAAGTCCCTTGCGTCTACCAATTTCGCCATCGGGGCGGTCAAGCACAAGAGCAGGGAATATATACACCAAGCCTTCTCGAAGCAAGCTTGCCTGCCTCTTAAATGAAACAGAATCTAACGGAGCAGGGTAAATAAAAAAGCTTGAAAATCATGGATCTACAAGCCTTTTTTATGGTAAGTCGTCCCGGCCATTGCGCGGTTAACTGGCCAACCCTATCCATTCAGATAGCATCATCTTTCCTCAGGGCATCCCGGTAAACGTGATCCGGGTCTAACTATGCGCAAGTCAGGTGGGCGTTGGGCACGGACATTGCGCTGTTTTGTTTTGCTTGCGGGTGATGTATAGCTTGGGCTCCCTTTTTTGTAGCACGGAGGCAACAATGACTGACCCACGCCAAACCCAGCAATCGGACACCTCACCCAGCGGTGAAATTGAGGATGCACTTTCCCATTTGAAGTGGCAGGGCAAGCAGATTGACTGGCTGTTGCAGTGGCTGGTGAAATTTGTGGCCAACACCAAAGTCGAAATGGGCATCACCTTGTCCGTGGGAGGCAACCTTGTTTCTGGCCAACTGATTTCCCATGACGCTTATTTTGAACAGTTGGCGTCGGATATCTCCGCGCCCTTTGCCCAGTTCAATAACGGAACTGAGGCTTCCATGAAGGAAATGATTTTGTCGTTCCGACCTGGCGAGTCATCGGACGACACCCCGGCGTTCCACTTTATTCATCTGAAGGATTGCAAGACGTACTCCAACGAGCAGAATCCGATCTGCGCAGAGGGCGTGCTCTGGCGTGGAAAGATTGCTTCGGTAACCGGATTCACCATTGGGATCATTGCCCGAAAGTAACCTCGCAGCCATCTAGCGGCCCCGATAATCTCGGGGCTTTTTTATGGCCATTTCAGCAGATTCTGCTCATGCATTGCTTACGCCCCGGGAATCGGCTTCAGTAGCCTTCGTCTTTGCCGTCATCCAGTACGAACCAGGGCTTTATTGCGTCAAGACATAACCCCTGATCGGTATGATCCTTGATGAGTTTGAGGAAATCCGCAGACATCAGCGAGAGCTCTATATCGTCGATGTCTTTCAGATCGTTGAGATCTTTGAAGTCTTCGGGATTAGACATGAGTTTTCCAGTATTCAGGTGTGCTGGTCGATTAGCACACTATGTTGCTCGTTGACCGGCGAGTAGCGTCAATACGGTAATGTTTTGTCTGGCAGGTCGGTCATCAGGACGGAACTGAACAATCGAGATAACTTTCCCAAGGCGTGGCGAGCATTCGTTGCAACACGTTTCTATTGCCTCCATTAGTTTTTTTGCCAGGATGGTGGCGCCATAGGGCCCTCGATAGTCTGACGGGCGTATTCCCGAAATCCCGTACACCGCTCCCGTGTAAACATGGGTTAACACCAGCGAGATCAGGTTATTCCCAGAAGTTTTACACGACACTTTATAGTCGAGAAGTCTGGTTTCAAGAACATTGCCAATTTGATGGTTTGATAACAGCTTCATTACACCTCCTTTTCTTTAGACTAGCAAAGGTGTTGCCCTTGCTTAATAACCTTTCGTCCTTTTCTATCGGTTTGCCAGCAGGGTTGACGATTACTTGCTCGACGGGGAATCGGCTGCAATCAAGATAATATCCAAATGAATAGTGCTGAGCGGTAAAGTTATAATAATTCCTCATCCCGTCTGTATCAGGCATATCGGGACAGTCGTTACCCGTTTAACATTTCCACCCCATCCACCCCATCCACCCCATCATGGCGAGATACGTTCATCGGTTGCGTGGCGTGGATCGAATGGGTGTCCAGCCTGAACACCAAGTGGCTCATCAGCTTCTTGTCATCCCCCTCCATGGTGCGAAATGCGGCGATAAAGCCACGCTCATCGCCCGTTAATCGCGACATTCCCGCCGAGCGCGTTCCTGTAAGGATAAACAGCAGATCGACGCCCGTTACAGCAATCGCCGCAAGGTAGTCACCTCGGGGAAGTCGACGACCATTCTCGTATTTAACTTGCGCGTTAGGTTTGACACCGCCTACCGCTGCTAAAGAGTATTGCGGTAGGCCCAGCCTCAACCGCTCTTCGCGCAGCCTGACATGTAAACCGCTCATGAGCTCTGCAGCTTAGTGTACGCAGCAGGTGATGGCGGGATAACACTTCGTTCATTACCCCTGCGGTATTTGGTGCAGGGGGCGCCGAGACTCAAGAGAGCAGAGTGTTGACATGCCTCAATTTCGGCTAATAGAAACTGTGCTAGTCGGATCACTGCGAGCTTGCTGAAACAATTCATCCGCGCAACTCCTGAGATTCCATATACCTGCTGGTTGTTAATATTACTTAACACCAATCCTAATGTTCCATTGTTGAGAATTCTGCACCGTACAGTATAGTTCGGTAATCTAGCACTCAGAGCCATCTCCAAGTAGGTCGATGCGAAGAAGGTCATATGTAAGCCCGATTGGATTTATCGTTAAGTTAACAAGGGCTCTTTAGTGAGTAAATACTGATTATAAGTTTGCCGTTCATGAAGAGAGAGTAGCGGGGCAGGGGAAGATGTCTAGCAAGCGGGTTGAAGCGGTGCCGAGTGAATGGCAAATAATTATCAGGGCTGATGCATTAAAAATAAATTACTTTGCGATTGAATGTTCGGGCGATAAAAAGACACCCGATTGAATGATTAGTTGGGAAGTGTCCAATGGTCTGAATATTTATGATCGACGAAGTGTCTCAGGCTCAGCATGTCGCCAGCGTCGTCGCCCCAAGAGGGCGACGACGGGTAACGGATCAGTTGTGGCGATATTTGCGTTTGTGTTTGCGAGAGTTGCCCTTACTGCTGTCGTTGCCGCCGATGTTGTTGCCGACGGCGCCGCCCGCTGCCCCGCCCAAGCCAGCCCCAATGGTTGAGCCCGTGCGGCCACCCAACTGATTGCCGATCAGCGAACCGCCTGCCGAGCCGATGCCACCGCCGATGGCCGCTTCAGTCTTGCTGCCTTTGCGAGCGCCGACCGCGCTTCCTGCAGCGCCGCCAACGCCAGCGCCTACCGCAGCGCCGGTGCTGCCACCCATTTGCTGCCCAATGACATTGCCCAATACGCCGCCCAGACCGCCACCGACCGCGGCAGTACCGTCGCCAGCCGCCATTGCGCCTTGGGTGATCAGAAAACTAAGTGCCAATGTTGGAAAGATATAGCGCATGCAATGAACCTCAGAAATACACACTGCGGTAGTGGCGTCCTGATGGCAACCACTGTACAGGCTGGCACTCTACCACCAACTGGTGCTCTCGCTTTACAGATCAGATGGAATGCGTGCAATCCTCGCAGCGCCTTTGACCGATGTTCAAAGGCGCGATGGGACGCCGCGCAGTTGCGTATTCACCGGCCTACCAGTGGCTTGAGGAACGGCGCAGTACGACTCGCCTCGGTCTTCGCAATCGTCGCTGGAAGGCCGCAGGCAACGATTCGGCCCCCATCGTCACCTGCACCAGGGCCTATATCGATAACCCAGTCGCTTTGCGCAACGACGCGCATCTCGTGTTCGACCACGATGACCGTATTGCCTGCGTCGACGAGTGAGTTGAGTTGCTTGAGCAGTCGATCAACGTCGGTCGGGTGAAGCCCTGTGGTGGGTTCGTCCAGGACATACAATGTCGATCCTCGCTGTGCGCGCTGTAACTCTGTGGCCAGTTTGATGCGTTGTGCCTCTCCGCCCGACAGTTCTGTGGCCGGTTGACCGAGCCGCAAGTAACCCAGGCCAATATCGTGCAACACCTGGAGGGGGCGCAACACAGTGGGCTCGGCGGCGAATTGAATCACGGCCTCCTCTACAGTGAGGTGCAAGACCTGAGCGATATTCAGTCCGTTCCAGGTCACGGTCAGGGTGTTGGGGTTATAACGTGCTCCATGGCAGGTTGGGCAGGGCGCATAGACGCTGGGCATGAATAGCAATTCGACGCTGACAAAGCCTTCACCCTCACAGACAGGACAACGCCCTTTGGCAACGTTGAACGAAAACTGCCCGGCGTCGTAACCCTTGCTCCGGGCCTGCGGGGTGGCCGCGAAGATTTTCCGGACCTGATCAAACAGGCCCGTGTAGGTCGCAAGATTGGAGCGTGGTGTACGGCCTATGGGTTTCTGATCGACCTGCACCAGACGACGAATGCCCTGCAGCCCTTGCGTCACTCTGCCGCCGCTGGTTTGCGGCTGGTCATCCTCCAGGCTCGGCGTCTCGCTTCCTTGATCATGGTCGGGACGCCCCAAATGGGCTCCCACCAGTTCCAGCAAGGCGTGACTTACCAAGCTGGATTTGCCTGAGCCGGAAATCCCTGTCACCGAAGTGAAGCAGCCAAGGGGGAAATCAGCGTTGAGGTCGTTCAGATTGTTTCGGGTTACGCCTTGCAGGCGTAGCCAATCGCGGGGCTCGCGACGGGCATTGTCGTGAGTTTGATCCTCGGCAAACAAATGTAATCGAGTCTGCGAGGCCTCGACGTGAGCAAGACCGGCGGGAGGACCGCTATAAAGTACGCGCCCGCCGTGTTCGCCGGCAGCCGGACCAACATCGATGAGCCAATCGGCTCGACGCATGGTTTCCAGGTCATGTTCAACGACAAACAGCGAGTTACCCGCTGCCTTCAAACGTTGCAACGCGCTGAACAATGCTTCGCCGTCAGCCGGATGCAAGCCTGCGGAAGGCTCATCAAGGACATAAATGACGCCGAAGAGCTGGGACCCAAGCTGGGTGGCCAGACGCAGGCGCTGCAATTCCCCGGACGACAGCGTTGGCGTACTGCGATCCAGCGAGAGGTAGCCAAGTCCCAACTCAATCAAGGTCGTGACTCTGGCCAGCAGATCCCCGGCGATGCGTCGAGCTGCCAGTCGCTTCTCAATGGACAATGTCGGCGTGAGTCGCACGTCCGAAGCCGCTCGGTGCGCAGACAATCCCTTGGCCGTCCGTTCTGCACGGGTGCGCCTGGATTCCTGCGCAGTGATGACGTCACCCTCGTCAGGATGTTCGGTAACGAACTGCTCATCCGCCACAGGCTTCAAGACCTTTGCCAGCTGCAACAGTGGCATCTGCGAGAGCTCGCCGATGTCCAGTCCTGCAAATCGCACCGACAAGGCGCTGCGGGTGAGGCGCTTGCCTTCGCAAAGCGAGCAAGGGCTCCCAATCATGAACCGGGCGACACGCTTCTTCATCAGTGCGCTTTGCGAGTGGCTGAACGTGTGCAGCACATAGCGTCTTGCACCGGTAAAGGTGCCTTGATAGCTCGGTTCCAGCTTGCGCTTGATCGCGGTACGGGTCTGCTCAGGCGTCAGGCCTGCATACACCGGAACTGTTGGCTGTTCGTCGGTAAACAGAATCCAGTCACGCTGTTTTTTAGGCAGATCTCGCCACGCAACGTCTACGTCGTAACCAAGGGTCACCAGAATGTCGCGCAGGTTCTGACCCTGCCAGGCCGTCGGCCATGAAGCGATGGCACGCTGGCGGATCGTCAGTGAGTCATCAGGCACCATCGATTGTTCGGTTACCTCATAAACCCGACCCAGCCCGTGGCATTGCGGGCACGCGCCTTGGGGCGTATTCGGGGAAAAATCTTCGGCGTAGAGCATGGGTTGACCGGGCGGGTAACTGCCGGCCCGGGAATACAGCATCCGTATGAGGCTGGACAGTGTCGTCACGCTACCCACCGATGAGCGCGCACTGGGCGAGCCGCGCTGTTGCTGGAGCGCCACTGCCGGTGGCAGCCCTTCGATGGAATCGACGTCCGGCACGCCCACCTGATCTATTAAGCGCCGGGCGTAGGGCGCCACGGATTCAAAATAGCGACGCTGGGCTTCGGCATACACGGTTGAGAAGGCCAGGGAAGATTTCCCGGAGCCTGAAACTCCGGTGAAGACGACCAAAGCGTCACGGGGGATGTCGACGTCGACGTTTTTCAGATTATGCTCGCGAGCGCCACGGACGCGGACGAACCCTGTCTGTGTGGCAACCACTGGAACAGACAGCGCACTACTGTCCGGCGTATTACGCTGTGAGGTCATCGTCCGGCCTTATGTGAATCAATGGATGGCGAAACGCCGGATTACGGCGTTTGACAGCGGGCTAGTCACCGCGGAAGAGATGAATCAGGCACTTTGGCAGTATGCCCCTGATCGTCGTGATCGCCTCCGGTCTGCTGCTCCTCTTTGCGGGTCTCATCGGTGCGCTGCAGGTGATCTGCAATGTCCGCAGGGCTTGCATCGGGATCGTTGATGTTGTCACCACGAAGGTTGCGTTTGTCAGTTGTCATTAGCGAATTTCCTGAAGTTGATATGACTACGATCCAGCTAGCCACCGGAACGTTCAGTTCATCTCGGTATCCAGCGGCGCTGATGAAGACTCGCCAGACTTGTCACGACGACGAAAGCTCAAGACCCAGACCCAGGGATTTTCATTCCAGGATTCGACGCCATGCATTTTTTGCCAGTACACGGCAAAAGCGATCACTGCCGTAAGACTCATGCCTGAGCTTGGCTGGGGAAGGTGGTTGACGAAGTAAGTGTGCACACCGTCATACATGGGTGAAAACCCCTCGGCCCGTGCCTGCTCATCCGTTATGTCGCGCAGACGCTCGATGCGCACATCGGTGATGACCAGTTCGACTCGGGAAGCGCGTCGCGGCATGAACAGGCTGGGCCGCAGCCACCAGGCGGGGGCAGAATTGGCGCGGGCGTGCTTTACGTAGTGCTCGGGTTGCGAAAAACAGTATTCATGACCGGACTCAAGGGTCATATCGATGAAATGCCAGTCTTCACGTCCGCTTTTTTGATGGGGGCGCCGTTCCCATCGACCGTACGCGTAAAACGGCTCCTTGAGCCAAAGCGTCGCACCTACTTGCCCATAAGGACAGAGGTCGATGCTGCCATCTTGCATGAAACCTTTAAGGTCGAGTTGGGTGCTGTGGCTGTCAGACTCAAGTTGTCTGCCGTCGGGGTGGTGAAAGTCGACACCCTGATTCGTATCCACCAGTCGACGCAGAGGGGGCTTGAGGATACGCCGGGTCACGTTTTTTTTTCCTGCCAGAATGGCATTGACCATGGGAGCGCTGAAGATGATAGGTCTATCGGTCACAAGCTGTCCTTGAAACGATAAGTCACGTTTATCAGTGTTTGAGGCTTAATAGCCATTTAATTATTGGCATCAACTAACAGTTGCCAAAGCGTGAGCCATCTACTACCCGTTAGTTCGATCTATAGACCAGCAGTAGACAACTGCTTTGTAGTGTAGGAAATGGTTAGATTACAAGTGCGAACCTTCTTACGGTGACGTTCGGTGCCCGGAAACGCCAATAGGCCGTTTTAATCCTCCGTTTTTTTTGAGAAACTCGCTTTACGTGACGGCGGGAGTATCCAGATCCATGAGTGAAATAGGCACAAGACTGAGACAGGAGCGTAAGCGCCTGGGTTTGTCGCAACGAGAAATGGGCCAGTTAGGCGGAGTGGCCGCCAATGCGCAAGGCAAGTACGAAAGTGGCGAGCGTTTGCCCAAGGCCGACTACCTGGCGGCTTTGGCAAGCGTAGGTGTGGACGTGCTGTTTGTATTGACCAACCGTCGCGCTACCGGGCTGCGGGTCGACAACCTCTTCAATCGGGTTGAAAACCCCACCGGGGATTCCGAGGCACTCATGACTGAAGTGCAGCACGCTGTCAGGCATTTCCTGTCGACGATAGAAGAGCTTTCCAACACTTATGATGTCGAGGGTAGGCAGAGTAACGTCGGCTAGCGGCCCGTGAGCTCTTCAAGACGCACTAGTTGAACAACTAACTACCGGGCGATAGCAATTCGCATATATATCCTTGGCATCCTCGGTTGTCAGACATCGTCTCACACCAGAGCTCCGGCTTTCTGCATCAGATTTTGCAGGAAACTTGCCAGCGCCACCTCTTCTGCCCGTAAACCCTTACGCTGTCGACTACGCGGCAGCCTGGCAAGTTCGCCTTGCAGAAAACCTTCCATGACCGCCGGGTGGATGTAACACTTTCGACAGATGGCAGGTGTATTTCCTAATTGTCTTGAAACAGCCTTTACCATTTCAACGATGTGCTTCCTGGCATCGGCTTCCGGCTCCCAGTGCAACTTGCGCAGGGTGGCCAAAGCCAGGGCGCTGCCGGCCCAGGTGCGATAGTCTTTGGCTGTAAAATCCGCACCGGTCAGGCTTTGCAGGTATGCGTTGATATCCGATGAGCTAACGGAATGTCGCTCGCCGTTGTCATCCAGATACTGAAAAAGATTTTGCCCCGGCAGCTCCATGCAGCGCTTGATGACTTTCGCCAACCGACGATCAGTGACGTTGATGCTGTGTTCAACGCCGCTTTTGCCTCGAAATTCAAAGAGAATCGAGTTGCCGCGCACCGCGACGTGTTTGTTGCGCAACGTCGTCAGCCCATAGGACCGATTATCCCGTGCATATTGACTATTACCGATGCGGATGAGGGTTGCATCGAGAAGGGAAACCACCGTCGCCATGACCTTTTCCCGACCGATACCGGGCTGCGCGAGTTGTGCCTCGATTTTCTTGCGCACCTTGGGCAACGCCAGACCGAACTCAACCATTCTGGAGTATTTGTCCTGATCGCGAATTTCGCGCCAGCGCGGGTGATAACGATACTGCTTGCGCCCACGCGCGTCGCGACCGGTGGCTTGCAGATGCCCCATTGGGTCGGCGCATATCCACACATCGGTGTAGGCGGGCGGGATGACCAGCGCATTGATGCGTTGAATCTCTGACTCGTCTCTAATGCGCTGTCCTTGAGCATCGAAATAGACAAATTTGCCGCGCAGAATTTTACGGCTAAGGCCCACTTGAGTGTCTTCAACATAATGCAGGTCAGGAGGAAGTTGCGCGATGACTGTGGTGTCGGGCATGGCAATCGATCCGTTGGGCAGTTAAAGGCATTGACCGCAGGCTTGCCCAGTGGTGCCGACAAATTGCAACGGGCCGATGTTGGCCCATGACTCAGGCCAGCACGGCCACCGATTTGATTTGCGCAAATAGCCGCTGGCCTGGAAACAGGTGCAGCTGATCGCGGGAGTAGCGGGTGATACGTGCCAGCAATGGCGTACCTGAAGCATCAAGACGTACCAGCACATGAGCGGCGTTATCGGCTGCCACTTCACCGATGACGGTGACTGGCAACCGATTGAGAATACTGCTTTGCTCATCCGGTTGCAGGTTCAGGCTGACATCGCGTGCCTGAACCTTGAAGCGCAGGAATGCGCCTGTTTCCAAAGGTGTGTGAGCAACCCGCATTACAAGATCACTGCCGGGCAAGCGCACGCTGAGCAACTGATAAGTGGCGTCGTAGGCACTGACCGAACCCTGGATCATTACCCCGGCGTCATCACCCATGGCCAGTGGCAGATCCAGTCTGGCCAGGGTTGCGCCAATCGGCCCGCTGGCCAGTGCCTGACCTTCACTGAGCAGGACCAGATGATCGGCCAGGCGCGCCACTTCGTCTTGAGAATGGCTGACATAGAGCATTGGAATGTCCAGCTCATCATGCAGCCGCTCCAGGTAAGGCAGGATCTCACCCTTGCGCCTGGCGTCCAGGGCTGCCAGCGGCTCATCGAGCAGCAATAGGCGAGGGCTGGTCAATAGCGCCCGAGCGATACCGATTCGTTGCCGTTCACCGCCGGAAAGTTTGTCAGGCCGGCGTTCGAGCAGATGCGTGATGCCCAGAAGTTCGGTGGCTTGCGTCAGATCGATACGGCGCTCCTTTTTGGGGACCCGGCGCATGCCGAACTCCAGGTTGTCCCGCACCGACAAATGCGCAAACAGGCTCGACTCCTGAAACACATACCCCAGTGATCGTTTGTGAGGCGCGAGAAACACACCCTTGGCGCTGTCCTGCCACACCTCGTCGTTAATTCGGATATATCCCTGCGGGGCTTTCTCCAGTCCGGCAATGCAGCGCAGGCATGTGGTCTTGCCAGAACCTGAATGGCCATAAAACGCGGTAACGCCTCTGCCAGGCAGCGCGAGGTCCACACTCAAAGAGAATTCCGGATAAGCCAGTTGCAGGCGAACATCTATTTGCAATGCCATGGATCAGCTCCAGCCAGCTTTGGTCTTGCCGCTGGAATAGAGCGCCAGAAGAACCAGGAATGAAAACACCAGCATGGCACCGGCTAGCCAGTGAGCCTGCACATACTCCATCGACTCGACGTGATCGAAAATCTGCACGGAGACCACACGGGTTTTTTCGGGAATATTGCCGCCAATCATCAGTACTACGCCAAATTCACCCACGGTATGGGCAAACCCGAGAATGGCGCCGGTGATGAAGCCGGGTTTGGCCAACGGCAAGACCACGCTGAAGAAGGTGTCCCAAGGATTGGCGCGCAAGGTGGCCGCCACTTCCAGAGGGCGCGTGCCGACGGCGGCAAATGCATTTTGCAAGGGCTGCACTACGAACGGCATGGAATACAGCACCGACCCAATCACCAGACCAGTAAAGCTGAACGTCAACGTTCCGAGGCCCAGCCCCTGCGTCAACTGACCGACCGCGCCGTTCGGACCGAGCAGCAATAATAGATAGAAGCCAATGACCGTGGGCGGTAACACCAGGGGCAGGGCGACGATGGCACCGATCGGGCCTTTAAGCCACGATCGAGTGCGTGCCAGCCATAACGCGATGGGTGTACCGATCACCAGCAGAATGACGGTGGTCAGTGATGCCAGCTTCAACGTCAACCAGATCGCCGCAAGGTCGCCATTGTCCAGTGGCATTTACAGCTGGTACCCGAAGGATTTGATCACGGCAGCTGCCTTTGGGCCTTTGAGGTAGTCGATCAGCGCCTTGGCGGCCGCGTTGTCCTTGCCTTTGTTAAGGATGACTGCATCCTGTTTGATCGGCTCATGCAGATCTGCGGGTACGATCCACGCCGAACCACTGGTAAGTTTCCCGTCCTTGAATATTTGCGACAGCGCAACGAAACCCAACTCGGCATTGCCGGTGGACACGAACTGGTACGCCTGAGTGATGCTCTGACCTTCAACGATCTTCGGCTGGATGGCAGACGTCAGCCCCAGTTTGTCGAGGACCTGTGTCGCCGCCAACCCGTAAGGCGCCGCCTTCGGATTGGCGATGGAAAGATGCTCGAATGTGTTGCCTTTGAGCACTTCCCCCTTGCCATCGACGTAGCCGTCCTTCGCCGACCATAAAGCCAGGGTCCCGATTGCGTAGGTGAAACGCGAACCTTTGACGATCTCGCCTTCCTGCTCAAGTTTGGCAGGCGTAGTGTCGTCGGCAGAGAGAAACACTTCAAAAGGCGCGCCATTTTTGATCTGGGTATAAAACTGGCCGCTAGAGCCGAATGAAGCCACCAGTTTATGACCGGTGTCTTTTTCAAAGTCCTTGGCAATGGCCTGGATCGGGGCGGTAAAGTTGGCCGCGACGGCCACCTGGACTTCGTCAGCAAACGCCGTATTGAGCGCCAGCGCGGCAAGCAGACCGGTCAGGGATTTGAAGGCAAGGCTTGAAGGAGAAACACCCATGTGAAAACAGCTCCGAAGGCGGCGATACGATGATGGAATGTTCGAGAGGAACGGCAGATCGCTATATAAATAAATATATAGCGAGGCATCGTATCAGGGAAAGCGAAGATTCAACGGGTTACAAGTTTTTCCAGCGCCTGTTCGGCAAGTGTCCGCGTCAATTGCGCTGCCGAGTAGTGGTGCTTGATCCCCACGGCCTGTCCGGCCCAGAGGTTCATGAAGTCGCTGTTGCCTTGGCCCTCTGCAATGGCACGCAGCGGCATCAATGCGCCGCCAGCCAGCGGGAATGCAGGCGCCAGCGCACTCACAGGGCCAAGTTCACGCATCACGCGATTCATGATGCCGCGTGCCGGTCTCCCCGTGAAAATATTGGTCAAGGCAGTCTGGCTTTCGTTGGCGTTTGCCAAGGCTTGGCGGTGCAATTTGCTGGCAGTCGATTCCGGGCAGAACAGATATGCGGTGCCCACTTGTACAGCCGATGCGCCGAGGATGAATGCCGCTGCCATCGTGCGGCCATCGGCAATCCCGCCAGCGGCAATGACAGGTAACTGCACCGCATCGACGATCTGCGGCACAAGGGCGAGGGTGCCGACCTGGGTGTTTAAATCCTGCGTAAGAAACATGCCCCGGTGCCCACCGGCTTCATAGCCCATGGCAATGATGGCATCGCATCCGTTTGCTTCCAGCCAGATTGCCTCTGCCACAGTCGTCGCCGATGAAATCACCTTGGCTCCGCTGGCTTTAACGCGTTCCAGCAGAGCGGCGTCGGGCAAGCCGAAGTGGAAACTGACCACCTCAGGCTTGAGCGCCTCCACCAATGCGCAGCTGTCTTCATCAAACGGTGCGCGGCTGGATACGGGTGAGGGTGCAGCGAAATCAGCGCCCAGTTCCTGATAGTAGCCCTGCAATGCTTCTTTCCAGCCGGCGGCCCGCTGCGGATCATCTGCAGGCGGCTGATGACAGAAAAAGTTGAGATTCAGAGGCGCGCGGCTGTGTCGGCGAATAAGCGCAACCTCTTCGCCTATCTGTTGTTGACTCAGCATTGCGCAGGGCAGAGATGCAAGACCGCCCGCATTGCCAACGGCAATGGCCAGGGCGGAGCCACTGGCTCCGGCCATTGGGGCTTGGAGAATCGGCAGTTGGATATTAAACAGCTTCAGGATGCGACTATCAGGCCAGGCGGTCATGTTTGCTCCGTTACACTGGAAATGAAGTGGCTATTGAGCGTCGATTATGGCGGGTTGGCAACCGACGCCAAGGTTGCATTGACATAAAAGACGATCGGTCTAATATTCAGCCCATGACTACAACAGCCGATAAAACCCGACGTCCCGGGCGTCCCCCCAAAGTTGATCGTGAACACTTCCAGACCCGTGAGGTGCTCATCCGCTGCGGCACGCAAGTGTTCACCGAACAGGGCTTCATGGCGACTGGCATCGACTACATTCTCAAGCAAGTGGGCGTCCCTAAAGGCTCGTTCTACCACTATTTCGAGAACAAGGAAGCGTTCGGGCGTGCCGTGCTGGACAACTACGCGCACTATTTCTCGGTGCTGCTGGATCGCTGGTTGCTTGACGAGGCCCTGAGTCCGCTGGAGCGCCTGGTGGGATTCGTCCAATACGCCAAGGCCGGCATGGCGCGGCACGACTATCGCCGCGGCTGCATGGTGGGCAATCTGAGTCAGGAGGTCGGTATGCTGCCCGAAGGTTTTCGGGAGAGCCTCGAAGCGATTTTGCTTGAGTGGCAAGCGCGCCTTAGCCGATGCCTGAAAGCCGCTCAGGAGGCTGGAGAGCTCTCCAGTCAGGCTGATTGCGACGAACTGGCAGCATTTTTCTGGATCGGCTGGGAAGGGGCTGTACTACGCGCCCGACTGGTCAAAAGCGATGCTCCCCTCAACCTTTTTATCCGCGGATTTCTGCGTGGACTGCCGCAGTAATCATTTTTCAGCTATTTGTAGACGATCGGTCTAATAAGGAGGCAAGCATGTTCAGAGGCATCTTGATCGAGAAAGACGACCCGGCGAGTCGCGACATGCAGGGTTATCGCACTTCACTGACAGAACTCAGTGAAGACTCGCTTCCCGAGGGTGACGTCACAGTGGACGTTTCCTACAGTACGCTGAACTATAAAGACGGCTTGGCCATCACTGGTTCCGGCCCCATCGTCCGCCGCTTTCCGATGGTACCGGGAGTGGATCTGGTGGGCACCGTAACCCAAAGCAGCAATGATGACTTCGCAGTGGGCGATGCCGTGCTTCTCAACGGTTGGGGTGTGGGTGAAGGTCATTGGGGCGGGCTGGCCGAAAAAGCGCGTCTGCAGGGCAAATGGCTTATCGCGCTGCCGCAGGCATTTACGCCTGCCCAGTCCATGGCAATCGGCACCGCAGGCTACACGGCGATGCTGGCAGTCATGGCGCTGGAGCACAACGGCGTGACCCCGGACAAGGGCGACGTATTGGTTACAGGCGCCAATGGCGGCGTCGGCAGTTTTGCTGTGGCGATTCTCGCCGGTCTCGGGTATCGGGTTGTCGCTTCCACGGGCCGCCCCAGTGAAACCGCTTACCTTCAACAACTGGGCGCGGCTGAGGTCATAGACCGCGCTACGCTCTCGGAACCCGGCAAGCCGCTGACCAAGGAGCGCTGGGCGGGGGCCATCGACTCCATTGGCAGCCATACCCTGGCCAATGTCTGTGCAGCCATGCGCTATCGCGGCACCGTTGCGGCGTGCGGGCTCGCCCAAGGGATGGATTTCCCCGGATCTGTAGCGCCCTTCATCCTGCGCGGTGTCACCTTGGCAGGCATCGACAGCGTTACACGACCTCGCGCTGATCGCATTGAGGCCTGGGATCGCCTCGCCCGTGATCTGGACGTTGCGCTGCTGCCCTTGATCAGCCATGAAATCGGCCTTGGCGAAGTGATCGATACCGCCGCACGTTTGCTTGAGGGCAAGGTTCGGGGCAGGGTAGTGGTCGACGTTCGGCGTTAAGCCCCCGGTTGTTTCGCAGCTTGATCGGGCAGTCGGGATGAAAGTGACGTCTCGGCTTCCCGGTCGAGTAACTGGCGTTTGCGCTCGACGCCCCAGCGATAGCCGGAAAGATTGCCATCACTGCGCACTACCCGATGACACGGAATGGCCACGGCCAGACGATTTGCGCCACACGCCTGTGCCACCGCACGAAATGCCTTGGGCGCGCCAATGCGTTGGGCAATCTCGGCGTAGCTGGCGGTGGTGCCGGGCGGGATCGTTTTCAATGCGCTCCAGACCCGTTGCTGAAAGGCAGTCCCGCGCAGGTCCAACGGCAAGTCGAGTCCAGTCGATGGCGCTTCGACCAAGCCAACGACCCTTGCCACCAACTGCTCGAAATCGGGATCGGCACCAATCAGCGTGGCATTGCGAAACTGATCCTGAAAGTCCCGGATCAGAAGATCCGGATCTTCCCCCAGCAGGATCGCGCAAACACCTAGGGCGCTTTGTGCCACCAGGATCGCCCCGAGGGAGCATTGACCCACTGCGAAACGGATTTCGGTATTGGCGCCTGCGTTCCGGTATTGGTTGGGTTTCATGCCCAGTAACGTACTGGACGCCGCATAGAAACGGCTGTTGGAATTGAAGCCGGCATCATAGAGCGCCTCGGTAATGGAACCGCTGCGAGACAGCTGCTGACGAACTTTCTGCCCGCGGTATGCGTTGGCGTAGCCTTTGGGTGTCAGGCCGGTCACCGACTTGAATACCCTGTGAAAGTGATAAGGGCTAAGCCCGCTGGCCATGGCCAGCTGCTTGAGGTCAGGCAGTAACTCGGCCTGTTCTATGGCGCGGCAAGCGTTTGCAACCAGCATCGCGTGTTGCGCCGCAACCCGGGTCTGATCTGCGGCGGCACGTTTACTGGGGCGGTAGCCGGCCGCCTCAGCGTCGGCGGCGCTGTCAAAAAATACGACATTTTCTCGACGAGGCAGACGGGAAAGGCTACTGGGGCGGCAGTACACGCCGGTGGTTCGCACCGCATAGACGAACTGTTCATCTGCCGATGCGTCCCTAGCCAGCACCGCACCCCAGCGCGGATCGTCTTCGGCAAGAGGATTGGGCATCAACGAAGCGGCTGCGATGGGGCTGTTCATGGCTCGATTACCTGCTACTGAACTCGATTGACCCCAGCTTACGGCGCCGCGAGTCAACGGAAACTCCGAGTCTTGCGCTCAAACTCCAGAAGCGCAACGTACGTCTGTCATGTCGCCAGCATTGGCGGCAACGTACCGAGTAAGGAAACGGCAGCAACGGCACCGAAACCGAAAAGACATTCCAGAGTAATGCTGATCCTCAGCCTGCTCAGTGAAGCATCAGAGTGGCGCAGCATCATTCTATTGAGGTATGCCAGCAAGAGCATGCAGAGCACCAGCCCAACTTTGACGGAAAGGATCAGGCCGAAACCGGTGAACGCCGGGACCGGCCATGGCGCGCCACTCAAGACGCGAACATTGACCAGCCCGGTAGTAATGATCAGCGCCACCAGGACATAACCTATGCCGCTGAATCTGAGCAGCAATGCGCGTACATCTACTGTCTCAGGCCGCACGACCAGTACCAGCAACAGACACAGCGCCCCAAGCCAGGCCGAAACGGCACCCAGATGAACGATCTGATTGAGCATCAGCAAATGCCCATAAAGACCGCTGAACATGGCGCCATGACCCACAGGTGCAAGGGTTGCCAGCAACAGGGCGCTGATCATCAACCGTAAGAAGGGGGCAGAGGCGAGTGGGCGCGCCAGTACCAGCACCATCAACCCGCACAGGGCTAGATGCAAGGCCCAGACCTTGCCAAAAAAGGTACTGCCCATGATCAGCAGCAAGGTTCGCCGATCAACAGCAGCATGCCAGCTGCCATCCATGCTGGCGGCAGTGAGCATCAACCAGGCAACGGCGCTAACCAAGGCTACGGCCACCAGCCACAGCATTGTTCGGCGCTGCAACAGAAACCCGGCCTGGCTCAGGCTCTTGCGAAAAATCACGTCCCGGCACAGGCATAAACCGAACAACACCAGCACCATCGAAAAATGCACGAATCGACACAGGATCAGCGCGGTCCACATGAAATTACGGGCTTACCGTAAAGCTGTAGCTGCCTTCGCTTTTATGGGTATCGACCGATACCGCGTGCCACTCTATTTTGTATTGGCCAGCGGCCAGAGGCGCAACCGGGGTGACAATCAGGGTTTTGTTGTCGGCCGGATCTGTGGCGATATCGGGCACGGCTTCAACCATGGTTTTGCCGGAAGGAGCGGTAGAGGTAATGCTGACTTTGGTGAACTTTTCTTCAATGCCTTCGGAAAAGCTCAGTCGCAGCTCCTTTGGGGCCGTCACGGTACTGTCGGCTACGGGAAGCTGGCTTTCCAGATGGGCGTGGGCAAGCGCCAGACTGGAGAGCGAAACCGAAGTGACGAGGGTCAGTGAAGCGAATATGTGTTTGAAACGCAGGGCAGACATTAAAAAGTACCTGTTTGCTTGAACTGAATGTGAAGCGCGAACGGCAGTAAGCGGGCTACTAGACCAGAAACCGTCGGGCGACTCCAGTATCCAGGTCAAAACTGTGCAACAAAAGCGACGGTTAAGCGTTGGCTGCTACACATCGGCCGATTCTTTATCAGGCTGATATACCACAGGATGTACTGGATATATATACAGTAAAGGTTTAGAATCCCTTCTTTTGAGCCGCTTCGGATGTGGTCTGCCCAAGCGTCCGGTGATAGAAGGTTTTGAAGTGCCGCAAAAGCGTTCTGACGGCTTCGCCCCCTCAGCGGGGACCGATTCGCTGCCTCTGGGGCAGCAACAATCGCCCCTTGCTCTTTATCTGGCACGGCTTGCGCCTTCCAGCCGCTTGACCATGACTTACGTTCTGCAGGACGCGGCTGATCGCCTGGGTCTTGTGGATGTCGATATTCACGATGTTCCATGGCATCGGGTGGAGCCGGGACACTTGACGGCATTAGTGGCGACGTTGCGCGCCGACGCCTACGCGCCCAACACCACCTCGCTGTACGTCAATGCGATACGCGGCGTCATGAACGAGGCATGGCGCCAGAGCCTGATCAGCCATGAGCATCTGCTGAAGATCCGTTCGGTCAAGCCGGTCAGCGGTACTCGTCTGACCAAGGGCAAGAATATACGTCGCACCCTGATTCGCGAGTTGATGGCGGTGTGCGCTGCCGATCCACGTCCGCAAGGGCGTCGTGACGCGGCCATCATCGCTGTGCTGTACGGCTCGGGAATGCGCAAGACCGAGTCGGTGAACGTGGATCTGGCTCAGATCGACTTTGCCGAACGCAGCCTGCGGGTGCTGGGCAAAGGCAATAAACAGTTGATCAAATACGCGCCGGTCTGGGCATTTGACCTGCTTAAACAGTGGCTTGAGCTGCGTCGCGCAAGCCTGCCGCCGGGCCAGGCGGATGATCCGTTCCTATTCAACCGGATCCGCCGTGGCAACCACATTACCCGTGAGCGAATCACCAAACACGCTATCTACTTCATCGCCAAGCAAAGAGGTCGACAAATTGGTGTCGACATCATGCCCCACGACTTCAGGCGCTCCTTTATTACCCGGGTTATTGAGGAGTTTGACTTGTCCATCGCCCAAAAGCTGGCGCATCACACCAACATTTCCACCACCGCCGCCTACGACATGCGCGGCGACGACGAGCGGCGCAGGGTGGTCGACCGATTCGATCTCTGATCAGCCGACAGTTTGAGCGCGACGGTTGGACGGTTGAATGCACGCCTTGTTTTACTTATGGTTCGGCATTTGCTGCGGTTGCGGTATGAGTTATTTCACTGAGCAGGGAGGCACGGACATGCGCTTTTCATCGTTGGTCGACCGGATTTCCGGCCATGGCGTGGCAGCCTGGGACATACATTACGCCGCCTGCGAGGCACAAGAGCGAGGTGAGGATGTCATTCTCCTCAGCGTCGGCGACCCGGATTTCGCAACACCGGATTTCATTACCGACGCCGCGATAACGGCCCTTCGCGCTGGCGACACTCACTACACGCACATTGCCGGTCGTGCCGAGTTGCGCCAGGCCATCGCTGCGCGTTACACGCAGACCTTGGGCCGTTCGGTCAGCGCGCAAAACGTCATCACGATGGCCGGAGCGCAAAATGCCTTGTTCGCGGCTTCCCTGTGTCTATTGCAAGCCGGCGATGAGGTTATTTCCCTGGACCCTATGTACGTCACCTACGAGGCGACGCTCCGGGCATGCGGCGCGACCCTGGTAAGGGTGGCCTGTGACCCGGACGCAGGGTTTCGCCCCGACATTCCCCGGCTGGCCGCAGCGGTGACACCGCAAACCCGAGCGATATTTCTTTCCAATCCGAACAACCCGACAGGTGTCACCCTTGATTTAGCCGAGCTGCAAGCTATCGCTGAACTGGCCATTGCTCACGATCTGTGGGTGGTTGTGGATGAAGTCTACGAAAGCCTCTGCTATGGGCGTGAGCACATTAGCCTGGCGAGCCTGCCGGGAATGGCTGATCGCTGTGTCGTGGTCAGCAGCCTGTCCAAATCACACGCCATGACCGGTTGGCGCATGGGCTGGATTGTCGCTACGCCTGAGCTGATCCGCCATGTTGAAAACCTGTCGCTTAGTATGGTGTATGGCTTGCCCGGTTTTGTCATGGAGGCTGCCTTGGTGGCGGTAGCGGCGCATGCACAGGTAACGGTGGGCATGCGAGAAATTTACCGACGTCGACGTGATCTGGTAGTGGCAGAGCTGCAGGATTGTCCGGCAATTCAAGTGCTGACGCCGGACGCAGGTATGTTCGTGTTGTTGGATATTCGTGCCACCGGGCTCAGCTCGCTGGATTTCGCCTGGCGACTGCTGCGAGAAGCGGGGGTGTCGGTCTTGGACGCTGCCGCGTTCGGGAAGCCGTCTCAAGGTTTTGTGCGGTTGTCCTTTACCGTCAGTGATGAACAGCTGACCCAAGCGTGCCTGCGTATCAGGGCATTTGTGCTGACGCTGGAGCGGTAGAAGCGGTTTAAAACCAAGTGAACGGAGACAAAAAAAAGTCACCGCACAAATGTGAGGTGACTATAAAGTTCTAACCAAAGGAATGATGAAGTGGAGCAAGTATTCGATTGCTTACCGATGCGGATTCGGAAAGCGCTTGAAACGTTGTGCTTCATCGCCGGCCACACTAACACCAGAGCAGCGTTGGCCACTATTACAATAATTGATAGTGACTATTATCAAACTAGCGTGATGGCACGCTTGGAAAAATGCTAAAAAATTCCGTGCACGGGAGCATAACCTGCACTCTAGATGACTTCAGGACAACGAACAGAATCGTTAGAATTCTTGATCAATCCTGCCTGTCAAACCATGTTTGTCCTTTGAGTTTTTCTGCCGATCAACTCTTTATTTATCGTTGCACTTTCGCATCAGAAGGGCATTCGTCCGCTGAGTGTCGTTGGGTAAGGGTAAAAATTATTCGAGATACAGGGGAAAACAATGAAGTATGTGAAGTGCAATTTCTTGACGTTGGCGGTTTCGTTGGGTGTGAGTCAGTTGGCGTCAGCCGCGGTGGTCAGTGATCAATCCGACGCCAAGGGCTTTGTGGAAGGCAGCAGCCTGAACGTGCACCTCAAGAATTACTACTTCAATCGTGACGGCAAGAACGGCGGCGGCGATCGCAAGGACTGGACCCAAGGCGTATTGGGCAACTTCAGTTCCGGCTTTACCCAGGGAACGGTTGGCTTCGGGGTTGACGCTTATGGCTATTGGGGCATCAAACTGGACGGTGGCGCAGGCACCGCCGGAACCGGCAACCTTCCAGTTCGCAGCAATGGCTCGCCCGAGGATGAGTACGGCACTGCCGGCGGTTCGGTGAAGGTTCGCGTGTCAAAAACCGAACTGCATTGGGGCAATCTGCAACCTACCGCCCCGGTTTTCGCCGCGGGTGGCTCGCGCCTGTTTCCGCAAACTGCCACGGGTTTTAACCTGCTGAGCAGCGAGATCCAGGGCCTGGACCTCGATGCGGGTCATTTCACCAGCAGTAACGGCCCAGTCACCACCAACAACAGCCAGGAACTTTACGCTTCTTATGCCGGCGTTACGGCCAAGAGCATCGATTATGCCGGTGGCAAATACGCAATAAACGACAATCTGACGTTCAGCCTGTATGGTTCGGATCTGGAAGATGTGTGGAATCAGTACTACGTCAATACCAATTTCACCCTGCCATTGTCAGAACAGCAGTCGTTGAATCTGGATTTCAATATCTACCGCACTGATGATTCGGGCCAGTCCAAAGCAGGTGACATCAGTAACACCACCTGGTCGCTGGCCGCCGCTTATTCTTTCCTGTCGGCTCATACCGTGACATTGGCGTTTCAGAAAGTTAATGGCGATACACCCTTTGATTATGTTGCCTTCGGCCATAACGGTCCCGGCGATACTGCCGACTCCATATTTGTCGCCAACTCTGTTCAGTATTCTGACTTCAACGGTCCTGGTGAAAAGTCCTGGCAGGCTCGCTACGACTTGAACATGGCAACCTACGGCGTACCAGGCCTTAGTTTCATGGCCCGTTATATCACCGGTGACGACATTGACGGCAGCAACATGGCTGTCAACAGCCCTTATCGTAATTATGGTTATGGCGATGACGGCAAACACCACGAAACCGATGTAGAAGCCAAATATGTCGTGCAGTCCGGTCCGGTCAAGGACTTGGCATTGCGCATGCGACAGTCTTTCCATCGCGGCAATGCAGATCAGGCCGAAGGGGACAACAACGAACTGCGATTGATCGCTGATTACCCCCTCAATATTTTCTGATCCCTCCAGGAGCCGGGTGGAGCGCAATGTTCCACCCGGCCCGGCCCGATCCCGGTGCTGGATGAGTTCGCTTTACCCAGCTATTGATAGGTCGCGCAGAGGGATTGTTGAAGCTCAAATCCTGGCGAATTGCTTGCGATAGCGGCTGGGGCTGACGCCGACCTGATTGCGAAAGTGCCTGCGTAAAGACTCTTCCGAGCCGAAGCCAGCCACCTCTACCAGCTCAGCCAAACGCATGCTCGATGACTCCAGCAGCTCTTTGGCATAAGCGATTCGCTCCCCCAGAATCCAGTCGTAAGGGGTGAGCCCTGTGCTTTCCATGAACGAACGGTGCAAGGTGCGCGTGCTGACAGCGGCCCGCTCAGCCATCTCCTTGATGCTGTGGGCATGCTTGAGGTCGCTGCGAATCCACGCCATCAGGCTCGAAATCGGCCCGTCGTTGGCGGACACCAATTGCCGGGATGCGTACTGCGATTGTCCGCCTTCACGATGGGGCGGTATCACCATGCGTTGTGCAACCATGTTTGCCACCCTGGCGCCATGATCGTTGCGCACCAGATGCAACATCATGTCCAGTCCGGCAGCAGACCCGGCCGCCGTCACGATTTGGCCCTGATCGACATACAACTCATTGGGCTGGATGGTCAGGTCCGGATACATGCTGGCCAGCAGATCGGTGTATCGCCAGTGGGTGGTCACGCGTTTGCCGTCAAGCAGTCCGGCCGCCGCCAGCACGAAGGCGCCGGTGCAAATCGAACAAATCCGCGTCCCACGTGCATGTGCGGCCTGCAACTGGGCGATCAGCTTGGGCGGTACCTGATGTTCCACGCCACGCCAGCCTGGAACGATGATGGTGTCGGCGTTTTCCAGTAGCACCTGGCCTGCCGTTGGCACAATCGTGATACCGCCAGCAGCTGTGATCGCGCCTTCATCCACCGCAAAGGTTGCGAATTCGTACCAGTCAACGCCCAGCTCCGGTCTTTTAAGGGCAAAGACTTCAACCGTGCAACCGAACTCGAAGGTGCACAGCTGGTTATAAATGAGTGCGACGACAAGATGGTTTTTCATGGCGCGATGTTACCGGATATTGGCACTTACGACCGTAGTTCACGGCAAATTGACTGGTTAACCTGAGCGATGAAATCAGGCAGAACCTGATCCTTTGACGAGCACGCGGCGCAAGCTGCCCGGGAGTCCTTTTCGTGTCAATCAACATAGGTATCTACGTCTACGATGACGTTGAAGTCCTTGATTTCGCCGGTCCTTACGAAGTCTTCACCACTGCGTCACGCATGCACTTGCGCAGCAGTCACGACGACCGCATGTTGTTCAACGTATTCACCATTGGCCGCACCCTGGCGCCAGTGCGCGCCCGCGCCGGCTTGAAAGTCGATCCGGATTATTCAATCACCGATCATCCGGTCATGGATTGCCTGGTAATCCCGGGCGGAGTGGTTTCTGCCGAACTGGAAAAAACCGACGTAATCCATTGGATCAGCAGTCAAGCCGTACCAGAACGAGTCATCGCTGCGGTCTGCACCGGTGCGTTCCTGGTGGCTAAAACCGGCAAGCTGGCGGGAAAGCAAGTCACGACCCACTGGGAAGACATCAACGATCTCAAGGAAATGTTCCCTTCAGTGGACGTGCTCAGCACGTTGCGCTGGGTCGATGAAGGCGGGTTTGTGACCTCCGCCGGGATTTCGGCGGGTATCGACATGAGCCTTCATATGGTCGAACGCCTGCACAGCCGCCCACTGGCGGAGCGCACCGCGCTGCAACTGGCGTTCGACTGGACTGAAAATGATTAAAGGATGCAGTTGCTGATTGCCCGGGCTGGTCTGATCTTTCAGCCTGGCACCTGCATCCTCCCCGAATTACCGACGCACCCTTTCAGTGTCCCATGGCCGGCAACCCGTGCGGACCTGCCATCCGGCGTTCTGCGTCCCCTGCGAATGAAAACTAAAATGCAACGTTTAGTGTTGGCGGGGCTCATAGCAATAGGTATTTGAAACCAGAATCGGAACAGCTCACATCAATCCGGATCGTTTCGGCTGGCTCACTTGAAGCGGATGATTGGAATTTATGACGACACCGGACAAGCAATACGTGGATTGGCTGGTTGAGCAATCGATGCTGAACGCGGCTAAACAACGGGCCAAATTATATTCGGGGCAGGGCAGGTTATGGCAGCGCCCCTTCGCCGAGGCCCGTCCGCGGGACGCGTCAGCCATCGCTTCTGTGTGGTTCACAGCCTATCCGGCGTCTATCGTGACCCGCGAGGGAGGTTCGGTACTTGAAGCGCTGGGTGATGAAGCCTTGTGGCACGCGCTCTCCGAGATTGGTATTCAGGGCATCCACAATGGCCCATTGAAGACATCCGGCGGTCTGCAAGGGCGCCAGCGCACACCCAGTATCGATGGCAATTTCGACCGCATCAGCTTTGGCATCGACCCGGACCTGGGAACCGAAGCGCAGTTGCTGAGCCTGAGCCGCATCTCGGCTGCGCATAACGCGGTGATGATCGATGATGTGATTCCGTCGCATACCGGCAAGGGCGCAGATTTCCGCCTTGCGGAGATGGCTTACGAGGATTATCCCGGCCTTTATCACATGGTCGAGATTCGCGAGGAAGACTGGCATTTGCTGCCGGATATTCCCGCAGGACGCGATGCGGTGAACCTGGTGCCGGAAGTCGTCGACCTGCTCAAGGAAAAGCACTACATCGTGGGTCAGTTGCAACGGGTGATTTTTTTTGAGCCTGGTGTAAAAGAGACCGACTGGAGTGCGACTGCCATCGTGCAGGGTGTAGATGGCAAGGCGCGCCGCTGGGTGTACCTGCACTACTTTAAGGACGGCCAGCCCTCATTAAATTGGCTTGACCCAAGCTTCGCGGCGCAGCAGATGATCATTGGTGATGCCTTGCATGCCATTGATGTCATGGGTGCGCGGGTGTTGCGTCTGGATGCGAACGGCTTCCTGGGCGTGGAACGCAAGGCTGAGGGTAATGCCTGGTCGGAAAGCCATCCCTTGTCCATCACCGGCAACCAGTTGCTGGGTGGCGCCATTCGCAAGGCCGGTGGCTTCAGCTTTCAGGAGCTGAATCTGACTCTGGACGACATCGCCTCCATGTCCCACGGTGGTGCGGACCTGTCCTACGACTTCATCACGAGACCCGCTTATCAACATGCGCTGTTGACCGGCACCACTGAGTTCCTGCGTTTGATGCTACGTCAGGTCCATGCGTTCGGCATTGATCCGGCGTCGCTGATTCATGCCTTGCAGAACCATGATGAATTGACGCTGGAACTGGTGCATTTCTGGACATTGCACGCCCATGACACGTATCACTACCAAGGCCAGACGTTCCCCGGCAACATTTTGCGCGAGCACATTCGCGAAGAAATGTATGAGCGCCTGACCGGCGAACACGCGCCTTACAACCTTAAGTTCGTCACCAATGGCGTGGCATGCACGACGGCGAGCATCATCACCGCTGCGCTGGGCATCCGCGACCTGGATGCGATCAGCGAAGCTGATATCCAGAAGATCCAGCATATTCACCTGTTGCTGGTGATGTTCAATGCCATGCAGCCGGGTGTGTTTGCTTTGTCTGGCTGGGACCTTGTGGGTGCGCTCACTTTGCCGGCCGAGCAGGTCCAGCACTTGATGCAGGATGGCGACACGCGCTGGATTCATCGGGGTGCCTACGATCTGGTTGATCTTGACCCCGAGGCGGAATTTTCCGCTGGAAACATGCCGCGCCCGAAAACCCTATACGGCAGTTTGGTCAGCCAGCTAAAGCGCCCGGACTCATTCGCGTCGCAGCTCAAGAAAATCCTTGCGGTGCGTCGCGCCTACGATATCGCAGCGAGCAAGCAGATATTGATCCCGGATGTGCAACATCCAGGGCTGCTGATCATGGTGCATGAGTTGCCAGCGGGGAAGGGCACGCAGATCACGGCGCTGAACTTCAGCGACCAGCCTATCGTTGAAACGCTGCACCTTAGTGACGTCGCACCAGGCCCGGTCGTGGATATCATCAATGAGCGAGTCGAAGGTGATTTGACCGAGCAAGGTGAGTTCACTATTACTCTGGACCCTTATGAAGGCCTGGCGTTACGCGTCGTCAGCGCATTGCCCATGCTGTAAGCAATTCCGTCTATACGCGGCCCTGACATTCAAAGGGTCGCGGCTGTCGTGAGCTCTTTGCAGTTGCGTCGCTTCAAGGCGATAACTGTTTGCCTGCGTTGACGAAATAACGACATTCACCATCCGATAATGAACGCTGTCTGTTTTTGCCCGAGCGTCATGCATTCATCGGAAAGTTCATGGATATCAAACACAGCCTCAAACAGCGAATCATCATTGTCTTCACGCTGATGAGCGCTCTGGTAGCGGGAGTTTTTGCTGCCGGTATTGTAGTCACTGTTCACTTCGTCGAGAAAAAACTCACCATCATGTCTCTCAGCGGCGACCTGCATCGCCTGCTGGTGATGGAAGATGCTGCCGGCTGGCGTCACCGTCCGGACAAAAATTCGTTGTTCTATGCGCAGAACGGAGTCGGCGACTTGGCCATGGCCGATGACCTCAAGCCGCTGCCTTCCGGCTTCCATGTGTTCACGCGCGGCAAGCGGGCGTATTACGCAATGGTGGAATCGGTGGCGGGGCGCAATTATGTGCTATTGCGAGATCAGCGAAGCAACGTGAAACGCGAGCGGATTCTCTTCGCCGTCGTGTTCGTCGGGTTTGTTCTCAGCGTTCTTCTGGCATTGCTGCTGGGACGCTTGCTTGCACAGCGGGTCATGGCGCCAGTCGTAAAACTTGCCAGCCAGGTGCGACACCGCGATCAGGTTCTGGAACTGGCGCCCGCGCTTGCACCTGACTATGCCGAGGATGAGGTAGGCGAGCTGGCTGTGTCATTTGATGAGACTCTGGGTCGACTACGCGCCGCCTTGAGTCGCGAGAAACTATTTACCAGCGACGTCAGCCATGAGTTGCGAACCCCACTCATGGTTCTGGCGAGTTCCTGCGAATTACTTCTGGAAAACCCTCGTCTTGAACCACGTTCTCACGCACAGGTAACACGTATTGCCCGCGCCAGCGAAGGCATGCGGCAACTGGTCGAAACTTTCCTGCTTCTGGCGCGAATCGGAAGCGACGATGCCGTAAAGGGGCCCCATGCGTCCCTTGTGGCAATCGCCGATGAGCTTGTTGAAATGTGGCGCAAGCCTATCGAAGAAAAGGGGCTGGTCCTGCGTTATGAGCGAGGCGAACCGTCCAATGAGCTGTACAACGCCACGTTATTGCATTCAGTCATGGGCAATTTGTTACGCAATGCGTGGCACTACACTGACGAGGGTTTTATCTCCCTGACGCTAAGCGCCCGTGGCTTTTGCGTCCAGGACAGTGGCATCGGTATTCCAGAAGAAAAACAGCACGCCATGTTCCAACCCTTTGTGAGAGGCGACGAACAACGCGGCGAAGGCCTTGGTCTGGGCCTTTCACTGGTGCAGCGCATCTGCGCTCATCAAGGTTGGCATGTCACCTTGCAAAGCCGACTGCCTCAAGGTTGCTGCTTCCAGGTCAGCCTGTGATTTCCCTGCCTGACACAACGCTTCGGCAGTCCGTGAAACCTCCCAGCGCCTTGCCGGTATGGGCATGATCACATTCGGAATTGAGAAAGAGTCAGGGTAGGTCAGGTAGATATGCAATCGATGATTGGCCAGATAGATCGTGCGGCACGTCATTTGTTACCGAACTCAACATCGTGGAGAACAGCCTTGTAGCGCAGATTGGCGATCAGGTTTAATCCTGCGAACGCTATGCATAACTCAACTAAACAAACATTTAGTCGAGTTAGATCATTCGGTGCTTAAAAGGAGCGTACCACCACCCCCGAGGTAAATCCAAGGGTACGCATAATGTATATTATGTTAAATAGCGTATAGGGTTGACTGATTGCTCCGCCTCCCTTTTCCCCCTCATTCATCAATACAGCGCCTAGCGTTGAGATTCGACGAAGTCACTCACAAAGCGTCGAAGCTGTAGACATACTCGCGTCTGCTGGACTTCGGTAAAACCAAAACCTGGCAAACCCGGCGCGATTACACGGTAATGTTTAGCCAGCAACGGTTACAGGAAGGTATTGCGTCATAACACTGTTTAACAACTAACAAACGCGACCGGCGCCCACAGTTCAGCGTCAAATCTTGTTCGCAATCATCTGAAGTTTTGGAAATTATAGAGCCTTGCGCCTCAGTACTTGCAGCGGCCGCCGTCAGATCAGCATCCGACAGGCCGGGCTTTCCGTGGAACGGCGTTCTGATCGGGCCTGGGCTGTATGCCCGAACTCCCGCCAGTGATCAACGCTACTGACCGTGTGGAGTGCTGGAGCGCAACGGCACCCTTGCCCGCGCTTTACTCAACCTTTACCGACTCTAGACCTGCGTTTACATGAAATGGGTGTTTCATACATCCATGGCGACACCCCATACGCCGCCTGAGGAGACACCATGTTTTCCAAGATGACCAAAGCCTTGATCCTGTCCGCCTGCCTGATAGCCGCAGGCACGGCGTCAGCCAATGGACGCGATGTGATAGTGCCGGTACTCGCCGGGGCGGCAGTAGGTGCTGTATTGGCCACCGTGATCAGCGGTTCAAGCCGCGATCATTACCGGCCACAGTATGAAAGTTATCAGCCACAGCCCCGTTATCAGCCGCAGTACCAGCCCGTAGCCTACGTACCGGTTGCTTCGCGGGTCGAATACCGCCGGTTTGACTCACGGCCGCCCCGTGGTTATTACGAGCGAGACCATGACAGGGGCTACAACCGGGGGCATGATCGCGATTCTGACCACAACCGTCGCGACGGTCGCTGGTAATCGTCAGCGTAACAGCGAGCCGTTCCTGTCGCCGGGAACGGTGTTTTTATGCAGACTTTCGTACCATAACTGAGTGTTAGTGCTACGCAAGCTATTCTCTTCTAAGTGCCATGGAACCCAAGGCCCCTCGCAGCGTGCCCACCCACGAGAAAATCTGCAGCCGCCCTATGACGTAAATACAATCTGCGTTATCGAGAAGGCCCAAATGCGCCGCATCTGCTTTTGCTTGATTCTGGCTGGGAGCTTTGGCTTGCTTCCTATACAAGCAGCCGCTGACAAACGTGGGATTATCGCTGCATGCTGGAACGCTGGAGCCGTCAACGAATGGCTTATGCAGCAATGCTCAGGATTGAATGTTCCGACCGAGGATTTCAAATCCTGCATGTTCGGAGGGTTCTGCCTGGGTGAGCCAGCGATCCCACCTCCCGCACCGCCTGGTTTTCCCTTCTGTGGGGCAATGGGCCTTCCGTTCTGCCCCGCTCCTAGCCCTTGCGGCTTTTTCAATACCATTGCCTGCCCTACCCCCCCTGGCTTTCCTCCTCCTCCAGTCCTCGTTGCGATGGGTTGCGGTTCGCCTCCATTTCCTGCATGCGTCGCTCCTCAGGCCTGCGGAAAACCAACGACACTAACATGCGTGGGAGACGGGTTTATCCCACTGCCAGCGCCTCAAGCCGATATGTTCGGTTGGCAACCAAACCTGCAAATCGTACTTCCGGCGCCAGTGGGTAAAGACGGGTTTGGTATCAAGAACGTCCTCGCGCTGCCTCCAATTCCAGATACGGGGGCGTTATCGCAGTGCAGGAATGAATCAGAAGGCGAAGCTGAGATGTACCAATGCATTGTCCACCGCGCCCTTCCTCCTGCGTACAGGACCACCACTCAGTGCATGGACGAAAATCCGGAAGATAATGGTGCAGCACTTGTGTGTAGTACCGGAAATCATGACCTGCAAGATGCTTACGAAAGAATGAAAGAAGTACAGGACTGCGCCAAAGATCATGAAGCGAATGACGATATAGCTATGTGCGCTGGAGAAAAGCACCTTGGGCCTAACGAGCGCTATTACGCAAAATGCGTTAAAGATAACATGACCAATTATGGCGCGGCCGCGGCTTGCGGACTGGCTAAAAACTTGACGCCAGAGCAACAAATCGCCCTCTCCTGCGCAGTGAAGACCGGAGGCAACCCTAAGGCATTTGTCGTTTGTACCGGGGGGCAATTGCTCGCGCGCGAGATCGGCAAGTGCTGGAAATACGGTGTAGCAACTGAAAAAGGCTGTTTTGGACCGAACAACGACCTTCGTAAATTTGCCGACAGCATTGACGGCCAAATGAAGACAACTTTGGGTGAAAATAGCGAGGTCTATAAGGCATATAAGCTGTACAAAGACAATGTGCTACTGCCTGGCCCGACACATGATGGAGTGAAAGCCTTTAATACAGCCCTACACGATATTCAGTATGGGCCGAGCGCTAGCAACGACATTGTAAAAGCGGGCAAACAGTTCATGAATATCATTCCCACGATCTCAATTTCGTTTCCAGGTTTCTGACGAGGCCGAAATCGGAATCGGCGGTTGGTTTTCATCAGGCCTCCCTTGCAGTTTGGGGGCTGTAACAGAAACTTCTCACGTAATGGCCATTAGGCAGAACGCTCCTTCAGCGGACGATTTAAACAAACCGTTAATCAGAAATTTTCTTTCAATCTGAGAGATTCATCTTCGCCAAACTCTCGCTCAACAAATGAGACTATCAATTGTCTTCCGATTGAAGATTTATCCAGGTGCATATCGCTCACTGAGCATGTCCGCCAAGCTTCGCAGCGGTAATGGACCAAACGCGTTCGCGGCTATGGACCTCCGCTGCAATAGAAGGCGCTATGGAACTGGTCAGCTCGCAGGCAGTAGTAAAAAAAAGTATCAATTTGGTTATAAGATTATGTATGTCTCGACGGCAGATTATGGTAGTGGCAACCGTTTCAATTGGATACACATTTGTGAATTGCCGGCTTAACTGATAGCCAACTATAATTTCGCTTTATGACAGCATCATGCCTGTTAATACAAATTAAATTGATTGCCATATAAGTGGGGCGAAAGGATGTATTTTTATAACTCAGTTGAAAACTCAACCCCTTGGTTTATGAGCCCCATAGAATCAGCTCGAAAGCTGCCAACTCTACCACCCCACATTCAACCTCACATTTACAATCTAATACGCGATGGCTTCACAGTAATTAAAGGTTCTATCGATAAAGAAAAATGTGCATCAGTTATTGATAACTTCAAAAGTTTTGCCAATATAAACAGCGATAAGTTCGGGAAATTCCTTGATCAAGACGGGCACTACCCTCGAATCGCAAATTTGCATGCCGCCTTTCCGGAGCTTATTGATCTGTTTGACATGAACAAAACGGCATACGACGTTCAAGAAGCTATGTTTGAGGCGACTCCCAGTCTTTACACATCTTTATTCTATGAGCGCGGATCGGCTCAGCCTATTCACCGAGACACACCCTATTTCTCCACAAAACCTGAGATGTATTATCTTGGGGTGTGGGTTGCTCTTGAAGATGCAAACGAACAGAACGGTGCTTTGGATGTTATGCGTGGAGGGCATAATATCCCCGAGCCAGATCGAGCAGCAATCGCTCTTAGACACTTCGATAGCCTGGATGTCATTCCAAGTAGCTCTGCTCGCCTGTGGAATGATTTTCAAAGTGAAGTCCAGCGCCTGTGCGCTGAAGCAGGCATCAAGAAGGAACAACTTACCGTGGAGGCAGGTGATACCGTTATCTGGCACCCACAGCTCCCCCATGGCGGGGGCCAGATTCAAGATTTTACAAAAAGCAGGTTCAGCTTTGTAATGCATACAACACCAACTGGGATGCCGGTTTATCACCATGATAAATTCTTCAACCCGACAGCCCCAGCTGCAATCAACTCCGAGCACCCTTATGCAAAGCACGGCGATAGCTATTTTGTGAAGCATACTGCAGTAGACTTCGCTCACGTTGAGCAGTTTTCAGTCCGCGACTTCAAAATAAAAGGGAATCGGTAAGCCAAAGTAAGGTCAAGGCCGGGCTTTATATGTCTGGCCGTATCGCGCTGTGAATCAGAGCTGGTATTTAGGCTCTGCGCCCCCCTTTTGGTATCGAGTCATCCAGCCACATCATTCAGGAGGCGAGACGCCGTGAGCGTCAGGACGTTCGGGCCTGAAAGTCAAATCCGGGAAATGGGCTGCCTTCTCTTTCCACCCCCTAACGAGGGTCAATTGTCGCGCCATTGACGCTCGGTAATAGGCGATGCAGCAAGATCATCGTCTTCCAGCGTTAGTAATTAAACAGGACATTACTGAGCGGGTTTAACGCCGCGTTGGTGCCATCGCGAATCCAACGAAATAGCGAAGTTTTGGTACACCTGCGTTTCTCAGAGGCAAAAAAAACCCCGAAGACGTTAATCTGCGGGGTTTTTAATAGTGGAGGCCGAGGTCGGAATCGAACCGGCGTAAGCGGATTTGCAATCCGCGGCATAACCATTTTGCTACTCGGCCTCAAACATCAAATGCACAAAGCACTTAATGCATACAAACTTGTTTAGAAACGAGAATTATCATCTTGCTTCTAACCCTTTGATATCTAAAGGGTTTTTTGTATTCCTGAATCAGGAATGGACGCAATTCTGTACTTGTTCGACAGGCATGTCAAGGACGCCTTGAAAAAAAATGCAAGTGAGGTCTGCAGCAGACAGAACCGCCGCCTCTTCTACCAGATGACAGCGGGATGCCAGTTTTATTGGCTGTCAGCTAACGCGTAGACAATCACGTAATTACCTCAGTGATGCTTTTTTCCACGTCATGCCTCTTTATTGAGGGACTGAAAGCTGTTGACTCGACTGTCGGCCAATTTGAACACCACACGCTGAGGGTGGTTGATCGAGACCAGATACTCCACCGGCAATCCTTGAGTATCGAAAATCACGCCTCGATAGACCAGCGCGGACGTTCCGGGCTCGACTTCAAGCAGACGTGCCTCCTGATCGTTCATCGTTGCAATGCTCAACGTCCCCTCGTCGCTTTCGATTTCGATCTGATAGCGTGCCAACAATAGGGCATACAACGAGGCTCCTTCGATGAGATCCCCCGCCACCAGTTCCGGCACACGGGCCGCAGGAATGTAGCTGGTCTCGATGCAGAACGGATGTTGGTCCACTGTGCGCAGACGCCTGATGGCCAGCAACACATCACCTTCCTGAATCTTCAGCAGTTTGGCGACCCGGGCGCTGGCCTGTGTTTGCTCGAAGTAGAGCAGTTTGCTGCCGGACAAGGCGCCAGCCTGTTCAACGACTTCAGCGATCCCTTTGCGGGCCACCGTATTGAGTGGCCGCTCGACACCCGGAGCCGTCACGAAGGTTCCGCGATTGCCCCGGCGTTCGAGAACCCCGCGATCAATCAATATTTGCAGAGCCTTTCGCAAAGTCATCCGGCTGATTCCCAGGTGTTCGGCCAGATCCCTTTCCGCCGGGATTCGTTCAGTCGGTCCGAATTCGGGGCGTTCCAGCATCTCAAGCAGCGCCTGTACCGCCTGCCAGGCGATCTGCTTGCGTTGGGGCGTGGGAAACGCCACGTCTGAAGGTTTTGTGCTGGTAACTTTCATGGTCTACATCCTGGAATATTTTTTCGGGTTGTCCACGGCGGCTGTAAAAACAAAAAAACTGACGCAACGCCGCTAGCTTGGCGATGACCAACAATATCGAGCCTGGAAATACCCTGAAACCGCCTCTGCGCGCTATTAGACCACGAGGAAAATGCCTTGTAATGGTATTTTTCATGGTATAGATTTTGGTCTAAATGGTGGTCATGATCAGCGACATGAACCCCTTAACGTGTCACTCAGGAGGCCACATGGCGATCCAGTTCAACCAGGAAGGCTTCATTGCGTCCTTGCAGCAATCGGTTCAAATCGTCGATGACGCTCAGCAGTTTGGTCAGGAGCTGGCAACGCGGATTGACCGCATTTATTTCGTCAGCTGCGGCGCCCCCAACCGCATCATGCTTGGCTTGCAGTATTGGCTTGAGCGCTATAGCCACTCACTGGAAGTCCGCCGTTACTTCCCGGCCGAGTTCATGGACATCAATCCACCGCGTCTGGATGAGCGCACTTTAGTCGTCCTCGCGTCCAAATCCGGTACGACCCAGGAAACCATCGCCGCTGCACGCTTCCTGCAAGGCAAACCATGCCTCACGGTGGGCGTGACACAGACCGCCGAACTGCCGCTGGCCCAAGCCGTTCAACATTGCTTCCTGCTGGGCCGCACCGACGAGGCGTACTTCGGCTGCTTCATGATCCTTCAGGCGTTGATCGGCGGTATTTTGGCCAAACGCGAAGGCTGGCCGCTCCTGGACGAACTCACCCGATCACTCAAAGCGCTGCCGCAGGCGTTGGCTGACGCGGCAATCAACAACGACCAAAGGGCAACCGAAGAGGCACGCCTCTACAAAGATGATCGCGTCATGTACTTCCTCGCATCGGGTCCGATGTTCACCACCGCCTATGTCTTCGGTGTCTGTGTGGTGATGGAAAGCCAATGGCTGCATTGCCTGCCGGTGGAAGCCGCGGAGTTTTTCCATGGACCGTTCGAAGCCATCGATGCCTCTACCCCGCTGCTGCTGCTGGTCGGCGAAGACCCCAGTCGCGCGCAGATGGAACGGGTGGTGAGCTTCTGCCATCGGTACACCGAACGCGTGATGATCTACGACTCCAAAGATTTCCCGATGGTCGGGATTGACCCGCAGATCCGCGCGATTGTCGCGCCTTATATCGTTGGCATCGCGGCCGAACGTATCGCCGCCCACCTGGCCGTCTGGCATCAGCAACCGCTGACGACTCGCCGCTACATGTGGAAAACGGAGTACTGAGCATGGCCAGCCTGATCACCGTAGGCGACAACACCATGGATGTTTACCTGGACCGCAATGTCGAATATCCGGGCGGGAATGCACTCAACGTTGCGGTATTCGCTTCGCGCCTTGGTATTCGCAGCGCTTATCTGGGGTGCGTGGGCGGTGATCTGTACGGTCAACGCCTGCTCCACTGCCTGCAAGAGGAAGGTGTCGATTCGTCCCGCTGCCGCACACTGCCGGGCGCCAATGGGTGGGCGTGCGCCGACAGCATTGACGGCGAGCGAGTGTTTCTTGGCAGCGATCCGGGTGTCTGTCGTCAATTGCGCGTCGATGCCGAGGATTTGGCCTACATCGCAACATTTCCGCTGGCACACAGCAGCCTTTACAGCGGTCTCGAACAGCAATTGGCGACGATACGTCATGCCAGTGGCTGCCTGTCATTCGATTTCTCGGACAACTGGATCGAATTCGATTGGCCGGCCCTGATCAAGCATGTCGACATCGCCTTCTTTTCGGCGGCCAGCCTGTCTTCAGAAGAAGCGCATGAGTTGGCGCACGCAATGCGTGCCCTGGGCCCGTCGACGGTGATCGTCACTCGCGGTGCTCTGGGCGCCCTCGCGGTCGATGCGCAGGGTGTCCATGAACAACCCAGCCTGCCCTGCGCTGTGGTCGACAGCATGGGCGCCGGCGATGGATTCATCGCAGCGTTTCTCAAGGCTCGGCAAGCCGGTCACGGCCTCGCGCAATGCCTGTTGCAGGGCGCCGAATACGCCTCCCGGGTGTGTGGCTGGAACGGTGGTTTTGGCCATGGGCAAGTCTTGGACGTCGAACGTTCAGATCATTTGAAACAAGCCTTGAACGCTCAAGGCTGATACGTGCTGCTGCGGACCCAACCCGGAGCTGTTCAACCAACCTGTCGTGGATACCCTGTCGATGAAAAAATGTCTGATCGGTTTGATGCTTGTGGCCAGCCCGCTGATGACCTGGGGCGCTGGCGAAGACCTGCGTTTCGGGGTCGACCCCACCTATCCTCCTTTTGAATCCAAGCGATCCGACGGTTCGCTGACCGGTTTCGATATCGAGTTGGGTGAAAGCCTGTGTACCGAGTTGAAACGTCGTTGTGTCTGGGTGGAAAACGCTTTCGACGGAATGGTCTCGGCCCTCAAAGGCAAGAAATTCGACGGCATACTTTCAGCTCTGTCGATCACTGAATCGCGCAAAACCGAAATCGCCTTTTCCAACACGCTGTATGACACACCCGCGCGCCTGGTTGCCCCTGAAGGCAGCACGTTGCAACCAACGGCCGACTCCTTGCGCGGCAAGCGCATCGGCGTGCAGCAAGGCAGCGTATTCGAAGTCTATGCCCGGCGAATGTGGGGCTCCAAAGGCACGGAGGTGGTGCCTTATCAAAGCAGTGACTTGACCTACTCGGATCTGATCAATGGTCGGCTCGATGCAGCGTTCGACGATGCCATTGCCGTCTCCGAAGGCCTGCTCAAGAAGCCGATGGGCAAGGGGTTCGGCTATGCCGGCGAGATCGTTAAATCCCCTGAGATCTTCGGGCCGGGAACCGGAATCGGCTTGCGCAAGAGCGATACCGCACTCAAAGGCGACATCAATCAAGCGCTTGATCGTATCCACCAAAACGGCACGTATGAACGCATCGCCAAAAAATACTTCGACTTCGATATCTCGCCTGAATAAACCATGACGTAGGCCGAAATCGCTTGGCTGTCCTCCAGGTCGGGGTTCAAGCGTGCAGCGCGCCGCCGTATCCGACTCGTCGAGGTAACCGAAGCGGGACGTCCACCGAGCGATGCATGCGCGCTGATGCCCATTTGATAACGCTGTGTTTGAGCGAGGTTGGCCCCGCTCAAACGGGTTGGGATTCGGGTATCAGCGCTTGCCCAGATAAATGTCCTGCAAGTCCTCGCGGCCGAGCAATTGCTGCGCAGGTCCTTGAGCCACGACGCGGCCGGTATCCAGCACATAGGCCTCGCTGGCGTATTTCAACGCGACATTGATGTTCTGCTCGGCGATCAGAAAACTGACATTTTCCTCGCGATTGAGCTGAGCGACGATTTCAAAAATTTCCCCGACGATAATCGGTGCCAGGCCCATGGACGGCTCGTCCAGCAGGACCAGTGTAGGCCGCGTCATCAACGCCCGTCCGATGGCGACCATCTGCTGTTCGCCCCCGGAAGTCAGCCCGGCCTGGGTTTTATATTTGGTTTTGAGTCGCGGAAACCAGGCGTAGATCCGTTCCAGATCCTGCTCCATCTGTTGACGAGATAAGCGTCGGATGAAACCGCCCGAACGCAGATTGTCTTCCACCGAAAGTTGGGCAAAAACATGCCGTCCCTCCAGCACATGGACCATGCCGTTGCGCACCCGCTCGTTGGGGCTGCTGTGGGCCGTTTCCTGCCCCTGGAAGCGGATAGCGCCACGGCTGATCTCGGCTCGCTCAGCCTTGATCAGCCCGGAGATGGCTTTGAGCGTGGTGCTCTTGCCCGCGCCGTTGGCGCCCAGCAGCGCGACAATGCCACCCTGCGGCACACTCAGGGAAACACCGGCAACCGCAAGGATCGCCGAATCGTAGACCACCTCGATGTCATCGACATGCAGCAGGGTTTGCGCTGTCGCGCTGGGAGCGGGCTGAACACTCATGCGGTTGCCTCAGGGTCTGATGATGCGCGTCTGCTGTGATGGCCAGACGCACCGAGTGCACGCTGTCGCTTATTCTTCACGGCTGCAATCGCGCGGGGTGATGTTTTTCTCTTTGGCGAATGCGGCGGACTTTTCATCGATAAGGGGCCGCAGCAACGCCCGATCGGCTGCGATCCATTGGCTGACCAGTGTCCAGCCGCTGCCATCCCATTGCTGAACCCGGGCAGAACCGCCCCCTTCGTGGTCATCGCAAGACAGCCTGATATTTTGCATCAGCCCCAGATACCCCATGTCCTTGAGGCGGGCGTCATCGATCTTCAAATGCTCCAGCCCCCATCGACCTTCTTCGCCATTGAGCGGGCGTTTGCCGAATTTACTCTGTCCGGTGCGGATCGCCTCGACCGCGATGGCCGCGTTGACCAGCCCGGAGTTGTAATACACGCTGCCGAAGTTCTTCTTGTCCTTGAGATCGCTTTTGCCGGCATCGAGGATGTACTGTTGCAGGCGCTTGTGGATCTCGAAATCCGTGCCCGATGGATACGGTGTCAGCGCCAGATACCCCTTGGCAGCGTCTCCCGCAGGGATAACGTCCTCGCTGGAACTGGCCCAGATGTCACCGACGATATGGTCGACCGGGAAGCCAAAGCGTGCGGCGGTCTTGACGGCCACAGGCGTCGAGACGCCCCAGGTACGCAGGAATACCCAGTCGGGTTGTTGCTGGCGAATCTGCCGCCACTGCGCCGATTGTTCGTTACCGGGGTCGGCCACCGGAATCTGGATGTTTTCAAAACCGTACTTCTGCGCCAGCAATTTCATCGGCCCCAGGGTTTCGCGACCATAGGCCGAGTCGTGGTAGAGCGTGGCGATTTTCTTGCCCTTGAGTTTGTCCAGCCCGCCTTCGCGCTGGGCGATGAAGTTCACCAACGCCGAGGCTTCGCTGTAGAAGGTCAGCATGACAGGGAAGTTATACGGAAACACCTTGCCATCGGTGGCCTCGGTCCGCCCATAACCCAGGGTGATGAGCGGAACCTTGTCCACTTCGGCCCGCTCGCTCAGTGCATAGGCGGCCGGCGCACCGTTAGGCTGATACACCGCGACCGGCGCGCCATCCAGACCCTTCTTGAAGCGCTCGTAACATTCGATGCCCTTCTCTGCCGTCCATTCGGTCTCGCATTCCTGCCAGACCAGTTTGACGCCGTTGATACCGCCTTCGACCTCGTTGATATAGCGCAAGTAGTCGATCATCCCGGCCCAGACCTGAATCCCGCTGGAGGCATAGGCGCCAATGCGGTAGGTAGCCAACGGGAAGAATTGTTGGTCCGGCGAGGCTTGTACCGCCGAACTGACACCGCCTGACAAAGCCAGGCTCAGGCTCATACCGATCAGGGAACGCTTGAATAATGCACGCATGGAAGGGCTCATCGTGAGTGGTAGGAAGACAATCAGAAACGCAAAGGCCAGTAGGCCAATCGGTCACGGATATTTTTCAGCAGCCGAATCAAGCCTTCGGGCTCTTTGATCAAGAACGCGATAATCAGCACGCCGAAGATGATTTTCTGCAGGTTCTGCAACTGCCCGGCATCCACCGCTCCGCCGAATAACGCCTGTCCGGTGTAATCGAGGAAGATGGGCAACAGGCTGATAAACGCGGCACCGACAAAGTTGCCGGCAATGCTGCCCATGCCCCCGATAATGATGATGAACAGGATCTGGAAGGAACGATTGATATCGAAACTGCCGGCGCTGGCGGTACCCAGATAAGCGAAGGCCCACAGAGCGCCGGCGATGCCCAGATAAAACGAGCTGATGGCAAACGCCAGGCGTTTGTAGCGCACCACCGCAATCCCGATGACCGCGGCGGCGGTGTCCATGTCGCGGATCGCCATCCAGTTGCGACCGACCTGGCTCCTGACCAGATTGAGCGCGACCCACGTCAGGATCAGCACCGTCACCAGCGTCAGCAGATAGCGGCCTGCCGGGGTATTCAAGTCGTGATCGAACAGGCGCAGTCGCGGGGCGGAAATGGTCCCCGAGGAGCCGTAGTTATAGAACCAGGGGAACTTGACGAATAACCACTCCAGGAAGAACTGCGCTGCCAGCGTCGTAACCATCAGGTAAAAGCCTTTGATCCGCGAGCTGGGCAAGCCGACCACCAGCCCGACCAGGGCACTGATGAGCCCGCCGCCCAATAGCGCAATCGGTAAGCCCAACTCCGGCAGGCGCAACAGGAAGCCGTAGGTGGCGAAGGCCCCCACCGCCATGAATCCCGCAGCTCCCACCGATGTCTGGCCGGTATAACCGGTCAGCAAGTTCAAGCCCATCCCGGCCAGGGACAACACCAGAAACGGAATCAGGATTGCGCTGAGCCAATAGTCGTTGCCGATCCACGGCACGATACCCAGGGCAAGCACCAACAACGCGAGCAGCGCCCAGGGGATGCGCCGCTCACGCAACACAAGCGGTGCGCTTTCTTCGACCGGTGGCAGGCTGTAAGTGGATTTGCTCATAGTCAGACTCGCTCGATCGCCCGCTCACCGAACAGGCCGGCAGGACGGATGTACAGGAAAACCAGGGCCAGCATGTAGGCAAACCAAGGGGTAATGCCGCCGCCGATCAGGGGACCGATATAGACTTCCGCCAGGTTCTCGGCCGCCCCCACGATCAACCCGCCGACAATGGCGCCGCCAATAGAGGTGAAGCCGCCGATGATCAACACTGGCAAAGCCTTGAGTACCACCAGCGACAGGGAAAACTGCACGCCCTGACGAGCCCCCCAGAGCAGTCCGGCGAACAGCCCGACAATGCCGGCCACCGCCCAAACGATCTGCCAGATGCGATTGAGGTTGATGCCGATGGACAACGCAGCCGTGGTGTCGTCGGCCACCGCACGCAGCGAAATGCCAATGCGGGTCTTGTTGAACAACAGCGCCAGCACCACCACCAGTACCACCGCCGCGCCAGCCGCGATCAGGTCGAACTGACTGACCATGATCTCGCCGATGAACAGCGGCACGTCATCAATACCCAGATCCAGCGCCCTTACCTGAGCGCCCATCAAGCCTTGGGCCAGCCCTTCGATAATGAACGACAAGCCCAACGTGGCCATGAACAGCGTGATCTGCGAGCGATTGACCAGTGGGCGCAACACGGCACGCTCGATGATCAACGCACCGACAATCATCACCACAACCGTCAACAACAGCGCCACCACGAACGGCACGCCCTGTTCATGCAGGCTGACGAAGGTCAGCGCGGCAAACAGCAGCATTGACCCCTGGGCGAAATTGAACACGCCGCTGGCTTTGTAGATGAGCACGAAACCGATGGCCACCAGGGAATACAACGTGCCGGCCAGCAGCCCGCCGATGAGCGTTTCCAGAAAAGACATCAATGTGCCACCCCCAGATAGGCGGCAATGACCTCGGGATTGGCCTGTACCTGGGCAGGCGTGCCGTCGCCGACTTTGCGTCCGTAGTCCAGCACCACGACGTGGTGGGACAGTTCCATGACGACGGCCATATCGTGCTCGATCAGCACCACCGTGGTGCCGAGCGAGCGATTGATGTCCTTGATGAATCCGGCCATATCCTGCTTCTCCTCGGCATTCATCCCGGCCATCGGCTCATCCAGTAATAACAGCGCTGGTGCCGCAATCAGCGCACGCCCCAACTCCACGCGCTTTTGCAGGCCGTAGGACAGATTGCCCACCTGCACATCGCGTTGCGGTTGCAGTTCAAGAAACTCAAGAATGCCCTGGGCACGCAGGCGGAACTGCTCCGCCTCCCGACGGGCACGCGGCAGTTTCAGCGCCTGCTCGATGAACGTGCTGCGGGTGTGCCGGGACAGGCCGGTGAGCACGTTGTCGATAACGCTCATCTTTTTGAACAGCGCATTGTTCTGAAAGGTGCGACCGATGCCCTGGCGCGCGGCATGCAGCGGATCCAGGCGACGCATGGTCTGGCCTTCAAACAAGATCTGCCCCGCGTCGAAGCCGTACACACCATTGAGGATGTTGAGCAACGAACTCTTGCCCGCGCCATTGGGACCGATCAGTGCACAAATTTCACCGCGGCGTACATCGAAGGAAAAATCATTGATCGCCTTGACGCCCTTGAACGACAGGGACACGCCGCGTACCTGGAGAATGTTTTGAAGGGCCTGGTTCATGCGACATTCCTGGAAACGGGCGCAGCCCAGGGATGGGTGGAGGCTGATTGAGGAACGGCTTGCCAGATGAAGGACACGTGACCGAACCCCAGCAGACGCTTCACCCGATTGCGCAACAGGCGGCGCACGCCCTGCTGCGGATCGGCGATGGTCCAGTCGCACAGGCGACGTCGCCAAGTGCCTGGCGGCGGCAGGCGACTTTCTATCTCGTCGGCCAACACCCGCAAGCGTCCGGCGGACATCAGCAACCCGGTGGGAGTGACGTCACGGCGATCTCTGGCCACTGAACCCGGGCACTCGGCAAATGCCAGCGCCTGGCCCAAATCCAGCCATTGGGCCAGCAACACGGCAAATCCACCTTCCCACTCACTGCCCTCCTCGACCCACAACTGCTTGAAACCCTTGCTGCGTTGTTTTTGCCGACGCGCTGCGGCTGAGTTACCGGCGGACAGTCGCAGCCGCGCGACGCTGGTAACAGTCGCGCCGGCCGTTTCGATCAACGGCGCCTGGCCGCAGATCAGCGTATGAAGTACCGAACTCCGTTCTGCCGCCGCCAGCCAGAGCCCCAGGTCGCGGCGTAGCGGGACAAAACTGTGGGTGGGTCGCTGAACCTCGACGATCCTGCGCGCCTGCTCGGCGCTGCTCGGTGCAGGCACCACGACGAGGGTGCCGCCACTGGCCTGGACAGCCAGCGCCAGCAGCAGGAAGTCAGGGTCAAATGCCCCGCTCAACACCAATCGGGAATGCTCATCGAAGCCATGCTGATGCAAGCCATCGACCAACTGCTCGACATCGCGCACGACATCGATCCAGCGCCACGCATGCCACTGCCCGTGGCGCTTGTGGCACAGGGCGATGTCCAGCGGCGCAGTATTAGCCCACTGACGCAAACGCTCCAGGGCATCAGGCACCGAGTCATCGCGCTGGGCCCGTTTGATTTCATACACACTCATGGCGTCACCGGTTCGATAGTGGTCGGGCATCAGGCATTTTCGGGCTGACGACTGCGGTGGAGCGCGGCCAGATCACGAAATGCGGCGCCCGGATGGTTGGCTTGCAGACGCGGCCCCTCCCCGAAGAGCTTCTCGCGCAACGTGCCGGGGGCATATTCGGTCTTGTAGACACCGCGTTTTTGCAACTCAGGTACCAGCAACTCGACAGCATCGACGAAGGTTTCGTGGGTCAGGGCATAGGCCAGATTGAAACCATCGACATCGGTTTCCTCGACCCACTCCTGCAACAGATCGGCGACGGTTTCCGGGCTGCCGACAAACAGCGGCCCAAAACCACCGATGCCCACCCAGTTGGCCAGTTCCTTGGGCGTCCAGACCTTGTCTGGATCAGCCGTGGAAAACGCCTCGACCGCAGACTGGATGGCATTGGTGTGCACATGCTTGAGCGGCTCGTCGGGCTTGAACTGGCTGAAATCGATGCCGGTCCAGCCGGAAATCAGCGCCATGGCACCCTCGTAGCTCACCCAGCTCTTGTATTCCTCGAACTTGGCCTTGGCCTTGACGTCGGTCTCGCCGAGGATCACCGTCTGCAGGTTGAAAATCAGCACGTTGGCAGGGTCGCGGCCCGCTTCGGCCGTGCGGCGGCGGATGTCGGCCACTGTTTTTTTCAGCAGCACCTTGGACGGTGCAGCGACGAACACACATTCGGCATGTTCGGCAGCGAACTGTTTGCCGCGGCTCGACGCACCAGCCTGGTACAGCAATGGCGTGCGCTGTGGCGACGGCTCGCAGAGGTGAATACCGGGCACCTGGAAGTGCTTGCCGACATGGCGAATCTCGTGAATCTTGCCCGGATCGCTAAATATCCGGCGCTCCCGATCCCGCAGAATCGCGCCGTCTTCCCAACTGCCTTCCCAAAGCTTGTAGCAGACCTCCAGATACTCTTCGGCGAAGTCATAACGCGCGTCATGCTCGGTCAGGCTTTTCTGACCCAGATTCTTCGCCCCGCTTTCCAGGTACGAAGTCACGATGTTCCAGCCTGCGCGACCTTTGGTCAGGTGATCCAGCGTCGACAGGCGTCGAGCAAACGGATACGGATGCTCAAAAGACAGCGACGCCGTCAGGCCGAAACCCAAATGTTCGGTGACCATCGCCATGGGCGGAATCAGCTGCAACGGATCGTTGACCGGCACCTGTGTGGCCTGGCGAATCGCGGCATCGCCATTGCCGCGATACACGTCATAGATGCCCAGCACGTCAGCGATGAACAAACCATCGAATTTGCCGCGCTCCAGTATCTTCGCCAGATCGGTCCAGTACTCCAGATCCTTGTATTGCCATGAACGGTCACGTGGGTGCGCCCACAAGCCGGGGGACTGGTGGCCGACACAATTCATGTCGAAGGCATTGAGACGAATTTGACGGGACATTCATTTACTCCTGACGCTGGGCCGGCACCACGCCGGTGAAGCAGTAGTTACCGATAATCTGGTTGGCGAGACTTCTACTGCGACTCATGACTGACTGCATTGCACAGCCCGTGCCTAAAATTTTTATTGTTTAAAAACAGATAGTTAAAAGATGAAAGCGAAACCAAAGCAGTGTGGTGCAAGGCAAATTGTTAGAACGCTGTTGCTGCGCAAACAGTTGCACCACCAAAAGCTCGATGCGCCCAGACTGGCTTAATCCAAGGCCAGGTTGATGTTCTGCTCGCACGCCAGGAAAAAAACATCACACCGCGCACCGGGCGTGATCGACCGCTGAAGCAAACGCTGCCGTAGACTTGAGGTGCTGCGGCAGCGGGCAGTATCAGGCAGGGACGTCGACGGGTTTTTCCTGCCTGGCCGCTTCGAGTTCGCGCACCAGGGGCAGCACGCGCTCGCCGAAGTAAGCGACTTCTTCCTGAAAGTGCAGGAAAGCGGACAGTACCAGGTCCACGCCGACGGATTTCAGCGCCACGATGCGTTCGGCAATCTGCTGTGGCGTACCGATCAGGTTGGTCTTGAAGCCATCGTTGTATTGCACCAAGTCTTCAAAGGTGGATTTGGCCCAGTTACCCTCACCTTCCGGGCTGGCTTTGCCGGCTTGTCTGGCCGCATCGCCGAAGGCATTGACGGCCTCTGGGTCGGCCTTGTCGATGATTTCGGCCAATACGGCACGCGCCTGTTCTTCAGTTTCCCGGGCAATGATGAACGCGTTGACCCCGATCTTCACGGTATGACCATTGGCGGCCGCCTTGGCACGAAGGTCATCGACCTGCGCCTTGATGCCTTCAACGGTATTGCCGTTAGTGAAATACCAGTCAGAAACCCGTGCAGCCATGTCCCGCGCCGCCCGCGAACTGCCACCCTGGAAGATTTCCGGGTGTGGCTGCTGGATCGGTTTGGGCTGGAGGGTGTAATCGTGAAAGCGATAGAAATCGCCCTTGAAGGTGAAGTTGTCCGTGGTCCAGATGCCTTTGAGGGCGCGAATGAATTCCTCGGACCTGCGATAACGCTCGTCGTGTTCCAGCCAATGCTCGCCGATGGCGGTGAACTCGCCCTTGAACCAGCCGCTGACTACGTTGACTGCCACGCGCCCGGCGGTGAGCTGATCGATAGTTGCCAGTTGCTTTGCAGCCAATGCGGGATTCCATGGACCGGGCAGGATCGCGGCAATGACTTTGAGCTTTTCCGTGGCGGCCAACAGGGCGTGACTGAAGGCCACTGATTCATGCTGGAACTGCGCCCCATATCCGGCGGTGAAGCGGATTTGGGTCAGGGCGTACTCGAACCCGGATTGCTCGGCGATCTGCGCCAGTTTGCGGTTGTAATCAATGGTCCAGCTGGTGCGCTGTTCGATCTTGCTCACAATCAGGCCGCCGCTGACATTGGGCACCCAGTAGGCAAATTTGATGGGTTGCTGGCTCATGGGAAAACTCCTTGGTTGGGAAGGCCCAGACGTCATCGCGCCAGGGAAACTTGAAATCACCGGAGCAGCAACCGTGCCACTGCAAGAACTTCAAGCAGATCAACCGCTTGCCAAAATCAGCTGCAACAGTGCGCTGTACTGTTTGCCGACAAGCTGTTGAGTAGCTGTCTGTCAGGCAACAGAAAAAACTTGGTCAATAACTTAATTTTGTTTGAATTCAATAAGTTACGTTCAGGCATAAAGTGTGCAGTAGTCCTGGCAATCCTTCAGGTCGGTCTCACCGCCGATCACCTTGCGCTCAGGAGCACTGCATGACTCAGACAACTGCCTCCAACCCACTTTCCCTGGGAACCGATTACGAAACCCTCGCCAATCGGTTCCGACCGATTTTCCGCGATATCAGCGCGGGCAATGTCGAGCGCGAAAAAAACCGCGCCCTGCCCTACGAACCCATTGGCTGGCTCAAGGAAGCCGGTTTCGGCGCGGTTCGTGTGCCCAAAGAATATGGCGGCGCGGGCGCTTCGGTGGGTCAGCTGTTTCAACTGCTGATCGAGCTGGCCGAAGCCGACTCGAATATTGTGCAGGCCTTGCGCTCGCACTTTGCATTTGTTGAGGATCGGCTCAATGCGCCACCCGGTGCCGACCGTGACACGTGGTTTGCGCGCTTCGTCGCGGGTGATCTGGTGGGCAATGGTTGGACAGAAGTGGGCGCGGTAAAAGTCGGCGATGTCATCACCAAGGTCACGCCCCATGGCGACCGCTTCGTACTCAACGGCACCAAGTACTACAGCACCGGCAGTATTTTCGCCGACTGGATCGATGTTTACGCGCAACGAGACGATAACGGCGCGGACGTGATTGCCATCGTCCAGTCTGCTGATCCCGGCGTGCGCCACAGTGATGACTGGGATGGTTTTGGCCAGCGCACCACCGGCAGTGGCACGTCGGTCTATAAGAATGTGCCGGTGCGGGCCGAGCACGTTATCCCGTTCGAACAGCGTTTCAAGTATCAGACAGCGTTCTATCAACTGGTCCTGCTTGCCGTACTGGCCGGCATTGGCCGCGCCGTCGAGCGAGATATTGCCCAGGAGGTTCGCGACCGTAAGCGGGTGTTCAGCCATGGCAATGCCAACCGCGTGAGTCACGATGCGCAGATCCAGCAAGTGGTCGGCCAGATATCGGCGCAGGTCTATGCTGCAGAAGCTGCGACCGTGCGCTCGGCTGAACCGCTGCAACGCGCCTACGTGGCTCGCTTTGGCAACGATCCACAGCTTGAAAATGAGGCGAATATTGCTGCGGAAATCGAAACCGCCAAGGCTCAGGTAATTGTTTCGGAACTGGTGCTGCGCGCAGCATCGGATCTGTTCAATGCCTTGGGCGCTTCGGGAGTCAGCGTCAGCAAGGCGCTGGATCGTCACTGGCGAAATGCGCGCACGGCGGCTTCGCACAATCCGTCGATCTACAAGGCACGGATCATTGGTGACTGGCGCATCAACGGCACCGAACCACCTTATGTCTGGCAGATTGGCAGCGGTGTCGGCAAAGCCTGATTGCCCAGCCTAAACGTGGCGAGTCACGCGCCCTTTGGTGCGTCGGCGAAGCGGCGCAGTGACCTGAAGACACGTCAGAGGCCGGGCGTGGCACGATGCCGCACATTCAGGCATTTGCGCCGAACACTATTGACCATACTTTTAGTGCGTCTTTAAGATCGGCCCTGCGTACCTGTCGGCCAACCGGCGCGCCGCACGACCAAATCAGGCGATCTGTTTCGCCGATCATCAAGGCGACGCTCCCTGGGCGTCGAACGTGTGGAGTACCGTCATGCCCGCTGCATCCCTGAGTACCAATGTCAGATCTGCCCCCTCTCAACATTTTGATGTCCGCCCACTGGCCGCGCCATTAGGTGCGGAAATCATCGGCCTGGACCTTGGGCGCGAGCTGAACGATACAGACTTCAAGCGCATCCACCGTGCATGGCTCGACCATGGTCTGCTGATCTTTCGCGATCAAAGGATCACGGCTGAGCAGCATATCGATTTCAGCCGTCGCTTTGGGCCTTTACAGGTGCATGTGCTCAAGCAGTTCCTGTTGGCCGACCATCCGGAAATTTTCATCATTTCCAACATCGTCGAAAACGGCCGGCCCATTGGTCTTGGCGATGCCGGCAAATTCTGGCACTCGGATCTCTCCTACGTGGAGCTTCCGAGCCTGGGTGCCATGCTCCTGGCACAGGAACTTCCGAGTGAAGGCGGCGACACACTTTTCGCCAACCAGCAATTAGCCTACGACGCCCTCCCCGCCGAGTTGCGCAGGATTATCGACGGCAAACACGCCACGCACTCCTATACGGCACGTTACGCCGACGAAGTATTTAAAGGCGTGCATCGGCCTACGTTGACGCAGGCACAGCTGGCCGAGGTCAAGCCCGTGGTACATCCGGTGGTGCGTACTCATCCGGAAACCGGGAAGAAGGGCTTGTTCGTCAATGAAAACTTTACCACCCACATCCTGGGCCTTCCCGAGTCTGAAAGCAGACAGGTCCTTGCCGAGCTATATGCTCACAGCATCAAGCCTGAATTCATCTACCGCCATCAGTGGCAAGCCCATGACATGCTGTTCTGGGATAACCGTGCGCTGATTCACCTGGCAACCGGCTGCCCCAACCATTTGCGCCGACGCATGCACCGCACGACAATTCAGGGCGACGTACCGTTTTGACCAGGCCTGCACAGCGGCACGCGTCAGAATCCTGGACTTGAATGCAACGGATACTGGCTGGACATACGTATTTTTCGCCGAAACGAAAAAAGGACCCGAAGGTCCTTTTTTCAATCGCTTACAGAAATTAGCTGAATTCTGTAAGCGCTATGTTTGTAGCGGGAAACGAGACTCGAACTCGCGACCCCGACCTTGGCAAGGTCGTGCTCTACCAACTGAGCTATTCCCGCATCTTGGTGAGCGGCCATTCTATAGAATCAAATAGCCGCGTCAACCCTTTGATTCAAAAACTTATTTTTTATCTGTGGTGGTTTTCAGATGCGGCCATGCCGCTCTCATGTATTGCACCATGGACCATAAAGTCAGGCCAGCGGCCAACAAAAGCAGAACGTAACCCACAATCACCCAAAAAGTGAACGCCGGTGGATTTGCCAAGAGGATGACCAGCGCCAGCATCTGCGCGGCCGTCTTCCATTTGCCCAGGTTGGAAACGGCCACCTGGGCTCGTGCGCCCAACTCAGCCATCCACTCACGAAGCGCGGAAATCACGATCTCGCGACCAATAATCACTGCGGCGGGCAAGGTCAACCACAGATTGGCATGGGCTTGAACCAGTAACACCAATGCAACTGCAACCATCAATTTATCTGCGACGGGGTCTAGAAACGCACCGAACGGAGTGCTTTGTTCGAGACGTCGGGCCAGATAGCCATCGAGCCAATCCGTTGCCGCCGCAAACGCGAAGACTGAACTGGCCGCCATGTAGCTCCAGTGATATGGCAAATAAAACAGCAAAATGAAGATTGGAATCAGGAGGACACGTAGAACGGTGATCAGATTAGGAATATTCATCGGCACAACTGGCTACGAGGTGAGCGGGCATTCTACTCGCTGTGCAGGTTTGCATAAATCGACTCTGCGAGCTTTTTACTGATTCCGGGTGCCTTGGCTATTTCTTCGATGCTTGCGCGAGACAATTCTTGCAGTCCGCCGAAATGTTTGAGCAGGTCTCGGCGACGTGTAGGACCGACCCCAGCGACGCCTTCAAGAGTCGATGTACGGCGGGTTTTACCGCGCCGAGCCCGGTGTCCGGTGATCGCAAAACGGTGGGCCTCATCACGAATCTGCTGAATGAGATGAAGCGCTGGCGAATCGCCCGGTAAAGTGAATTCATGAGCAGCGTCGTTCAGGTAAAGGGTTTCAAACCCCGCTTTACGTGTTGCACCTTTAGCCACGCCCAGAAGAATCAGGTCGGGAACCGCCAACTCGTTGAGTACATCCCGCGCCATGGATAACTGCCCCTTGCCTCCATCGACCAGCAGAATGTCAGGCAGCTTGCCCTCGCCATCCTTGAGCTTGCTGAATCGTCGGGTCAGCGCCTGATGCATGGCCGCGTAATCATCGCCAGCCGTCACGCCTTCGATGTTGTAACGCCGGTAATCGGACTTTATCGGGCCTTCGGGACCGAACACCACGCAAGAAGCGACCGTCGCTTCACCACTGGAATGGCTGATGTCATAACATTCAAGGCGCATTGGCGGCTCATCAAGCTTAAGCACCTTGGCCAGCGCATCGAAGCGGGCAGCAACATGCTGGCGATTGGCGAGTCGCGCAGACAATGCTTGCTCGGCGTTGGTGACCGCCATCTGCTGCCAGCGCGCACGGGTGCCGCGCACGCGATGACTGATGGTCAGCTCGCGCCCCCGGGACTCTTCGATGGCATCAATGAGCGTCGGGAAATCTTCATGAAGGACATTGACGATGACCTCGCCGGGTAACTCTCGGTCCACACCGCCAAGGAAATACTGCGAGAGGAACGCCGACATCACCTCGCCCACCTCCTCCTCGATACCCACCTGAGGAAAGAAATTCTTGCTTCCCAATACGCGGCCGCCGCGCACGCTGATCAAATGCACACACGCACCGCCGGGGTTGACGAATGCGGCAACCACGTCAACATCTCCGGTGCCACCGTCCATGCTTTGCCGGTCCTGCACCCGACGCAACAATGCGATCTGGTCGCGCAATTCTGCCGCCCGTTCAAAATCCAGGGCCATGGCGGCCTTTTCCATCAAGGCATTGAGCTCGTCGGTCAGCGTATTGCTGCGCCCTTCAAGGAACATGATCGAGTGGCGAACGTCCTCGGCATAGACCTGAGGCTCGACCAGCCCGACACAAGGCCCCTTGCAACGCTTGATCTGATATTGCAGGCAAGGTCGGGTCCGATTCTTGTAGTAACTGTCTTCGCACTGCCGGACCAGGAAAGTTTTTTGCATCAGGCTCAAACTTTCGCGGACCGCGCCCGCACTGGGGTACGGACCGAAATATCGGCCTTTGCCTTTCTTTGCACCACGGTGGATGCTCAACCGGGGGAATTCACCATCCGACAGGTACACATAAGGATAGGATTTGTCGTCGCGCAGAAGGATGTTATACGGCGGACGCCACTCCTTGATCAGCGTCTGCTCAAGCAGCAACGCTTCTGTTTCATTGGCAGTAATCGTTGTTTCGATTTGAGCGATGCGAGAAACGAGCGCGCTGGTTTTGGGCGCATGGCCTGTTTTGCGAAAATAACTGGCCAACCGGTTTTTAAGATTCTTGGCCTTGCCTACATAAAGAAGACGAGCCTCGGCATCGAACATGCGATACACGCCAGGACGGCCACTACAGGTGGAGAGAAAAGCACTGGGATCGAACGGTTGAGTCATTTCAGGCGCTGGCATCGACCATGCCGTGACGTACTGCCAATAAAGCCAGTTCAACATCGCTGCTGATCGAAAGCTTTTCAAAGATACGGTAACGGTAGGTATTAACGGTTTTAGGGGACAGACAAAGTTTATCGGATATGACCTGGACTTTTTGGCAACCCACGATCATCAGGGCGATCTGTATTTCCCGCTCCGAAAGCAAATCGAATGGCGAGTTGTTCTCTTGCGGCTGAAAGGACTTGAGTGCCAGTTGCTGGGCTATCTGAGGGCTGATATAGCGCTGCCCTGCGAAAACAAGACGAATGGCCTGCACCATTTCAGCCAGCCCTGCGCCCTTGGTCATATATCCTGCGGCACCCGCCTGCAACAACCGCGTCGGGAACGGATCTTCCTCACAAACAGTGACTGCAACGACCTTTATTTCTGGATGGCTACGCAACATTTTGCGGGTTGCTTCAAGACCTCCGATGCCCGGCATCTTCACGTCCATCAAGACAACGTCCGGCTTGAGTTCCCGCGCTTTCTTAAGTGATTCCTCTCCGGAATCAGCCTGACCGACTACCTGTAGGCCATCTATATCGGCCAACATGCGTGTGATGCCTGTCCGAACAAGATCATGGTCATCAACAACTAGCACCTTAATCAAGCAGACACCTCGCGCAACAGTTATGACGAATGCTCGTCACCATAGCAAAAACAGTGAGTCAGACCTAGCTTAAAGCGAGGCCTGGCTCATATAGAAGCGGTAACGGGTTGCATGGCGCAATGCAACCACATCGCTTTTTCGATTCAATTATCCGGTGCTGACCCGCAATGACGGGGCGATTTCAGCTACCGTCACGGTTTCCGGGCTTGCCATGGATCGCGTAGGAAGCCGATAGTTCGGCCATGGTCGTCGTTAGCCGTCTAATAGCATCCTGGTCTTCCTTGAGCAGAGACCGATAACTGCCCAATACCTTTTCTTCGGCATTGCTCAAATTATCGACGGGTATGGGCGTCGGCGTTCCGGTCAGGACGTAGAGCACATCCACGCCCTTGGCGGCCACCGCTGCCAGATAGTCGGCCTTTGGCGCACGATCGCCGCTTTCATATTTGCCTTGAGCGTTCGCTTCAACACCACCGATTTCTCCGAAGGCACGCTGAGAAAGACCCAGTCGTTCTCTTTCTTTTCTAAGTCGGTAACCAATTCCACTCATTTGAATGCATAATCCTGTTGACCCCATCCTTACGAATGGTAGAATCTAGATAAATTAAACTGATTTGAACGGTTTTGAACTATGCCCGGAATTCGTACCGCTGCACAAGCCAAGGCCTGGCTAGAACAACAAGGTAAATCTGTTCAAGAGTTTGCTCGCGAGAACAGCATTGATCCTGCGACCACCTATCAAGTGCTGGCCGGACGCAAGAAAGGCCGACGCGGCGAAGCCCACAAGGTTGCGGTTTTGTTAGGAATGAAGATCGGCAGCATCCCTACTCCCGCCGGGGCTCAAGGTCAGCCCGCAGGCGAGTGATGGTCTGTCGGTAGCGTTAGCTCCATCCAGTACAAAGCCGTTTCCTGGCCTATCACGCAATAGCCGTGCCTTCGGTACAGGTCTATGGCTGGATTGTTTTTAAAGACTTTGAGCCGGACGCTGCCGGTTCCCATGTCCAGAGCCATCATTTCGACCTGTCGCAACACCCAGGTGCCGATGCCCTCGCCGCGGAACGGTTCGCACAGTTGAACGTCGCGTAGATACAGGTAGCCGGGCTCGGTCGTAAGACTGATGTAGCCAATGGCCTTTCCCGCCTTGTTAACGATAAGGCTTTGCCGTTGCGCCCATTCGCTGTCGAACGCTTCGCCTTGCCACACCCTCGAATGGTGCGCGTAATACTCGCGCATGTTGACTCGAGTCAGCTCTCGAGCGAACTTCAGGTCGTCCACGGTGGCCGGTCGCAGATTGATGTCCATCAACACTCCTTGAATGCCTCTCGGGGCCCAACTCAGCGTCATCACACCGCGTTGTAGGTCTTTGATTGCACTGCGCGCCATGATCGCCTGGCGATCTCAATCGATTCGATTGGATTTTGTCATTGAATCCGGACCGCGGGCTGCAGTAAGCTCGCAACACTTCAACGGAGACCACCATGTCCCAGTCCACGTCACCGACGCACCCTTTAGCCAGCGCAGATCGCTTGGCCGCGTGCGTACTCGTGTGCCAAGGCTCGGGCAGCGTACATCTTCCTGACAACTTTTATTTTGGGTATTGGTTTAGCCACTGGCGCGCCTGATACCTTCCTGGCGCCCACATCAAGGGGACGCCAACCAGAGAAATCTCTACCCCCGGTCGGCTACCCGATCGGGGGTTTTGTTTTTCGGGCCCTGAACATTGCATCTATCGAGGAATACACCATGAACCACAGCACTTATTACCGTTACGACATCCGCTTTGCCTGGCGATTTAGCAACCTCCGCTCGGGACAGTCAGCCGCCTCCGATCGGTCACTTGCAGGTGGCAGTCAGTTACACACAGCCGATACGGCAAATTGTCGAACACCCCAGTAGGACCTGAGCGGGCCCACCCGCCAGTCCAGGAAGCTCTCTATGAACACCTCTGTGTCAGTCAAAACGTCCGACCTCTCCCAAGGCACTCTCACTCCACTTGATTGCCTACCGGCGTTCCAGCGCCTTCCCAGTGCTTCGCAACTTAAAATCCGTTTGCCACTGGAGCTTGCGCTGACCGAACAAGTCGCCGCCCATCGCCGGGCAATACGCGCCATTCTCAACGGCGAGGACTCGCGCCTGCTGGTTATCGTCGGACCTTGTTCGATTCATGATCCCCATTCAGCCTTGGAATACGCGCAGCGCCTGGCCAGCCTGGCGGCGCACGTCAGCGACCAAATGCTGCTGGTCATGCGCGCCTACATGGAAAAACCGCGCACGACCGTAGGCTGGAAAGGCCTGGCCTACGACCCTGAACTGGATGGCAGTGACGATATGGCAGGTGGTTTGACGCTGTCGCGCCATCTGATGCGGGAAATGCTACGCCTGGGCCTACCCATCGCGACGGAAATTCTGCAACCCATGGCCGCTGGCTATTTCGACGACTTGCTTAGCTGGGTCGCGATAGGTGCCCGTACCACTGAGTCGCAGATCCATCGGGAGATGGCCAGTGGCTTGCCGATGCCGGTGGGGTTCAAGAATGGAACCGACGGTGGTATTTCAGTCGCTAGCGATGCCATGCGCTCTGCGGCTCACCCGCACCGCCATTTCGGAATGGACTGCCAGGGTCATCCGGCGATTATGGAAACCCAGGGTAATCGCGACACGCATATTGTTCTGCGCGGAGGTCATGGCGGACCGAACTACGACAGCCAGAGTGTCGCCAAGGTGCGTACAAGCCTGGAGAACAATGCGCTCAACGCCCGAATCATGGTGGATTGCAGCCACGCCAACAGCGCGAAAGACCCACTGCGCCAACCACACGTATTCGATGACGTGTTGGCTCAACGGTTGCAGGGCGACACCTCTCTGGTGGGCATGATGCTGGAAAGCCATTTGTTCGAAGGGAGCCAGGCCCTTGGCGGATCCTTGCGCTACGGCGTGTCGGTCACTGACGGCTGTCTTGGCTGGGAAGGCACCGAGCAATTGCTATGCAGGGCCGTGGACAAATTGCGTTACAGGTGAAAGCGCTCTACGAGCACCGCCACCTGACCGTCGGTCAGGTGTGAACTGGATTGGTCCGCGCCCCGTTCATAGGGCAGACGCGGACCAATCTGCAACCGGTGGTCTCGTGCCGGGTCAATTGACAGGAACTTTTAGCAGGAAAAGCCGCCCTTAATCCGGTAGGCTCTCCCCTTTTTTAACAGGAGCAATTTCCCATGGCTAAAGCCACTGCCCGCCACATCCTTGTTGCCAGTGAAGAAAAGTGCAACGAACTGAAGGCACAAATCGAAGGCGGCGCCGATTTCGCAGAAGTAGCGAAGTCCAATTCCACCTGCCCATCCAGCCGTCAAGGTGGTGATCTGGGTTCGTTCGGTCCTGGCCAGATGGTCAAGGAATTCGACACCGTAGTATTCAGCGCGCCGGTGAACGTCGTACAGGGTCCGGTAAAGACCCAGTTCGGCTATCACTTGCTGGAAGTTACCAGCCGCCAGGACTGATCGTCCCGGTAGCTGATTGTTCGCAAAGCGGCCCACTCCAAGTGGGCCGTTTTTATGTATGGCAACGGTTTTCCTGAGCGCTGCCCTCCCCGCAAAAATCTTTTCATCTGATCCGGCAAGCAAATTGCTACGATTTGGCCGATAACTCGTTTGCGTTACTGCCCATAGCGGTGACATCGTGTTCCTTCTCCCGCTACGCATCATCTGGTTACAAACGGACCCGGTATCCGGTACCTTGGTCAAGCCGGTATTTACCTGTAAAGACCGGTTCTGCGTCGGACACGTATAAGACATTTCGTCGATCATGACCTTAACCCTGATATCCGCGTGCGGACGTCAGTCCAGGATTCGAGTAATGCGTTTTGTTTTTTCATCGCTGATCGTTGCAACGCTGACTTTGCTGTCCGGTCTTCAAACCTTGTCCGCCGCCCCGCAGCACGCCTTGACCGTCTATGGTGAAGCGCCCCGCTACCCCGTTGATTTCAAACACTTCGACTATGTGAATCCGGATGCGCCCAAAGGGGGCAGCATGCGTCGCTCTGCGCAGGAAATCGGGCAGTTCGATCACCTGATGCCCTATCTGGACAAAGGCACTGGCGTCGCACAGCTAAACGGCATGGTGTACGCGCCGCTGGCGGTGAGGTCTCTGGACGAGCCCTATACCGTCTACGGTCTGGTGGCGGAAAAAATGGAGCGCGGTAGCGATGGCCTGTCGTTGCGCTTCTTTTTGAATCCCAAGGCCCGGTTCGCCGATGGCACGCCCATTACCGCAGAAGATGTGCGTTACACCTACGATTTGCTGATGACTCAAGGCAGCCTCTCGTACCGCACCGAGTTTCAAGATGTAAAAGCCGTTGAAGTGGAATCGCCCACGCAAATTCGTTTCGACTTCAAAAGCGCCGAGAGCCGGACCTTGCCGCTGGACCTGGCGTCCTTGCCGGTTTTTCCCGAACACTGGTGGAAAACCCGAGACTTCGCCGGCGGCGGTGGATTCGAAATCCCGTTGGGCAGCGGCCCTTACAAGGTGTCCAAGGTTGACCCCGGACGCAGCATCACTTTCGCCCGCAATCCGGACTGGTGGGGCAAGGATCTGCCGGTCAATCGCGGCTCTTATAACTTCGACGCATTTAGCGTCGAGTATTTCGGCGATACCGATGTCGCGCGGCAGGTGCTCAAGGGCGGCGCCTATGATTACAACCGCGAATATTCCGCCACTGCCTACTCGATTCTTTACGACGGTCCGGCGCTGGATGACGGTCGTCTGCAGAAGGCGCACCTGGCCAAGGGCGCGGTACAGAGCTCCCAGGGTTTTGTCTTCAATCTGGACCGCCCGATGTTTCAGGACCGTCGTGTGCGCCAGGCACTGGCTCTGCTCTGGGATTTTGAATGGACCAACCGGCAGATGATGCGCAACATGTACATCCGCCAGAACAGCTACTTTTCCAACTCCCCCCTGGCGGCAACCCAATTGCCCACTGAGTCTGAACTGAAGATTCTGGAACCTTTGCGCGCAAAGATTCCCCCGGAAGTCTTCAACCAGGTGTTCCATACCCCAAAAACAGATGGCACGGGCTTTATTCGCGACAAGCAGTTGCAAGCGCTGGGGCTGTTGGAAGAAGCCGGCTGGATGCCAAAAGGCGATCAATTGGTCAATGCCCAGGGCGAACCCCTGAGTTTCACCTTCCTCAATGGCCAGGCCGGCTTTGAAAAGATCCTGCTGCCTTATAAGCGCAATCTGGCGCAAATCGGCGTGTCGTTTGAAATACGGCGTATTGATGCCGCGCAATACTTGAACCGGGTCATGGCCCGGGATTACGACATGATCGTCACCGGCTACCCGGTGTCTTCGTCTCCAGGCATGGAGCTATATAACAACTTCGGCTCCAAAGGCGCCCGGGACCCCGGCTCCAGCAACTACATGGTTCTGCAGGACCCGGCCATCGATTCCTTGATCGAGGGTGTCGTCAAGGCGGACACGAAATCAACGCTGGTCGACTACGCCCATTGCCTGGATCGGGTGCTGCAATGGGGCTATTACTGGATCCCCAATTACTATCCGCCAGGCGCATCGACACTCTGGTGGAACCGGTTCGGCATTCCGAAAGTGCAGGCCAGCAACGCAGAAGCGATCGACACCTGGTGGGAGATCAGCCCGACCCCGCTGACCAACGAGCAATTCGCGGCAAAACGCGGTGTTTCGGCCATTGCTTCGGAGATGAAGTGAATGCTCGGTTATCTATTACGACGTTTGATGCTGATCATTCCTACGTTGCTGTGCATCCTGCTGGTGAACTTTTTTATCGTCCAGGCCGCTCCAGGCGGTCCGGTGGAGCAAGCGATTGCCCGTCTGCAAGGCATTGGCGGCGCCAGCGCCAGTGTCGGCAGCGCGCCCGCTGAATCCATCAACGCCAATCAATCCCGCGCCTCGCGTGGGCTGGATCCGAAGCTGATCAAGGAAATCGAACGCCAGTACGGTTTCGACAAGCCGTTGCATGAGCGCATGTGGTTGATGCTCAAAAGCTACGCCCAGCTGGATTTCGGCAACAGCTTCTTTCGCGGCGCCAAGGTAACCGACCTGATTCTGCAAAAAATGCCGGTTTCCATTTCCCTGGGGCTATGGGCAACACTGCTGACGTACCTGATTTCGATTCCTCTTGGTATCCGCAAGGCGGTCAAGCACGGCAGCCACTTCGACATCTGGAGCAGCACGGCGATCATCATCGGCTACGCCATGCCGGCTTTTCTGTTCGCCATGCTCCTGGTCGTCGTCTTTGCTGGCGGTACTTCACTGAACTGGTTCCCGGTACGCGGACTGGTGTCGGAAAACTTCGATGAGTTGAGTACGCTGGGCAAGGTTGCCGACTACTTCTGGCATCTGGTGCTGCCCGTAGCATCACTGGTGATCGGCGGATTCGCGACCCTCACGATTCTGACCAAAAACTCGTTTCTCAACGAAATCACCCGGCAGTACGTAGTGACCGCTCGCGCCAAGGGTCTTAGTGAGCGACGGGTGCTCTATGGTCACGTGTTTCGCAATGCGATGTTATTGGTGGTCGCCGGTATCCCTCAGGCGTTCATCAGCGTGTTTTTCGCTGGCTCGCTATTGATTGAAGTTATTTTTTCCCTCGACGGGCTGGGGCGCATGAGCTACGAGGCCGCCGTTTCGCGGGACTACCCTGTGGTGTTCGGCTCACTGTTCATCTTCACGTTGTTCGGCCTGCTGATAAAACTGGTCGGCGATATCTGTTACACCCTGGTCGATCCCCGAATCGACTTCAGCGCGAGGAATGCCTGATGAGCAGACTTTCCCCGCTGGCTCGCCGTCGCCTGGACCGTTTTCGCAATAACCGTCGCGGCTGGTGGTCATTGTGGCTGTTCTGCGGGCTATTCCTGCTGAGCCTGGGGGGCGAGATTATCGCCAACGACAAACCCCTGCTGCTCAGCTATCAACACAGCCTGTACTTCCCGGCCTTCAAGCGTTACACCGAACAGGAATTCGGTGGCCAACTGCCTTTCCAGCCTGATTACCGCAGCGATTATGTGCGTGAGCTGATCAAAAAAGGCGATGGCTGGATGGTGTTCCCGCCCATCCCGTTCAGCGATGACACGCCCAATTACGACCTCAACCGTCCGGCTCCAAGCCCGCCCACCGAGACCAACTGGCTGGGGACCGACGACCAGGCCCGTGATGTACTGGCACGAGTGATCTTCGGCGCCAGAGTGTCGATCCTGTTTGCCCTTGCCCTCACCTTCATCAGCGCGCTGATCGGGATCGCGGCGGGCGCCCTGCAAGGCTACTACGGAGGCTGGGTGGATCTGATTGGCCAGCGCTTGCTGGAGGTCTGGTCCGGCCTGCCGGTTCTGTACCTGCTGATCATTCTGTCGGGGTTCGTCGAGCCCAATTTCTGGTGGCTGCTGGGCATCATGGCGCTATTTTCCTGGCTGGCGCTGGTGGACGTGGTGCGCGCCGAGTTTCTGCGCGGTCGCAACCTTGAGTACGTCAAAGCAGCGCGTGCGCTGGGTCTTGGGGACCGAAAAGTGATCATGCGACACATCCTGCCCAACGCCATGAACGCGACCTTAAGTTACCTGCCTTTCATTCTGACCGGCGCGATCTCGACCCTGACCGCGCTGGATTTTCTCGGCTTCGGCATGCCTGCCGGCAGCGCATCCCTGGGCGAGCTGATTGCTCAGGGCAAACAGAACCTGCAGGCGCCCTGGCTGGGGCTGACCGCATTCTTCACCCTGGCGCTGATCCTGTCGTTGCTGGTTTTCATTGGCGAGGCGCTGCGCGATGCCTTCGACCCGAGGTCTTGAAATGACAGACAACCTGATCGAAATCCGTGATCTGAATGTTTCGTTCAATGGCCAGGCGGTTGTGAAAAACCTGTGCCTGGATATCCGCGCGGGAGAATGTCTGGCGCTGGTGGGAGAGTCCGGCTCGGGCAAATCCGTGACGGCTCACTCCATCCTGCGACTGCTGCCCACCAGCGGCACGGTGAGCAGCGGCAGCATCCTGTATCGGGGGCAGGAATTGTTGGGCGCTGATAGCAGGACGCTACGCCAACTGCGCGGCAATCAGATTGCCATGATCTTTCAGGAACCGATGACCTCCCTCAACCCGCTGCATACGGTGTCCAAGCAAATCGGCGAGACCTTGTTGCTGCACAAAGGCCTGAGCGGTCGCGCGGCCCAGAAACGCATACTTCAATTGCTGGAACTGGTGGGCATCCAACAGCCTGAAAAACGCCTCAAGGCCTATCCGCACGAGCTTTCCGGCGGACAGCGGCAACGGGTGATGATCGCCATGGCGCTGGCCTGCGAGCCGGAATTGCTGATTGCCGACGAACCCACGACCGCGCTGGACGTGACCGTTCAACGCAAGATCCTGCTGCTGCTCAAGGAGTTGCAACAACGTCTGAATATGTCGCTGCTGTTGATCAGCCACGACCTGAATCTGGTGCACAGCGTGGCCCAGCGGGTCTGCGTGATGCGCGCAGGGGAAATTGTCGAGCAATCCAACTGCCAATCCCTGTTCAAGGCCCCTCAACACCCTTACAGCAAGCTGTTGCTGGATGCCGAGCCTGCTGGCGAACCGCTACCGCGTGACAGCCGGGAGAACGTGCTGCAAGTCGATAATCTGCGTGTGTGGTTTTCCTTGGGCGGCGGTATTTTGCGACGGCACAAAGAATACCTGAAGGCGGTGGATGACATCAGCTTGAGCATCGAGCGCGGGAAAACCCTTGGAATCGTTGGGGAATCCGGCTCCGGGAAATCGACACTTGGTCAGGCAATCCTCCGCTTGCTGGAATCGCGTGGCAGTATCCGTTTTCAGGGACAGGCGCTGGACGGGCTGAATCAGAAGCAAATGCGGCCTTGGCGCAAGCAGATGCAGGTCGTTTTTCAGGATCCTTACGGCAGTCTCAGCCCGCGTATGTCAGTGGCTCAGATCATCAGTGAAGGTCTTGAAGTTCATAGCGAGCTGGACCCGGTGCAGTGCGAGGTGGAGGTGATTCGGGTATTGGAAGAAGTGGGTATCGACCCGCAAAGCCGCCATCGCTATCCCCATGAGTTTTCCGGAGGACAGCGCCAGCGTATCGCCATCGCCCGGGCGTTGGTGCTCAAGCCTGCCCTCATCCTGTTGGACGAGCCGACTTCGGCCCTGGATCGCACGGTACAGAAACAAGTCGTGGCGTTATTGCGTCAACTACAGGAAAAGCATGGCCTGACTTACTTGTTTATCAGCCATGACCTTGCGGTAGTCAGAGCCCTTGCTCATGACCTGATTGTGGTCAAGGACGGAAAAGTGGTCGAGCGTGGTGCCAGCCATGACGTATTCGACGCGCCCCAGCACCCTTACACCAAGGAGTTGTTGGCAGCGGCGCACCCTGGTTTCAATTAATAACGGGCATTCTGTGCGGCCAGACGCCGGATACAAGCAACGGAACACCCTATGAAAAACAGCGACAGCCTCAACGATTATCGGCGGGTTCGACAACTGGCGATTCGTTCGCTGTTTGAGATTATCGAGCAGTCCAGCGAAGGCACTGTGATCGTTGACAAAGACGCCCGCATTGTCTGGATTAACGAACGTTACGCCCGCAGATTCGGCCTTGAGGACCCAAGCGCCGCGCTGGGTCAGCCCTGTGAGAAAGTCATTCCCGGCAGTCTGTTGCGCCAGGTTGCGACCAACGGCCGCCCGATCCTGCTGGATATGATGGACACCGCCAAAGACCCGTTGGTGGTCATGCGCCTGCCTATCCACGACGTTTCCGGCGAGTTGATCGGGGCCATCGGGTTTGCTTTGTTCGATGAATTGCACGCCCTTTCCCCCCTGCTCAAGCGTTACCTGAGCATGCAGGAAGAATTGGCATCGACCCGCTCCCTGCTGCGAGCGCGGCAAGCCAAGTACAGTTTTGCCCACTTCATCGGCACCAGTGCAGCGAGCCTTGAGGTCAAGCGACGAGCCCGTCGCAGCGCGGGCGCGGACTCCCCGGTGCTGTTGCTGGGGGAAACCGGTACCGGGAAAGAATTGCTGGCCCACGCCATTCACAGCGCTTCACCGCGAGCACACAAAGCCTTTGTCAGTATTAACAGCGCAGCGATACCGGAAACCCTGCTGGAGGCTGAGTTCTTCGGCACCGCGCCCGGAGCCTTCACGGGCGCAGATCGCAAGGGACGACCTGGGAAACTGCAAATCGCCCAAGGCGGCACCTTGTTTCTTGATGAAATAGGGGACATGCCCCTTTCATTGCAAAGCAAACTGCTTCGGGTATTGCAGGAAAAGGAATACGAACCCGTAGGCTCCAATGAAGTAGTCCAGAGCGACATTCGTTTGATCGCCGCGACCTCGATTGATCTGGAAGCGGCGATCAAGCGCGGTGAGTTTCGTGCCGACCTTTACTACCGCTTGAGTGTGCTGCCCATTCGGGTTCCGCCGCTGCGTGAACGTCTGGACGATCTTGCGTCACTGAGCGAGGCGATTCTCGAGGAGCTGCGCAGCCAGCACGAGCTGGACAGCAGCGCCTTGGCCTTGTTGTCGCGGCATGCCTGGCCCGGAAATATCCGGGAATTACGCAATGTACTTGAGCGGGCGGCGCTGCTCAGCGACGAACTGGTGCTCAATGCCACTGATATTCGCGCCGCCATAGGTCAGCTGATACCGCTGCACGCCCATCCAGACGCCTCGCAAACCTCCGCATTCGAAACCTTCAGCCAGGCGCGACAGCGCTTTGATCGGCAGCTGATCGAGCAGGCGTTGCAGCATTGCTCGGGGAATGTGGTTGAAGCCGCCAGCCGGTTAGGACTGGGTCGCTCGACCCTGTACAAGAAAATGGCCGCGCTGGGGATTGCCGAGTCTCCATAAGCAGACCATGTCTCTATATGGAGATGTACTGCAAAAGGCCTTCGCGCCTCGCAATCGCGGCACCGTCAGGCCCATTTTTGTCGGCACACTAGCTGAAGTCGGTCTCTCTTCGGAGACTGCGCGGGCTGTCTGCGCCTGCCTTTCAATAACTTACTCATATAAATCAGCCACTTAGCGGTATGGCATGAAATCCGCTATACCCATAGCGCGGCACCGCCGCAGCCGAAAACAATAACAATATGCCGACCGGATTCAGCGATCCTTGCAGAGCGCCCTCGGCAGCCTCTGAGTTCGCTGTCTCTCCAGGCCAGGAGACACTCGATGAGTGTGATCATTGCCTTGGCAGCCCTCGCGCTGTTGATGCTTGCTGCGTATCGTGGTTACAGCGTTATCCTCTTTGCCCCCATTGCCGCCATGGGCGCGGTGTTACTCACCGATCCTTCTGCAGTGGCGCCCGCTTTTACCGGGGTGTTCATGGACAAAATGGTCGGTTTCGTCAAGTTGTACTTCCCCGTGTTTTTGCTGGGCGCGGTGTTCGGCAAGCTGATCGAGTTGTCCGGATTTTCCCGGGCGATCGTAGCGGCCGCCATTGGCGTACTCGGCACACGCCAGGCGATGCTGGTGATCGTGCTGGTCTGCGCGTTGCTGACCTATGGCGGCGTTTCGCTGTTTGTCGTGGTATTTGCCGTGTACCCCTTCGCTGCGGAAATGTTTCGCCAAAGCAATATTCCCAAGCGGCTGATACCGCCCACCATCGCCCTGGGCGCGTTCTCGTTCACCATGGACGCCCTGCCCGGTACACCACAGATCCAGAACATCATTCCCTCCACGTTCTTCAACACCACCGCGTGGGCAGCGCCCTGGCTGGGCTTGATAGGCACGATCTTCGTGTTTTGCAGCGGGATGCTTTATCTCCAGCGTCAACGCAATAAGGCGCAAAAGGCAGGTGAAGGGTACGGCACTGAATTACGTAACGAACCGGAAACAGCGGCGGATATCAAACTGCCTCACCCCTTGATCGCCTTGTCTCCGTTGCTACTGGTGGGGCTGATGAACTTGCTGTTCACCTGGTGGATCCCCCAGCTGTATGGCAAGACGCATACCTTGGCACTGCCCGGCATGGCGGCACCGATCCAGACTGAAATCGCCAAGATCACAGCGATCTGGGCAGTGGAGGCAGCGCTACTGGTCGGTATTCTGATGGTGCTGGTCTGCGGCTTTGCGGCGATACGCAGTCGTCTGGCCGAAGGCAGCAAAAGCGCCGTCAGTGGCGCCCTGCTGGCGGCCATGAACACCGCATCGGAATATGGCTTTGGCGCGGTCATCGCATCGCTGCCCGGTTTTCTGGTATTGGCGGACTGGCTCAAAGGCATCCCTAATCCGCTGATCAACGAGGCAATCACCGTGACCTTGCTTGCCGGGATCACCGGATCGGCCTCGGGTGGCATGAGCATCGCCCTGGCCGCCATGTCCGATAGTTTCATCACGGCGGCGCACGCCGCCAATATCCCGCTGGAAGTGCTGCACCGGGTGGCCGCCATGGCCAGCGGCGGCATGGACACCCTGCCCCATAACGGCGCGGTGATCACCTTGCTGGCGGTCACCGGTCTCACCCATCGCGAAGCCTACCGGGACATTTTCGGTATCACCATCATCAAGACCCTGGCCGTGTTTGTCGTGATCGGCACGTTCTACGCCACGGGCATCGTCTGAGGAAGACATCATGAATCTGCAAGGCAAAACGGCGCTGGTCACAGGATCGACCAGCGGTATAGGGCTGGGTATCGCGCTGTGCCTGGCCAAGGCCGGGGCGAACCTGATACTCAACGGATTCGGGGACGCCACGGCGGTGATCGCTCAGGTCGAGCAATGGGGCGGCAAGGTGGGCCATCATCCGGCTGACGTCAGTAAACCCGAGCAGATCGCCGACATGGTTGCCTACGCAGAGCGTGAATTTGGCGGTGTCGACATTCTGGTGAATAACGCTGGCATACAACACGTGGATACCGTGGAGGATTTTCCGGTGGAACGCTGGGATTCGATCATTGCGATCAACCTGTCCTCGGTGTTTCACAGCACTCGCCTGTGTCTTGGGGGCATGCGCACCAAAAACTGGGGGCGGATCGTTAATATCGCATCGGTGCATGGCCTGGTGGGCTCGACCGGCAAGGCCGCCTACGTCGCCGCCAAACATGGTGTCATTGGCCTGACCAAAGTGGTGGGCCTGGAAACGGCGACCAGCAACGTTACCTGCAACGCCATTTGTCCCGGCTGGGTATTGACGCCGCTGGTGCAGCAGCAGATCGATGACCGCGCGTCGGTCAGTGGCGACGCGCAACAGGCCCGGCATGATCTGCTGGCCGAAAAACAACCGTCGCTGGAATTCGTCACACCCTCACAGCTCGGCGAACTGGTGCTGTTCTTGTGCAGCGACGCCGCCAGTCAGGTACGCGGTGCCGCCTGGAACGTCGACGGTGGCTGGCTGGCGCGCTGAGTCAGCTGTCGCGCCGGTCTTCTCCCTGTTCGTCGACCAACCCCCAATCCGCTACCTTCACACTCGCTGCTGGTGTGGGGGGTGGCGGCGGCGTGTTGAGCTGCCCGGTAACGCCCCCTTCCCCATGCAGTTTGAGCCGCAGGCGCACGTTGTTTTGTGAGTCGGCGTGCTTGAGCGCCTCTTCTTCGCTGATCACGCCCTGAATCGCCAGCTCGTACAGCGCGGTATCAAAGGTTTGCATACCCAGGCCTGCTGACTTTTCCATGATGCCCTTAAGCTCGTTGAGCTCGTTGCGCTGGATCAGGTCGCGAATGGTCGGGGTGCCCATCATGACTTCCACGGCGGCCCGTCGCTTGCCGTCGGTGGTCTTGACCAACCGCTGAGACACGAAGGCCTTGAGGTTGTTGCCCAGATCGTGGAGCAATTGCTGGCGCCGTTCCTCCGGAAAAAAATTGATGATGCGGTCCAGCGCCTGATTGGCATTGTTGGCGTGCAGCGTGGAAATCGCCAGATGCCCGGTATCGGCGAAAGCCAGGGCGTGCTCCATGGTTTCACGATCACGGATTTCACCAATCAGGATTACGTCAGGCGCCTGACGCAGGGTGTTTTTCAACGCGGAATGAAAACTGCGCGTGTCGACGCCCACTTCACGCTGATTGATGATCGATTTTTTGTGTCGGTGTATGAATTCCACCGGATCTTCAATGGTAATGATGTGGCCGCTGGCGTGGCGATTGCGGTAATCGATCAGCGCAGCCAGCGAAGTGGACTTGCCCGAACCCGTGCCACCCACGAACAGTACCAGGCCGTGTTTTTCCATGACCACATCAAGCAGCACCGGTGGCAGGAAAAGATCCTCGAAGCGCGGAATGTCCAGCTTGATATTGCGCGCGACGATAGAGACTTCGTTGCGCTGCATGAAAATATTGATCCGGAACCGACCGATGCCCGCCATGGAAACCGCGAGGTTCATTTCAAGTTCACGGTGGAATTCCAGCTTTTGCTCGGCATCCATGATGCCTTGGGCAACGGCGGCAATTTCACCGGGCTTCAGGGTTTCGGTGCCCAATGGCTTGAGCACACCGTTGAACTTGGCGCACGGCGGCGCACCGGTGGAAAGATAAAGGTCCGACCCATCCTGGCTGGCCAGAATCTTCAACAACGCCGGGAAATCCATAAGCAACACCGCGCAAGAATTAATGAGATGAAAGTGGGTCACCTGCAAACAAAGACGTTGGCAACCCTTCAACTGAAAGCTTGTAGCTTGGCCGTACCGAACGTCGGACGCAATCATTGATCGGTCTGTCTCGCCATCGGAGCCGGCGAATAAACATCGGGCTGACAAATCCTGCCGCCGCTGATGTGTGATAATGGCCGCCGTTTTTTCTTCAGGCATCTGTCACATGAAAGCCCAAGCCCGTCACATTCTGGTGAAGACCGCCGAAGAGGCCGAGCAACTCAAGGTGCGTATCGCCAAAGGTGAAGCCTTTGATGTGCTGGCAAAAAAGCATTCCACCTGCCCGTCCGGCAAACGCGGCGGCGATCTGGGTGAGGTCAGGCCCGGTCAGATGGTTGGTGCCATCGACCAGGTCATCTTCAAAAAACCGCTGCGAATCGTGCACGGGCCGATCAAAAGCAAGTTTGGCTACCACCTGGTACAGGTCTTCTATCGGGACTGAGTCAGTCTCAATTCTCAAAGATGTGGCATGACGCTGGCCGGGATCAAGGCACCGGGGTACTGAATCACCAGGCTGGCCAGGCGGTGTCCCGCGTTGGCGGCTTCCTCGGGGCTGGCTCCCCGCAATCGCGTTGCCAGATAAGCCGCGCTGAATGAATCACCCGCCGCAGTGGTATCCATGACCCTGTGTACGGGATGTGCAGCGACGTCGAAGCGCTCGCCGTTAGATTCCACCAGACAACTTCGAGCGCCGCGCTTGACCACCACCTCGCTGATCCCCAGCTCACGATAAGCCGTGAGCAGCGCTTCGCTGTCGAGGTAGCCATAAAGTGCCTGTTCGTCGTCTTCGGTCAGCAGCGCCAGATCGACATGCGCCATGCACGCGCGATATGCCTCACGCGCCTGCTCGACGCTGTCCCACAGGCGCGGCCGATAGTTGTTGTCGAACACCACCCGAACGCCCCGCGCCCTGGCAAGCTTTAGCGCTGCCAGCAAATGGTCACGACCGCCCTCGCCCAAAATCGCCAGGGTAATCCCGCTCAGGTAGAGAACGTCGTAGTGCTGCAATTCGCCGAGAATTTCAGTGGCTGCCGGCGTGTTGAAACAGTCCCGCACCGCCGCCTCCTTACGCCAGTACAGAAAACGCCGCTCGCCGTTGGCATCCGTCTGGATGCAGTACAGGCCAGGCAACCGTCCCGCCAGACGCTGGACTTTGCTCAAGCCCAGGCCCTCTTGCTCCCAGCTGCGACACATGGCGTCGCTGAAGCTGTCATCTCCCAGCGCGGTGACGTAATCCACCTGGGCTGTTCGCCCCAGCATGCGCGACAGATACACGGCGGTGTTCAGCGTATCGCCGCCGAAGCTCTGCTGGAGACTGCCGTTTGTGTGTTGCTGCAACTCGATCATGCATTCGCCGATCAAGGCGATGCGCGGATGGCTGTGGCTGACCAGTTCGCTCATATTCAGATTCTCCCGGCCATCAGAAGCAGGTGTCGAAGGTTTCGATGACGTGCAGTTGTTCGTCCACCAGACAACCGGTACGCCATTTATCAAACGTCAGGCATGGATGAGAGGTGCCGAAAGAGACGATATCGCCCACCTTTAATTCGCACCCCGGCGCGATGGTCATGAACGCATGTTGATCCATCACGGCGGTCACCTTGCAGGCGCTGACATCATCCCCTGTCGCGGGCAACTGGCCCGCTTTGTAACGCCGAACCGGATTGGGCAGCCCCGCATCGAACGCCACGTCACGCTTGCCCATGGCGATAACTGCGAAGCCAGGCTCAGGCAAGGATTGAACATGGGCCCAAACTTCCAGCGCCGGCCGCAGCCCTTCGGTCAATTCGCTGCGACGATCCAGTACGCAGCATTGCGCCTCTTTATAAATACCGTGGTCGTGCACCACATAGCTGCCAGGACGCAATACGCCCAGAAAGCGTTCGCGCACCTGGCGTTCGTCGAAGGCTTCGGCAATCAAGTCGTACCAGGCCGAGCCGGACGCCGTGACAATCGGGCGGTCAAGCGCAAAGGCTCCTCGGTCCTGCAGCTGCACCGCCAATCGCACCAAAGACGCTGCAAACGCTCGGATATCGCTGACCGCCCTGTCACCGTGAATAACGCCTTCGTAACCTTCGATGCCAGTCAGCGCCAGGGCCGGTTGCGCTGCGATGGCATCGGCGAGATTCAATACTTCCTGCTCGGTGCGACAGCCGCAACGTCCGCCGGGCACGCCGTATTCGATCATCACGTTCAGGCGCAGACCACGGGAAGCAAAAAACTCGCCCAAGGCCGCGACGTTATCCGGGTGATCGACCATGCAGTGGAAGTCGAACATCGAATCGGCCAACAGGTCGGCGATCAACGCCATGTTAGGCGTGCCCACCAGTTGATTGGCCATCAAGATCCGACGCACGCCATGAGCGTAAGCCGCATGGGTCTGCACGGCGGTGGCCAAGGTCATGCCCCAGGCGCCCTCTTCCAACTGGCGTCGAAACAGGGCCGGCACCATGCTGGTCTTGCCATGGGGTGCCAGTTCCGCGCCACTGTTGCTGACGAATGCCTGCATCCAGCGAATATTGTGGTCCAGCGCCTCGCGGTGGATGACCAGCGCAGGCAGGCTGACGTCCCGCACCAGATGATCGCCCGGCGCCGCGGCGCCCTTTTCTACCACTGCAATAGCCATGAATGCCTCCAGCGTTTTATTCGTTGATTCGCCGAGCGAGGCCATTGGCACTGGCCATCAGCACTCGACGATAGTCGTTGTAATTATTCTGAGCGTCGGCCCGAGGCGCGACGATGCACAGGGTTGCGATGCACACACCTTTCGCGTCCTTCACCGGCGCGGCAAAGCAATGGGTAAAGGTGTCGGCGACACTGTCGAAGGAAAAGAAGCCCTCCAGCCCGGCCTGGCGAATCTCGGCCAGAAACCGATCCATGGGCAGACGCTCGCCGTCGGGCAGGATGAAATCATCAGGATCAATCAGATCGGCAATCTCCTGATCGCTCAGATGACAGAGCAGCAAGCGCCCTGAAGCGGTCCACGGAATCGGCGCATTTTCGCCAATGTCGGACGAGATTCGAAAATGCCGTTCGCCTTCCTGCATCAAGGCAACCGTGTATTTACGGCCATTGAGCAGGCACATCTGCGCCGTTTCGTGGGTCTGTCTGACAATGTCCGTCAGGCAGACCTGCGCCTCACGGGTGAAGTCGAAATGGCGCAGGTGTGCTTGACCCAGGAAATACAACTGGCGCCCAAGGAAGACATGCCCGTTCTTACCGACGGTTTCGAGAATCCGTCGTTCCAGCAAGGAGGCGACTAGCTCGTAAACTGTCGATTTCGGACTACCAATGCCGCTGGCTATCTCGTTGGGGCGCAAGGGCGTGCCCTTTTCCTTGAGGAAATCGAGAATATCGAACGCCCGGTCCAGACCGCGGGCCCTGCGTTTGATGGTGTCGTCAGTCATGTTCCGCGTGTTCCTGATGCAATCAAGCGTAATAAAGGTGAATCAGTCTCAAGGGACGCGCCGCAACCTGCAAGCGCCGCGGCAGCCGACAGGTCGGCCTGAGGATCTATTTGCGTTTGTAGGCAATGCAATCGATCTCGACCTTGCAGTCCACCATCATGCTCGCTTGCACGCAGGCGCGAGCCGGGGCGTGCTCAGGGGAGAAGTATTCGCCAAACACTTTGTTGAAACTCCAGAAATCCCGTGGATCTGCGAGCCAGACCCCCACCCGCACCACATCCTCCAGCCCATACCCGGCTTCGGTCAGAATGGCCACCAGGTTGTCCATGGTCTTGCGGGTCTGCTCGATGATGCCACCCACTATGATTTCGCCATCCTGCGCCGGAACCTGACCGGACACATGCAGCCAGCCATCGGCTTCAACGGCACGGGCAAAAGGACGAGGCTGACCGCCGCCGGCAACGCTACCTGCGCCGTAACGAGTGATACTCATGGTGTTTCTCCTGTTAAAAATGGTTAACGCTCAAAAACGAATGTTTTTCAAGAACTCGCCCAGGCGGGCCGACTGGGGCCGCTCGAACAACTCTTTGGGCGGACCTTGTTCCTCGATACGACCCTGATTCATGAACACGATCTGATCCGAGACTTCATACGCGAAGCGCATTTCATGGGTCACCAGCAACATGGTCATGCCGTCTTCGGCCAGGCCCTTGATAACGCTCAGCACTTCGCCCACCAGCTCCGGGTCCAGTGCCGAGGTGACTTCGTCGAACAGCATCAGACTGGGATTCATGGCAATGGCGCGGGCAATAGCCACGCGCTGTTGCTGACCGCCGGAAAGCTGCCCGGGAAAGTGATTGCGCCGTTCCAGCAGGCCAACCCGGTCCAGCCACTTTTCGGCGAGAGCGACCGCTTGATCCTTGGGCAGTTTTTTGACTTTGAGCAAGCCCAACGTCACATTCTGCAGCGCGCTCAAATGAGGAAAAAGGTTGAATTGCTGGAACGCCATGCCCGTCATCGCCCGATGGCTGGCGATGACTTTTTCTGGATGACGCACGCGCTTGCCGTCGATGTCGCTGTAGCCGATGTCCTGGCCTTCGAGGCGAATGTGGCCGCCCTGAAACTCTTCAAGCAGGTTCACGCAGCGCAGCAAGGTGGTCTTGCCCGAGCCGCTGGAGCCGATCAGCGTCACCACATTGCCCTTTTGCAGGCGCAGATCGACCCCCTTGAGCACCTCGACGGCGCCGTAGGATTTGTGCAGGCCTTCAATGCTCAGCAACGCTGGCTCGTTGATCACGGCTTGAGTCTGTGTCATGGCAAGGCCACCCGTTTTTCGATTTGGCGCCCGAGAAGCTCAATGGCGTAGTTGATGACAAAGAAGAGAAAACCGGCGAACAGATAGAACTCCAGCGTCATGAAGGTCCGGGCGATCACCTGTTGAGTACTCAACAGCAATTCGGCCACACCGATCACCGAAAGCAGCGTCGAGGCCTTGACGATCTCGGTGGAAGAGTTGACCCAGGTGGGCAGGATCTGCCGCAACGCCTGTGGCAACAACACGTACATCAGGGACTGGCGAAAGGTCAGGCCGATGGCCTTGCCGGCCTCCAGCTGGCCTTGGGCAATGGCCTGCAACGCACCGCGCACGATTTCCGCAACGTGGGAGCCGCAGAACAGTGTCAGACCCAACGCGCCGGCTTGAAACGCACTGATAGGCCAACCCAGCGCGGGAGCCATGTAAAACACCGCCAGCACCAACACGAAAACCGGAGTACCGCGAATCAGATCGACGTAAACCCGGAACGGCAGCCGTGCCCACAACGTGCCGTAAGTCAGGACCAGCCCGGCAAATACGCCGATCAACGTGCCGCAGACAATGGCCAGCGCCGAACACTGGACACTGGTCAGAAATCCCGCCCACAGGGTTTCCCGGGCGATCCACAGTTCGTGCAGCCAAGAGGGTTGTTCGTACATGGTCAGGCCTCCTAGCGGCGAATAGCCAAGCGTTGTTCGAGATGGCGCAAGAGCATGGCGATGACGTAGCAGGCCACTACATACAACCCGGTCGTCACCAGCCAGGTTTCAATCACCCGATAGCTCTCGACATTGATCTTGCGTGCGTAATACGTCAGCTCCGGCACCGCGATGGCGGCCGCCAGGGACGTGTCCTTGAACAAGGAAATGAAATTGTTGGACAGGGCCGGCAACACGTTGCGCAGCATGACCGGCACGATGATGTAGGCCCTGACCTGCCATTCCCCCAGACCGATGGCCAATCCGGCTTCACGCTGGCCTTTATGAATACTCAACAGCCCGGCGCGGAAGACTTCGGTCAGGTAAGCGCCGGCATACAACGACAGCGTCACGATGAACGACGCCAGCTTGTCCAGACGAATGCCCAAGCCCGGTAGCGCAAAATAGATCAACAGGATCAACACCAGAATCGGCGTGTTGCGGATCACTGTCACATACACCGACGCCACAAACCGCAGTGCGCGGTGCCGGGACAGCAGAGCAAACGCCGTCATCAGGCCAATCACGCAACCGATGGCGATAGAAACCAGAGCCAGTTCGAGCCCCAGCCCCAGACCCGCCAGCAAGCTGGGAAAGTCGCGCCAGACTGCGGCGAAATTCAATTGATAGTTCATGGTCAGCAATACCTGGGGCGGGACGACAGCCTTGTCATCCCTGCCCCGTCAGTCAGGTCGGATTACTTGTATTCCATGGGGAAACCAATTGCCGGTGTCGGCAGGTCCACGCCGAACCATTGCTTGAAGGACGCCGCGTAAGTGGGGAATTCCACGCCAGTCATGGCCTCATGCAAGGCGGTATTGACGAAGTTCAGCCAGTCCTGGTCGCCGCGCTTGACCGCACAGGCGTAGGTTTGCGGGCTCCAGGCGAAGGCCGGTGAACGATAACGACCGGGGTTCTGCACCATCAGGTATTTGACGGACGACTGATCCGTGGCGGCTGCATCGGCGCGTCCGGAATTAATTGCCTGATACATCAAGTCGACGCTGTCGTACTGGTCGACCTTGGCTTGGGGCAATGCCTGATGCACCAGTTCCTCGGCATACACGTTCTGCAATACGGCAACGATCACGTCAGTGCCTGCAGATTTCAGGTCGTCAATTTCCTTGTACTTGCTGTTGGCCGGCAGCAGCAGCGCCACGCCTTCGCGGTAGTACGGCAAGGTAAAGGCCACTTGCTGGGCGCGGCTGGCGGTAACGGTGATGAACTGGCAGCTGATATCGACTTTGTCAGTGAGCAGGTTGGGTATTCGGGCGTCAGAAGATTGAACGACGAATTCCACTTTGCTTGGGTCATTGAACAATCCCTTGGCGATGATTCGACCGATATCGATGTCAAAGCCCTGCAATTTCCCGTCCGCGCCCTGGAAGTGCCACGGCGCGTTCGTGCTGCCCGTGCCTACAACCAGCTTGCCGCGCTGCAGCACGTTGTCCAGTTTGCTTGCATCCGCCGCCTGTGCCGAACCGGCCAACGCCGCGAACATCGTTACCGCATACGTACACGCTTTCAAACAAGAAGGTCCGCTACCCATGACATGAACTCCACCCAGAATGAGTTTGTTCCGCTACAGCGGAACTATGTATGTAACAACGGAATGGAGAGCAGGAAGTGTGCCACGGCTGGAGACGTAAAAACATCGGTAGATAAACTCCATGGGGAACATAGAGATAGCTTCGTGAACAACCGGCAGGATGCAGATACCATGCGGGACCGGTTTGCTACTGTTGGCTACATGCCGGGTAGCCAAGCCTCAATGGAGTGCGCGGTGCGCCACAAATGCGCAGCCGACTTCGCCACAGGAGGTAGCCGCCATATTCCCCGGCTTTTTCGACTCATCCCTTACTGGAGCGTGCATGACTCAAACCGAACATCCTCATCAAATAGCCCTGGCCAGATTCCTCGCCGCTCATCCAACGCTTCAGGATGAACTCGATCACCTCAATCCCCTCGCCGCCCAGGCCGCCGGTGTGACCCAGCAGCAATATCGCGAAGAACGCTTGCACGAGGCCTTCGAAGAAGAAGCTCAACGCCTGGGTTTTTTTGCATGGGAGCTGACCCTGCAACTGACGGCTCAATCGGCGGAAGAATTCGAGACTCAACGTCGTGAGGTACACAGGGAAGTTGCAGAAATGGCGGGCATGGAATGGGCGCAATACTGTGAGCTGCACGCCATGAAGCCTTGATGCCTGAAGCGCTCGATGACCGTTCGTCGCAACCGACGGCACCCTTGAAGCGGGTACGTTGACCAATATCAGGTAACGCTCATAACCAGGAGACGTACCCATGATCAAGTCAACGATGACTGGCCTTGTTTTGACCGGCCTGCTTTCCATCTCTTGCATGACCGCCTTTGCGGCATCAGGTGAGTCGAATACCGGGCCAGCCACACCTGAAACCGGCGGCGCCACTCAGAGCGGTTCAGCCATGCCGCCAGGAACTCACCCCAGCGCGCCTACCAGCAGCAAAGATGCCGATGCCTATGGCCGCGGCACAGGAACAGGCGCGGGTAAATCAGTGGATGGCGGCAATACCGGCAGCAGCGCTGGCAAAACTGGCGGCCCCAACAAGAATGGCGCCAATGGCACCGGTGGTGGGGCGTCGGGCTCTGACGACAACTAACAGGTTTGCAAATGAAAATGGCCCGGAATCATCCGGGCCATTTTTTAGGCTGCCTACAAGAGACACAACGCTACAGACAGGTGGCCAATGCCGCGCCGCGACGATCAGCCGGCATGGTGTCCGGTGCCGCGTAATAACTCAGCGAAGTCTTGCCACCCTGAGCTTTGACGTCGACGAAATATTCCGCGCCTGTCGTATACACCGTAAAGCCATCTGCGCTGGAACGCATGAAGGCTTGAGCCTCAGGCCCCACCATCGCTTCGTCCTGCCAGGCATATTCAACGCATTGAGCGACAACGTTCGCGACCTTCTGCGACGAATACACCTTATAAGGCCCGACAGCACGGGCTTGATTACTCGGCGACGTACATCCAGCCAGCAGCACCGCCGCGACAGCCCCAATCAACAGCTTCATGGCATTCCTTGAAGGTAAAAAAAACGATTCTACACGCGAAGGTCTGCTCGATCGCTGAGCGGCGCACCGGTCCTGACCCTGTCAGGCATCAGCAAGCTGCTCTTCATATTCCTTGACGTACTGACCGGCCAGCGATTCTTTCTGTTTGTCATCCAGAATCTTGCCCGCCATCTGAAAGAATTTCTGCTCCTCTTCCTTCAAATGGTGATGCACTTTCTCGGAAAGCTTTTTGGCCGTGGCCAGCCAGCTCGGGCTGGACATCTCGGTTTCATCGAGTTCTTCCATCATCTCGTCCATTTCATGGTGCTCGGAAATGGCATGCCGGCTGAGGTCGACGCCGCTGTCGTGGGCCATCAGCGGAATATAAAAGAAGCGCTCTTCAGCGGTTTCATGAGCCTGAAGCTCGGCCTTGAGCTGCTTGTAAGCCTCCACGCGTTCCTGGCTGTCGCCGCTGGTCTTGACCAGAGTCTCTGCGTAACCACGCTGCCGTTCATGACTTTCACGCAAAGCTTCGAAAATATTCAATGCAGCTACTCCAGAAGGGCTTCCGAAGGGTGGAAGCGATATGCACTAGACCTGCGCGCAAGATCAGCAGTTCCACCCATGACGGTGACTCAATAAACGCCGGGCGGAATGCCGTCTTTATTGAAATCCTTGAGCCGCTCTTTCTCTTCAGGGGTTGAATGCGCTGGAGGGGTTTGCTTCGGGGTCGGCCGGGATGAATCCTTTGGCGTGTCTTTCTTGTGCTCACTCATCGGTGGTTCCTCTTTTCGGTGACAGGTAGTCATGAGGCTATAGCCGTAACACGTAGTTCCATGAGCGTTTTTTTAATGGTCCCCGACAGCCGCAGGATGGGCCGGCCAAACCACTTGGATGATCCACCGTCACGCGGCATATGACTGCCATCGAGTCTGTGCGACAATGCGCGCCAAATTCGGCATGAATCCCGCATTCATTTTCCGCAGTCAGCCATTCGATGGCCGATTGCTGAATAGATTTGGCCCAAAGAAAGGCCTCAGACTCGGGTCAGAATGCCCTGAGCAAAGACGGAAACGGGTATCAAATCGGTATCGGCTGTATTCAGCCAACTCCACGTCATTGAAGGTAAGGTAATTGATCTCCACAGCAAACATCACGATGCAGTTCGGCGCTAAACCCTTGTTCGAGAACGTTTCGGTCAAGTTCGGCGCTGGTAACCGTTATGGCCTGATCGGCGCCAACGGCTGCGGTAAATCCACCTTCATGAAGATCCTCGGCGGTGACCTGGAGCCTTCGGGTGGGCAGGTGATGCTGGAGCCGAACGTGCGTCTGGGTAAGTTGCGCCAGGACCAGTTCGCTTATGAAGAGTTTTCCGTACTCGATACCGTGATCATGGGTCACGAGGAGCTGTGGAAGGTCAAGGCCGAGCGCGATCGCATCTATTCGCTGCCGGAAATGACTGAAGACGACGGCATGGCCGTTGCGGAACTGGAAACCGAGTTCGCGGAAATGGACGGCTACACCGCCGAATCCCGCGCCGGTGAGCTGCTGCTGGGTCTGGGTATCGGCATCGAGCAACACAGTGGTCCGATGAGTGAAGTGTCTCCGGGCTGGAAACTACGCGTCCTGCTGGCTCAGGCGCTGTTCTCCGACCCTGAAGTACTGTTGCTCGATGAACCGACCAACCACTTGGACATCAATACGATTCGCTGGCTGGAAAACATCCTGACCCAGCGCAGCAGCCTGATGATCATCATCTCCCACGACCGTCACTTCCTGAACAGTGTCTGCACCCACATGGCCGACCTGGATTACGGCGAGCTGCGTCTGTTCCCGGGCAACTATGACGAATACATGACCGTGGCGACCCAGTCCCGCGAACAGTTGCTGTCGGACAACGCCAAGAAGAAAGCTCAGATCAACGAATTGCAGTCATTCGTCAGCCGCTTTTCGGCTAACGCTTCCAAATCCAAGCAGGCCAGTTCCCGGGCCAAGCAGATCGACAAGATCCAGCTGGCCGAGGTCAAGCCTTCCAGCCGAGTCAGCCCGTTCATTCGTTTCGAGCAGACCAAAAAGCTGCACCGTCAGGCGGTCATCGTTGAGCGCATGGCCAAAGGCTTCGATGGCAAGCCCTTGTTCAAAGACTTCAGCTTCACCGTTGAAGCTGGCGAGCGCGTCGCGATCATCGGCCCGAACGGCATTGGTAAAACCACGCTGCTGCGCACCCTGGTCAACGAGCTGTCGCCGGATGCGGGTACGGTCAAATGGACTGATGCGGCTGAGCTGGGCTATTACGCTCAGGATCACGCTTCGGACTTCGAAGACGAATCCAACCTGTTCGACTGGATGGGCCGCTGGACCCAAGGCGGCGAGCAAATCGTTCGCGGCACACTGGGCCGCATGCTGTTCTCCAACGATGACATCCTGAAGTCGGTCAAGGTGATTTCCGGTGGTGAGCAGGGCCGCATGCTGTTTGGCAAGCTAATCCTGCAAAAGCCGAACGTGCTGATCATGGACGAACCGACTAACCACTTGGACATGGAATCCATCGAGGCGCTGAACCTGGCGCTGGAAAACTATCCGGGCACGCTGATCTTTGTCAGCCACGACCGTGAGTTCGTTTCCTCCCTGGCCACCCGCATCATCGAGCTGAGCCCAAGCGGCGTGGTCGATTTCAGCGGGACTTACGACGATTACCTGCGCAGCCAAGGCGTGGTGTTCTAACTGAGCGGGATGTTGTAGGCAGTGCGCAAAGCCCCGTCCAGTGTGACGGGGCTTTTGCATTCAGGTCCGCTGTTTATTCGGCGGTTTGCCCCAGAACCTCGATCCACAATGCGCCCTTGCCTGAAGGCGCTTCGCTGACCCGTTTCAAGGCGCCGTCGCCGCCAATGGCATAAGCGCCGACCTTTTCCGCTTTTTCACCGGTGACCAGTAGCCACTGGCCGTTTGGCGAGAACGCGATGTTGCGCGGTTGCTTTTCCTCGACCGGATAATTACCCAGAAACGTCAATGCGCCGTTGGCCGAATCCACTGAAAAAGCCGATACCGAACTGGTAGTGCGTTCGGTCATGAGCAATAGCTTACCGTCGGGCGAAAGACGCAGGTCGGCAGCCCAGATACGGGGTGTTGGATCGTCCTTCAAATCATTGTTGCTGGCATCGCGCACTTCACCATGAACCAGGTTCAAGCGCTCCGGTATGCCATTGACGGAAGAAATCTGAGTCAAAGCCCCACTTTGCTGATCAATGGAAAAAGCCGTTACAGTCCCGCTCATTTCGCCCACGACATACACATACTTGCCGTCTGCCGAAAACGCCAAATGCCTCGGCCCGGTCTTGGCCGGAACACTGACATAACCGTCGCCAATCGGGACAAGTGTGCCGTTCACGGTGTCCAGGCGGAACTGCAAGACGCGGTCAGTCCCCAGATTGCCGGCGTAGGCAAAACGGTTGCTCGGGTCAGTACGCACAGAGTGTGCGTGGGGGCCAGTCTTGATCGTCTGGATGTTGTCTGAAGGCTGATGATGTTCATCGATAGCCTGCACGCTAAGCAAATCCCCCCCGTAAGAAGCGCCCAGCAGGAAACGCCCGGCGCGGTCGGTCGACAGGTAAGCCAGGCTTTCGGCCAGCGGCCCCTTGGATATCTGGCTCAAGTGCCCCGTCATGGGATCGATACTGAACCCCACGACTTGATAGGGCTTGACGCGCAATGCCGCGAACAAGACTTTGCCGTCCGGGGTCAGCGCCATGGGATTGACCTGACTTCCCGCCGGGGTCTGCTCGATCAGGTTGAGCGCGCCGGTTTTTTCGTCAAGGCCGTATTGGGAGATAAAGCCGTCGCCAGGGCTGGAGATGTAGGCGAAAGTTGCAGCGTGAACCTGCAAGCTGAGACCGCATGCCACCGCAGCGGCCAGAAGAAGGGGTTTACTCACGAGAGTTCCTTTATTTTTATGGTTGTGGTCAGTCATCCTATGACTGCTTAGCAATGACGGCAATATTTGTTTACATAAAAATAACCTACATCGTTAGCCTGCTTTCATTTCCCGAATTCTCGGGCCATGATGTGCCACTCCCTAACGCTTGCCAGCGAACGAGCCCATGTCCTCCGCCTTCACGCCCCCGCCGCCTGTCGAAACAAGCTCTATGACGATCACGTTGCAGATCGTCTCCATCGTGCTCTACACCTTCATTGCGTTCCTGTGCATCGGCTTGCCCATTGCGGTGCTGCCCGGCTATGTGCATGACCAGTTGGGATTCAGCGCAGTCATCGCAGGTCTGACGATTGGCTCGCAATACCTGGCCACCTTGCTCAGCCGCCCGCTGGCCGGTCGGGTCTGCGACACCATTGGCACCAAGCTGGCGATTGTCTACGGCATGTCCGGGATTGCCATCAGTGGTGTGCTGACGGCGATGGCCACGCTTCTGGAGAGCGTGCCGTTATGGAGCCTGACCATTTTGATCGTGGCGCGCCTGTTCATCGGTGTGTCTCAAGGCCTGATCGGCGTGGGCAGTATCAGCTGGTGCATCGGTAAGGTAGGGCCAGAACACACGGCGCGGGCTATTTCCTGGAATGGCATCGCCTCATACGGGGCAATCGCCATCGGTGCGCCCCTGGGTTATGTGATGACCCGCGAGCTGGGTTTTTTCAGTCTGGGTATCGCCTTGACGGCCATGGCCGTGGTGGCCTTGGCAATCATCCGCAAGAAGCCTTCGATACCGGTCATCAAGGGTGAGCGCCTGCCTTTTTGGTCAGTGTTCGGCCGCATCGCGCCCTACGGTGTAAGCCTGACCCTGGCGTCTATCGGCTACGGCACCATGACCACCTTCATTACCCTGTTTTACGTCAGCCGCGGCTGGGAAGGCGCCGCCTATTGCCTGAGTGTGTTCGGGGTCTGTTTCATTCTCGCCCGCTTGCTGTTCATCGGCGCGATCAACCGGCTGGGCGGCTACACGTCGGCCATTGTGTGCATGGGCATAGAAACGCTCGGCCTGGTGCTGTTGTGGATTTCGCCCAACACTGGCTTTGCCTTGGCGGGTGCAGGGTTGACCGGGCTTGGGTTGTCTCTGGTCTATCCGGCCCTGGGCGTCGAAGCCATCAAGCAAGTCCCCATGTCCAGCCGCAGCGCGGGCCTGAGCGCCTATGCGGTGTTCTTTGACCTGGCACTGGCGATTGCCGGGCCGGTCATGGGCGCCATCGCCCTGGGTATGGGCTACGCATCGATCTTTTTCTTCGCGTCCTTACTGTCCATTGGCGGCCTGATGCTCACTGTCATGCTGTCTCGCCGACCGAGAACCTGAGCAGGATTCGTGGACCAGAAAAGATGAACTGCCCGCTTACGCATCAGTCCCATTTAGACATTTGCCGTACTTAGGAGCGTTCGTGTGCCCCCTGATCCAGCTGGTATGAATGGCACTGAAGTGGACATGAGCAACAGGCCGGACGTCCACAGGCTACGTGTCCTGACCGTCAATACCCATAAGGGATTCACTGCTTTCAATCGACGCTTCATCCTTCCGGAGCTCCGGGAAGCGGTGCGCAGCACGGGCGCCGATATCGTGTTTTTGCAAGAAGTGCTAGGCAGCCACGACGGCCATGCGTCGCGTCATCATGACTGGCCGATCACCTCGCATTACGAGTTCCTCGCCGACAGCATGTGGAGCGACTTTGCCTACGGACAAAATGCGGTTTATCCGGACGGCCATCACGGCAACGCCCTGCTCTCCAAATACCCGATCCTGAGCCACCGCAACCTCGACATTTCCATCACCGGCCCGGAACGCCGCGGCCTTCTCCATTGTGTATTGCAGGTGCCGGGGCATGACGAAGTCCATGCCATCTGCGTACATTTGAGCCTGCTGGAAAGTCATCGCCAGTTGCAGCTGGAGCTATTGGGCAAACTGCTGGATTCGATACCCAGCCATGCACCGGTAATTATCGCTGGGGATTTCAACGACTGGCAGTTGCGCGGCAACGCCACGTTGTCGCGTCACGACTATTTGCATGAAGTCTTCGAGCGGCACCACGGCGCGCTCGCCAAAACGTACCCTGCCCGCTTCCCGTTGCTGCGTCTTGACCGCGTTTATCTGCGCAATGCCACCAGCCACCGGCCGCAGATCCTGGGCAACAGACCCTGGAGCCACCTTTCCGATCACCTGCCCCTGACCGTAGAGGTCCATCTGTAGTCGTCCGTTGACGACAACCATCTGGACGGTCTGATGGGCAATCTGGGGGTTCGGATCAGTTGGTGAACGAGATATGGCCAGAGCAGCAACGCGGCGCCAATTCAGGGCGCCGCATTGCAGGGATCACTCAGCGTAAGGCTTGAGGATCAGCACTGCCAGGGGCGGCAGGTTCAGTTCCAGCGAAGCTGGCATGCCATGGCTTTTGCTATCTTGGGTTTGCACCGCACCACCATTGCCGAAGTTGGAACCGGCATAGGTTTCGGCATCACTATTAAGCAACTCGCTCCACTTGCCCGCAAAGGGTACGCCAACACGGTAGTTCACTCGCGGTACCGGCGTCAGGTTGGCAACCACCAGCAGCGGTTCCCCTTCCTTGCTCCAGCGCAGCCAGGCGAACACGCTGTTGGCAGCGTCATCACCAATCAGCCACTGGAAGCCCATCGGTTCGGTATCGCGTTCGTGAAGCGCTTTTTCCTGGCGATAAATGCGGTTCAGGTCGCTCACCAGCGTCTTCACGCCAATGTGCTCTGCGTATTGCAGCAGGTACCAGTCCAGCTGTTCGTCGTGATTCCACTCACGCCACTGACCGAACTCGCAGCCCATGAACAATAGTTTTTTGCCCGGATGGGTCCACATGAAGGCCAGATAGGCCCGCAAATTGGCGAATTTCTGCCAACGGTCCCCAGGCATCTTGTCGATCAGGGAATGCTTGCCGTGCACCACTTCATCATGGGAAATCGGCAGGATGAATTTTTCCGACCACGCGTACATCAGGCCAAAACTCAGCTCGCTATGGTGATGGGCGCGATGGATCGGGTCCTGCTGCATGTAGTGCAGGGTGTCGTGCATCCAGCCCATGTTCCATTTGTACGAGAAGCCGAGCCCGCCCTGCTGCGTGGTCTGGCTCACGCCGGGCCATGCGGTGGATTCCTCGGCGATCACCAGTGCGCCCGGAACCTCAAGATTGACCACGTCATTAAGGTGACGCAGGAAATCGATAGCCTCCAGGTTCTCGCGACCGCCGAAACGGTTCGGCACCCACTCACCGGCTTTACGCGAATAGTCGCGATACAGCATGGAGGCGACCGCATCCACGCGCAGGCCGTCAACGTGGAAGTGCTTGAGCCAGTGCAGCCCGGAAGCCAGCATGAAACCATGCACTTCGGTACGGCCCAGGTTGTAGATCAGCGTGTCCCAGTCTTGATGGAAACCTTCCTGAGGGTTGGCGTATTCGTACAGCGCGGTGCCATCGAATTGGGCCAAGCCATGGGTATCGGTCGGGAAATGCGCGGGCACCCAGTCAAGGATGACGCCGATTTCCGCCTGGTGACAGGCATCGACGAACGCCGCGAAGTCTTCCGGCGAGCCGTAGCGCGCGGTCGGCGCAAATTGCGCCAGCAACTGATAGCCCCATGAGCCGCCGAACGGATGTTCCATGATGGGCATCAGTTCGATGTGGGTGAAACCCAGCTCCTTGACGTAAGGAATCAGGCGCTCGCCCAGTTCGTGCCAGGTGTACTGTCGCCACTCGCCTTCTTCATTCTGGTCTTTCTGCCACGAGCCGGCGTGCAGCTCATAGATCGACAAGGGCGCATTGGCCGCATGGCGGTCCGCACGTGAGGCCAGCCAGGCATCGTCCTGCCAATTGAACTGCAGCGGCGCGGCAACTTTCGAAGCCGTGTCGGGTGGCAGGGTGGTCGCCAGAGCCATGGGGTCGGCTTTAAGCGGCAAGATGCCATGCGCACCGAGGATCTCGTATTTATAGACCTCGCCTGGCTGCAGGCGCGGGACGAACACTTCCCAGACACCGGTAGGATGACGCAGGCGCATGGGATGCCGACGTCCGTCCCAATTGTTGAAGCCGCCCACCACCGAAACACGTCGTGCATTGGGTGCCCAGACGGAGAAGCGCACGCCATCGATGCCGTCGACATTCTTGACCTGCGCACCCAGACAGCTGCTCAGGTCTCGGTGATTGCCTTCGGCAAACAGATAGAGGTCCATTTCGCCCAGCAGCGGGCCGAAGCTGTAAGGGTCTTCAGTGATCTGCTCGCCGCCAGCCCAATTGATTTTCAACAGATAGGGCTGGGCCTCGGGGAAGTGTCCGACGAAAAATCCCGGCACCTCGCTCATTTCCAGCGGGCCTAATTCACGCTCGCCATCGCGGGCCAACACGCTGACGCTCAGTGCGTCCGGCAGGTAGGCCCGAATGATCTGGCCATTGGCGCCATCGTCATGGGGGCCGAGGACGGAAAACGGATCACGGTGTTCGGCACGGATCAATGCATCCATGTCCGCAGCAGCGGGCATCAACTGGGGGCCCGCGCCAGTTTTATCAGGCGCATTCATTAAGACTCTCCATCAGACAGGTTCAGCAGCCCACGCAAGCCTTGCAACGGCACCGACAACCAGGTCGGGCGGTTTTCAGCTTCGTAGACTACTTCATAAGCGGTTTTTTCAAGGGTGAACAATTCAAGCGCTGCACTTTCACCCTTGGCGTCTTTCCAGGCATGGGCCAGTTGCGTCGTTGTCGAGCGATAGCCATCGATGAACGCTTCACGGGCCTGGCTCAAATACGTCTGCGCGACACGACGGCGCGCTACGCCAGCTTCCGGCGAGGTATCGACACTTTGCGCGCTGCGCACAGCCATGGCCGCCGCATAATCAAACGAACGCAGCACGCCACTGACATCTTTATACGGGCTGTGCTTGGCACGTCGCTCATGCATCGGCCGGGCAGGTTCACCTTCAAAATCAATCAGATAGGCATCACCCTTGACCACCAGGACTTGCCCGAGGTGCAGGTCGCCGTGCACCCGAATACGCAAGCCGCCTACTGAGCGCTTGGCCAGCGTCTGCACGTGGCTCAGGATCTGCTTGCGCTTGGCCAGCAGGTCGTTGACCAGTTTTTGATCAACCGCCTCCAGATGCGATTTTTGTTGCTCCAGATACTGCAAGGCCCGTTCGATCTGGGCCGCCACGCTTTTACCCGAAGCCTGGCTTTCCTTCACCGAGGTGACTTCGGCAGTGAAGTCAATGTTATCGGTCCTGGCCGCCAGCACCTGATGCATTTCGCCGAGGCGTTTGCCCAGGTTACGGGAGAAATCAGCCAGCTCCAGTAGCGCGTTGTAATGCTGTTCCTGCCCTGAAACACCGTGGGCCATCTCATCGCGCACGGCGCGTTCCAGATTGTTCTGGGTCCATTCCCAGGCATCGCCCTGATTGCTCAGGTAACCCTGGGCAATCATCAACAGATTGGGCTCGCCATCAGCGCCAACCCTCACCACCGAGCCCAGCAACGGCGAAATGTGTTTGTAGCCCGCATTCGTTAGGTAAGCACCCATTTCCAGCTCAGGGTGAACACCCGCGGTGACTTTACGGATCATTTTCAACACCAGGCTGCCGCCCACCACCACCGAGCTGTTGGACTGCTCGGCCGACAGATAGCGCACTTCAGGTTCGGTACCCAGACCCAGCGGTTCCAGCAATGCCGTGCGCTCGAAACGCAACTCGCCTTCGCTGCTGTTCAGCACTGTCTGCGCCTGCATGCCCTGAATGACCGCTCGAATAAAGGTCTCCAGCGTGAAGGCATCGGTGATCAATCCGACCTGGCGCCCGCGACGCACGCGGGCCAGTGCCAGCTGTTGAGGCAAGGCACTGCTGATATCGTCTTCAGCCAACAGACCGAAAGGCAACTGATAGCGGCCCTGATGGTCGCCGGCAGTGACTTCAATTTCGCTGAGCAATACGGGATGGGCCGCGTCGCCAAATCGCACGGCATAGGCGATGTGGACGTTGTCGATCGCCTTGTCCTTGGCCGCAAACCAACGGCGTTTGGGCAAGTAGGCGGCCAATGAGGTTTTTTCCATCGTGCTGCGCAACGGTTCGTCGAGCAGCTCTTCGAGACGTTTTTTCAGAACCATGGTCGGAAAATCCGGAATGCTCTGCGCAGGCTCTACGTGCCAGCTTGGCATCTGGTTTTCCGATGCCAACAAAAACCAGTTGAATCCATAGGGCGGCAAAGTCAGTAGATAGTTGAGCTGGCCAATAGGCGGAAATGCACTGCCACCCAACATCTCGACCGGCACCGTGCCTGCATAGCTGGACAACTCCAGCTCTGCGGCTTGGGAAGCACTGGAAACGTTAGCCACGCACAGGATGATTTCCGTCTTGCCATCCGGGCCGGTGTATTCGCGAATATAGGCCAGAATCCGGCGATTGCTCGGCGAGAGCATTTTTAGCGTGCCGCGACCAAAGGCCTTTTGCTGCTTGCGCACAGCCAGCATGCGCCGATTCCAGTTCAAAAGGGAATGCTTGTCGTTGTTCTGGGTTTCAACATTGACCGACAGGTAGCCGTAGAGCGGGTCCATGATCGGTGGCAGTACCAGGCTGGCCGGGTCGGCCCTGGAAAAGCCGCCGTTACGGTCGATGGACCACTGCATCGGCGTGCGCACACCATCCCGGTCGCCCAGATAGATGTTATCGCCCATGCCGATTTCATCGCCGTAGTACAAAGTCGGTGTGCCTGGCATCGACAGCAGCATGCTGTTGAGCAGTTCGACACGGCGGCGGTCCCGCTCCACCAACGGCGCCAGACGACGGCGGATCCCCAGATTGATACGCGCGCGGCGGTCAGCCGCGTAATAGTTCCACAGGTAATCGCGCTCACGATCGGTGACCATTTCCAGGGTCAATTCATCGTGATTGCGCAGAAAAATCGCCCACTGACAGTTGGCCGGGATTTCCGGTGTCTGGCGCAGGATATCAGTGATCGGGAAACGATCTTCCTGAGCCAGCGCCATGTACATACGAGGCATCAACGGGAAGTGAAAGGCCATATGGCATTCATCGCCGTCCTTGCCCTTGGTCTCCCCGAAATACAGCTGGGTGTCTTCCGGCCACTGATTAGCCTCGGCCAGCAGCATGCGGTCAGGATAGTTGGCGTCGATCTCAGCCCGGATCTTTTTCAAGACCGCGTGGGTTTCGGGCAGGTTTTCGTTGTTGGTGCCGTCGCGTTCGATCAGGTACGGAATCGCATCCAGACGCAGGCCATCAATGCCCATGTCCAGCCAGTAGCGCATCACTTCCAATACCGCTTCCATGACCGCCGGGTTGTCGAAATTCAGATCCGGTTGATGGGAATAGAAACGGTGCCAGAAATACTGACCGGCCACCGGATCCCACGTCCAGTTGGACTTCTCGGTGTCGAGGAAAATGATGCGAGTGCCGTCGTACTTCTGATCGCTGTCGGACCAGACATAAAAATCCCGCGCCTTGGAGCCAGGCTTGGCGTGGCGCGCCTTCTGAAACCAGGGATGCTGGTCGGAGGTATGGTTGATAACCAGCTCGGTAATGACTCGCAAGCCCCGTTTATGGGCTTCGGCGATGAACTTCCTGGCGTCGGCCATGGTGCCGTAGTCGCTGTGCACGCCGCGATAGTCAGCGATATCGTAACCATCATCACGGCGAGGCGATGGATAGAACGGCAAGAGCCAAATGGTGTTGACGCCCAGCTCGGCAATGTAATCAAGCTTGGAAATCAGGCCGGGGAAATCACCAATACCGTCGTTGTTTGAATCGAAAAAAGACTTCACGTGAACCTGGTAGATCACTGCGTCCTTGTACCAGAGCGGGTCATTAATGAACGCCGCGCTCTTGGGTTTCTTCGCCATAGATATGCCCTGCTACTGATTCGTGGACTGGATGCGCCAGATGCCGAAAGGCTGATACGAAGGGTCAAGCCGGGTGAACTGGGTTTTCCCGTACCAGGTCCAGCGATGCCCGGTCATCAAGTCTTCACCCGAGGTGGCAGCGTCGTCAGGCAGGCCCATTTCCCACAGTGGCAACTCGAAATTCGCCTCCTGAACATTGAACGGATCAAGGTTGACGGCAACGAGGATAAAGTTGCTGCCATCGGCACTTCGCTTGCCGAAATACAGGATGTTGTCGTTCCAGGCGTTGTAGATTTTCAGCCCTAGATGAGTGTGCAGTGCCGGATTCTGGCGACGTATACGGTTCAACTGCGCGATTTCGGCAATGATGTTGCCCGGCGCCGTAAAGTCCCGCGGACGCAGCTGATATTTTTCAGAGTCCAGGTATTCCTCTTTGCCCGGCACAGGCGCCGCTTCACACAACTCAAACCCGGAATACATGCCCCACAGCCCCGACCCCATGGTTGCCAGCGCCGCACGGATCAGGAAGCCGGCCCGCCCCGACTGTTGCAGGAACGGCGGATTGATATCGGGGGTATTAACGAAGAAGTTTGGACGGTAGCACTCGCGCCATGGCGACTCGTTGAGCTGCGTCAGGTACTCGGACAACTCCGCCTTGGTGTTACGCCAGGTGAAATAGGTGTAGCTCTGGGAGTAACCCACCTTGCCCAGACGAGCCATCATCGCCGGCTTGGTAAACGCCTCGGCCAGGAACATCACCTCGGGATGCTGACTGCGGATGTCGGCAATCATCCATTGCCAGAACGGCAGCGGTTTGGTGTGCGGGTTGTCCACGCGGAAGATCTTGACCCCTTCGTTGACCCAACCCAACACCACGTCGCGCAGCTCCAGCCACAGGCCTGGAATGGCGTCCGGGGCATAGAAGTCGACGTTGACGATGTCCTGATATTTTTTTGGCGGGTTTTCCGCATAGCGAATCGTGCCGTCCGGCCGCCAGGTAAACCAGCCCGGATGCTCCTTGAGCCACGGGTGATCCTGGGAACACTGGATGGCGAAGTCCAGCGCGATCTCCAGCCCGTGCTCGGCAGCGGCGGCGACCAGATTGCGGAAGTCCTCGCGGGTGCCCAACTGAGGGTGGATGGCGTCGTGCCCCCCCTCCTCGCTGCCAATCGCATACGGGCTGCCCGGATCATCGGGGCCTGCGGTCAGGGAATTGTTGGGGCCCTTGCGATGGGCACGGCCGATGGGATGAATCGGCGGGAAATACAACACGTCGAAGCCCATGTCACGGATGATCGGCAACCGCGAATGAACGCCGTTGAAGGTTCCATGGCGCTGGGGATCGTCAGTAATCGAACGGGGAAACAGTTCGTACCAGCTGGCAAACTGCGCAAGCTCACGCTCGACATCCAGCGGGAACTCAACGCTGCGACTCAAAAACGCATGGTTATCGGCCTGGTTCATCAGCGCTGCGGTTTCACTGTGCAGCAGCAAAGCGACCTGCTCTTCCGGATCGGCACCATTGAGTTCAGCCAGCGCGGCACGAATCTGGCGTTGTAATTCTCCCTGGCTACGTTCTGCGGCATGCTCCAGATGGATACGCCCCTCAATCAACTCCAGTTCGATAGAAACGCCGGCGCTGAATTTCTTTTCAAGTTCGTAGCGGTAACTGGCGAACTGGTCAATCCAGGCTTCCAGGCGAAAGACATAGCGATTGACAGAGGTCGGGATGAATTCACCGACCCAACTGTCATTGACCAACTCTCGCATGGGCGCGGTATGCCAGTGGACTTCGTCGGCGGCACGCCAGCGAATCCGCACTGCCATCTTGTCGTGCCCGTCAGCGAATATTTTGCTGGTTACAGGTACAGGCTTGCCCACAATGGCCTTGGCCGCAAAAAGCCCGCCCTCAATGACCGGCGTCGTGTTCTCGATCACGATGCGGGGTAATTGCAAAGCTTGAGTCAGGGATATGGGTCGAGCCGGGTGTTGAACATCGGTGGCCAGGGAATCCGGACCAAATGGCTGATCGGCAGTCACATTCATCGAGCATCACTCCTCACGCCCCAGGGACGCTCCTGTGCGAATCCATGCATAAAAGGTTGCGGACAGCCTGAATCAGGCTGCTGGACAAAAATTTGGCAACCGGAGCAATTCCATACTGACTCGTGTGATCCGGTCGCCTAGTTTCCGAGCGGTGCGGCAGGCTAAAAGTTCAAAGAGCTTTCAAGTGGAGCGAATGTTGTCGCTCACCAGCGTAGACGCTGCTGCATTCAAAGGTTGAGTCATCTGCAAATGGATGCGGTCCAAATCTGGAGCCGCACAAGCCCTGTTGCAAGCGGGCCATTCATCCACTTCTACAGCAAAGGTGAACCCCATGAACATCCCGATCCCCCCAGAAACCCCCGATCCGATGATCGATGATCCTGCGTTGCCGGTGCCTAAACCCGATGAAGACCCGCCGCCCACCATGCCGCCCGTCATTCCCACGCCCGTGGGCGATCCGCCGGCAGATGAGCCTCCAGCGATTCTGGGCGAAGATTTTCCTGAGTAGTAATTCAGACGCCGGGTTCAGGGTTTTTCCGAGCCGTCATCCTTGTCGGGGTTTTTCTCGGGAGGGTCGAGCCTGGCAACAATTGCCGGCATGAGGCTCAGAATGCCCCAGGCCAGCAGGGTGCTGAGGACTGCGGTAGCCTCGCGACCCATTCCCGCCGCGATGCCGATCGCGGCGGTCATCCATAGTCCGGCGGCAGTGGTCAGCCCTTTGACCTGACCGGTATGTTGCTCGCGACCTTTGAGTATCGTCCCCGCACCGAGGAAGCCGATGCCGGCGACGATTCCCTGGATCACGCGACTCAGCGCCGCGTCGTCAGCACCCGCCAGGCGCGGTGCAAGAACAAACAACGCCGCGCCCATTGCCACCAGCATGTGGGTGCGCACTCCGGCAGCCTTACCTTTTTGTTCGCGTTCAAAACCCAGGATTCCACCCAGCAACGCCGCGATCAATAGCCTGACCGTCACACGAGTCAGCTGCGATGCATCAGTGATATCGGAAAATTCCTCTTGTAACGTGACGCCGACTTCATGCCACCACGGGTGATTCATGCGTACTCCTGCCTTTAATTAGTCAACATCGGCATAGTGACATTACGTGTTATCCCGACCCGTGCAATGGACCGCATCACCGGTGCGCAGTGCTGGCACATTACTAAGAACGTTACCAGACCGCAGCGGTCGTAAATGATGCAGGCCCATATTGAAAGGAGCTCACCATGCCACTGGAATTCGATAGCACCAACGAATACTGCTCTGCCGAGATCGACGGCGTCCGGTATCGCAGCAAGGTGGTCGACATCGCGATCACCACGAACGAAGCCACCCATATGTCGGAAGCAGAAATTGATAACAGGAAGATCCCCATTACTGAAGCCGAAGCGGATGCCCTGACCATCTACAAGGCCAAGGATCTGCGTCATCACACCGTTGACCGCGACAGTGGCGACCCGCTGACCGTGATCTGATCGACCAGACCAGCAGTCGAGATGACGCAGTCACCTCGACTGCCGGTGTCTATGATGGCCCTCAACGCCCGCCGCCCAGATCAATGAACGTGCCCGTGGCATAGGATGCTTTTTCGCACAGCAGCCAGACGATGGCTTCGGCCACCTCTTCAGCTACGCCGCCGCGTCCCATGGGTATTCCCGGTTCCTGCTTGCTGACCCGAAACGGGTCGCCACTCAGGGCGTGGAAGTCGGTGAAGATATAGCCCGGCCGCACCGCGTTGACCCGAATGCCCTCGCCTGCCACTTCCTTGGCAAGCCCGAGCGTGAAGGTATCCAGTGCGCCTTTGGACGCCGCATAGTCGACATATTCCCCAGCAGATCCCAGGCGCGATGCCACCGAAGAAACATTGACGATACTGCCGCCTCTGCCACCATGGCGCGGCGACATGCGCAACAGCGCGTGTTTACTGCACAGCATCGGCCCGACCACGTTGCTCATCATCATTTTCAACAAGCGAAACTCGGACATTTCCTCAAGGCGACAGGCATGGGCCACCGTTGCCGCATTGTTGACCAGATGGGTGATGCGCCCCAGATCGGCATCGATACGGGCGAACAGGCGAATGATTTCGTCTTCGTTGCTGACGTCCGCCTGAACCGTGATCGCCTGCGCGCCCAGTTCGCGAACCTGACCGCACACCCGCTCGGCGGCTGCGTGATCGGAAAGATAATTGATGCAGATTCGGTATCCCTGGGTGGCGGCCAGCAAGGCCGTAGCAGCCCCAATACCCCGGGAGCTTCCGGTGATAAGCAGAACTTTTTCCATTGTCGTCTCGTAACGTGTTCGATGACCCGATTGTTGGTAGTTGCTGACCCGACAAGACAGACACTGAGGTCGCAAGCCATGATCCTGCCAGCGATCATCGATAAACGCTACCGTCAGCGACGTACCTGGTTCTCAGTTTGTATTGTCTGAAACTTGCGGGACTCGGCGGCCTGAATATCGGCCATGAATCGCGACGCGGGCAGTGGGTGCCCGAGCAGGAAGCCCTGCAATGAATCGCAACCCAGGCGCGTCAGGAAATTCTGCTGCCGAGCAGTCTCTACGCCCTCGGCCACGATACGCAAATTGAGGGCCTGGCCGAGCGCGACAATCGCCGAAACGATGGCGGCGTCGTCGCTGTCGTGCTCAAGATCCCGAACAAAGCCTCGATCAATCTTTAATTCGTTAGCGGGCAGTCGTTTGAGGTACATCAGGCTTGAATATCCTGTCCCGAAATCATCGATCGACAGGTCCACCCCCATGTCCGACAGCTGCTGCAACACCATCATGCTGGCGTCGGCGTCATTCATGGCGGTGGTTTCGGTGATCTCCAGTGTCAGGCCGTTGGGGGGCAGCCGATGACGCGTCAAGGCCTGGGCAACGATATCCACCAGATTGGCGTGACAGAATTGCAGCGTGGACAGGTTGACCGCCACGCGCCAATGGGTATAACCCATGTCAAACCACACCCGCATTTGCCGACACGCTTCGTTCAAGACCCATTCGCCGATGGGGATGATCAACCCGGTTTTCTCCGCGATGCTGATGAATTTGTCCGGCAGCAGAATGCCTTTTTGCGGATGTGCCCAGCGCAACAAGGCTTCGGCACCTATTGGCAGGCCGCTGATGGCGTCGAATTTGGGTTGGTAATACAAGCAGAAATCTTGCTGTTGGAGGCCGGCTCGCAGGTCTTGCAACAGTTCAAGCTGATTACGCGCATTGGTATTCATGGTGGCATCGAAGAATGTATAGCCATTCTTGCCCGCACCTTTGGCGTAATACATCGCCGCGTCGGCGTTCATCAGCAATTCCTGCTGGGTATGACCACTGCCTGGATAAAGACTGATGCCGATACTCACCGATATCTGCAAAGCCTGCTCGGCGACCCTGAACGGCTGGCCGATGATACTCACTTGTCGTCCCGCTATGCCGGGCGCATCGTCGACGTCGTCCAGCTCTACCAGAAGCACAAATTCATCGCCGCCAATACGCGCCAAGGTGTCGTGCTGATGCAAATTGGAGCGCAGTCGCAACCCCACCTCGCGCAACAACTGGTCGCCCACATGATGGCCGAAGGCGTCATTGACCGGTTTGAAGCCGTCCAGGTCCATGAACATCAACGCAAAATATCCGCCTTTGGCGTCGACCTTGCGCATCGCCAGTTCGATTTTTTCGGCCAGCAGAACGCGATTGGGCAACCCGGTCAGGGTGTCGTGTTGCGCCAGATGAGTCAGCTCGCGATTGGCCTCGGTGAGGGATCGGGACAACGCGGCGGTGCGAGCTTGCAGATGAGTGTCGAGCACTGACAGCAGCAGAGTGATGGTCAGCACTGCCAGCACGGTGACCAATACCAGAGAATCCAGTCCGTCAAACCGAATGCCTGTCCCCAGCGCACCACACTGGCTGTCGTCGGCAAAACGCGCCGCAGCCATCCCGATGTAGTGCATGCCGACAATGGCCAGGCCCATGATGACGGCCGCGCCCAAACGGGCGGTACGCACATACGTGCTCTGCCGACGCAGGCGCAACGCGATCCATAACCCGACGGCCGAGGCGACCACGGCAACCAGCAGCGAAACCAGGACCGTCACCCGGTCGTAGGTAATATCGGGCTGCATACGCAACGCCGCCATTCCGGTGTAATGCATCGCACTGATGCCGGCCCCCATAATCAGTGCGCCGACACCCAGCACCAGACGGGGCAGCGCAGGCTGGCTGACCAGCCACAGGGCGAAACCGGAGGAGAGAATGGCGATCAGTAGCGATAAGAGCGTTACGGGAAGATCGAATGCCAACTCAATCGGCAAATGGAAGGCCAGCATGCCAATGAAATGCATGGCCCAGATACCTATGCCCATGGACAGGGCGCCACCACTCATCCACGCCAGCAACGCCCGACCTTGGGACGTTGCGATACGGCCAGCGAGATCAAGCGCGGTATAGGAAGCAAGGATGGCGACGAAAACGGAAACCAGGACTAGCGATGGAGTGTAATGACCAATCAACATGGGCGGCTCGCGGTGTAGAACGGTGAGCCTATCCTTGCCCAGTCAGAAGCGAGGGATTCTACGCATTCTGGACAAAATGTCGCGGTCGCTCGTCGCAATTATGGCGTATCGCCACCTATTGGTTCGTCGCCCTCACCTCACACGTCGAAAAAAGCCGACAGGCCCCGTCTACCAAGGCTTCAGCGGGATATCAAAAGCCATCATTGACGCCAGCTTTGCGTCAGTCTCGTAGCGTCAAGCCGCTTTCAGTGTCCCAGCCGCCACCCAGCGCTGCGATCAACTGCACGCTGGCAACCAGGCGGCTTTGCAGCAAGGTCAACACGCTGCGCTCGTTGCTCAGGGCGGTGGCCTGGACGTTGACCACGTCCAGATAACCGATCAACCCTGCCTTGTACTGATTGCTGGTCAGGCGCAACGAATCACGAGCCGCCGCCAGCGCTTCAGCGCGAACCCCCGCCTCCTCCTCATAAACCTTGAGTTGGACCAGGTAGTTCTCCACCTCCTGGAAGCTACTGAGTACGGTCTGCCGATATTGCGCCACGGTCTGGTCGTAGACCGCTTCGGTACGATCAACTTCGGCCGAACGTTGCCCGCCGTCAAACAACGTCATGGCCAGTTGCGGCCCTACCGACCAGAAACGATTCGGCAGGCTGATCCAGTTGGCAAATGTACTGCTGCTGTAGCCACCGCTCAGGCTCAGAGTCAGATCCGGATAATAGGCGGCCTTGGCGATACCGATATTGGCGTTGGCGGCCATCACTGAACGCTCGGCGGCGGCAATGTCTGGACGACGCTCCAGCAATTGCGATGGCAAACCGACGGGAATGGCCGGCAATGCCGGAATCGACGTGCTCGCCACCACACCGAAATCCGCTGGCGCCTGCCCCATCAATACGGCAATGGCGTTTTCAAACTGGGCGCGTTGCCACCTCAGATCGATCAGATCAGCCTGGGTGCTTTTCAGTTGGGTTTGTGCCTGCGCCACGGCATCACGCCCGGAAATCCCGGCGCGGTACTGATTCTGGGTCAGGGTCAACGAACGCTGGTAGGCATCCACCGTGGCTTCGAGCAATCGCTTCTGCTCGTCGATGACACGCAGTTGCAGATAGTTCTGCACCAGCTCCGATTGCAGACTCAACTGCATGGAGGCCAGATCGGCGAGACTGGCCTGGGCGCTGGCCGTGTCGGCTTCCAGGCCACGACGAAGTTTGCCCCAGATATCGGCCTCCCAGCTCACGCCCAGTTGTGCATTGTAGGTGTCGCGAATCCCGCTGCTGGAGCTGCTCAGGCTTGAACTGCTGCTGCCGGTGCCCTGGCTGGAGCGATTTTTACTGGTGGTCAGGTCCAGGGTGGGGAAAAACGCGCCCCGGGAGCTGCGCACCAGCGCCTTGGCCTGACGGTACTGCGCTTCGTACTGGGCCACGGTCTGGTTTGAGCTGTTAAGTTTTTCCACCAGGCCATTGAGTTGCGCATCGCCATACACCTCCCACCAGGCACCACGGGCCAGTGCGTCGCCGGGCGTTGCCTGACGCCAACCCTGGGCCGCCTTGAACTGCGCCGGGGCTTGCATCTGGGGCGTTTGATAATCGGGGCCCACCGCGCAGGCATTCAAGAGCAGAACACCCAGCACCAGGCTCATTCCCCGCGCAGAAACACGTAAAGGCCATTGTTTGACGGGTTGGATCTTCTGGCGTTCGGTCATAGCGGAGTTTCCAAAGCAGCATCGGTGCGCACGCCGCGCCACTTGTTGAAGTGGTGGCGCAGGCGGTCGAGATAGAGGTAAACCACCGGAGTGGTGTAAAGCGTCAGGATCTGGCTCACAACCAGGCCGCCAATAATGGTCAGGCCCAGTGGCCGGCGCATTTCTGCGCCCTCGGCGCTACTGAGCAGCAACGGCACGGCGCCCAGAATTGCTGCCAGCGTCGTCATCAGAATAGGTCGCAGACGTTGCAGGCAAGCGCTGCGAATCGACTCCTGCGGCGTCATCCCGGCGTGTCGCTCCAGTTGCAGCGCCAGGTCGATCATCAGGATGGCATTCTTCTTCACCACGCCAATAAGCAGGAACAACCCGAGCAGGGAAATCAGACTGAACTGCCCGCCCAGCACATAAATACTCAGCAATGCCCCTACGCCCGCTGACGGCAAGGTGGACAAAATGGTCAATGGATGAATGTAGCTTTCATACAGAATGCCCAATACCAGATACACCGCCAGTAATGCACCCAGAATCATGAAGGGTTGGCTTTTCTGGGTGGCGGCAAAGGCATCCGCCGTACCGGCCATCTTCGCGATCACATCTGTGGGCAACCCCACCGCAGCCACAGCGCGCTCAATGGCCACGGTCGCTCGATCAAGGCTCACCCCCTCTGCCAGGTCAAACGACACACTGTCCGACGCGAACTGCCCTTCATGGGAGACACGGTCGTCTTCCAGGCTGCGCTCATAGTGCGCGATGCTCGACAATGGCACGCGCTGGCCGTCGGCAGTAATCACTTGGACTTGCTCCAGAGTGACGGGATCCTGGGCATATTTGGGATTGACCTCCATCACCACCTGATACTGGTTGAGGCTGTCATAAATAGTGGACACCTGGCGCTGGCTATAAGCGTTGTTGAGTACCGAGGTGACCATGTTCATGTCAATGCCCAGCCTCTTGGCGGTGTCACGGTCAACCTTCAGGGTCACCTGTTGAGCGCCGCGCCCTTCGCGGGCATCGATGGCGGTCAGTTCGGGCAACGATTTGAGCGCCGCCACGACTTTCGGATACCACAGCCGCAAGCTGCCCAGATCGCCACTTTGCAGAATGTACTGGTATTGCGAGGAGGTCTGCTCGCGTCCCCCGCCCAGTTGCAAGTCCTGGTCCGGCATCAGGAATACCCGACCGCCCGGCACTTTTGGCATTTCCTTGCGCAGGCGCTCGACGACCTTTTCTGCCGATATCTTGCGTTCCCTGATGTCTTTCAGGCGAACGATGATGAAGGCGTTATTGGTGCCGCTATTACCGCCAATGAATCCAGCGACGGTGTCCACTGCCGGGTCAGCCATGATCGCGCGCCGGAACGCTTCCATCTTGGGCTGCATGACCGAGAACGACAGGCCATCGTCGCCACGCACGAAACCCACCAGCTGCCCGGTGTCCTGGGTTGGCAGGAACGTCTTGGGCACCACCACGTAAAGGGCCACGTTTACCCCAATGGTAATCAGCAGGCTCAGCAGCGTGAGCCGGCGATGGCGCAACACCCAGCCAAGGCTTCGATCGTAGCCATCCACCATGCGGTCGTTGACGCGCTGGCTCCAACGTTGCAAAGCGTTTTCTTCACCGGGCACATGGGGTTTGAGCCAACGGGCACAGAGCATCGGCGTCAAGGTCAGGGAGACCACCAGCGACACGACGATTGAAACCGACAGGGTGATGGAAAACTCCCGAAACAGGCTTTCCACCAGACCGCCCATGAACAGGATCGAAATGAACACTGCCACCAGCGAGACGTTCATCGACAACAGGGTGAAACCCACTTCCTTGGCGCCCAGATAAGCCGCCTGCATCGGCGCGATGCCCTTATCGATGTGTCGGGAAATATTTTCCAGCACGACAATGGCGTCATCCACCACCAGTCCGGTGGCCAGGATCAGCGCCATCAGCGACAGGTTGTTCAGGGAAAAACCGCACAGGTACATGATCGCGAAGGTCCCGACCAGGGAAACCGGAACGGCCAGAGTCGGGATGAGCGAAGCGCGGAAATTGCCCAGGAACAGAAACACCACCAGAATTACCAGCACCACGGCGATCAGCAGCGTCATCTCCGCTTCGTGCAGCGTCGCCTTGATCACTGGCGAGCGATCCAGCGCCACCTCCAGTTTGACGCTGGCCGGCATTACCGCTTCCAGCGCCGGCAACTGCGCCCGGATCTGCTCCACCGTCTCGATGATGTTCGCCCCGGCCTGTCGGTTGATCACCAGCAGCACCGCAGCCTTGTCATTGAAGTACCCGCTGTTGTAGCGATCTTCCACCGCATCGCTGACCTTGGCCACATCCTTGAGCCGTAACGCAGCGCCATCCTGATAACGAATGATCAGCGGTTCGTAATCCTTGGCTTTCTCCAGTTGGTCGTTGGCCTGGACCTGCCAGTTGCTCTCGGCGGTTTCCACTGAGCCCTTGGGCCGTCGCACGTTGGCCCCGGTAATGGTCGTGCGCACTTCATCAAGGGAAATGCCGTACTGGTTGAGCATTTGCGGCTCAAGCTCGACGCGCACGGCAGGCAGCGAACTGCCGCCGATCTGCACTTCGCCGACGCCGGTAACCTGAGACAGGCTTTGGGACAGGATGGTGGATGCCAGATCGTATAGCTGACCTTTCTCCAGGACATCGGAGGTCAGCGCCAACACCATGATGGGCGCTTGGGACGGGTTGACCTTCTTGTAGGTCGGCATGCTGCGCATACCGCTGGGCAGCAGGTTGCGCGAAGCGTTGATTGCCGCCTGCACCTCCCGCGCCGCGCCGTTGATATCGCGATCCAGATCGAACTGCAGGATCACCCGCGTCGTCCCCTGGCTCGAACGACTGCTCATGGTGTTGACCCCGGCGATGGCGCCGAGCGAGCGTTCCAGCGGTGTCGCTACGCTGGACGCCATGATCTCCGGGCTGGCACCTGGCAAGCTGGCGGAAACCACGATGACCGGGAAATCCATGTTCGGCAAAGGCGCCACCGGCAACAAGCCGAAGCTGACACCGCCCAGCAGCATGATCGCCAGGCTCAGTAACATGGTCGCCACCGGCCTGCGGATAAAGGGCCCCGAGAGGTTCATAGACGCAAGCTCCTGGCTGCGGACGCCAGACCGTCCGGTACTTCTTGCTTGCGGTTAAAAGCGCGCAGCTCCCGGCCAAATATCATCCCGGCACCTCGACCTTGTCAGCGCGACGGAACCGGCGGCCCATGCGGTCGAAGTAAAGGTAGATCACGGGTGTTGTGAACAAGGTGAGCACCTGACTGAGCATCAAGCCCCCCACCATCACCAACCCCAGCGGCTGACGCAATTCTGCGCCAGAGCCCGTGGCGAGCATCAGCGGCACGGCACCGAACAAGGCGGCCATCGTGGTCATCAGAATCGGCCGGAAACGCAGGAGCGCGGCTTCGTAGATCGCCGTTTCCGGGTCCACGCCGCGATTACGTTCTGCGTCGAGGGCGAAGTCGATCATCATGATGGCGTTTTTCTTGACGATCCCGATTAACAGAATGATGCCGATGATGGCAATCATTCCCAGGTCGTTGCCACTGATCAGCAACGCCAGCAGGGCCCCCACCGCTGCCGACGGCAAGGTCGACAGAATCGTGATCGGGTGAATGTAACTCTCATACAGCACACCCAGCACGATATACATCGTCACCACGGCCGCCAGGATCAGCAGCAGCGTACTGGACAAAGAAGCCTGAAACGCCTGGGCAGCGCCCTGGAATTCAGTCTGCACGCCGGTCGGCATACCAATGTCCTGCTGGGTTTGCTCGATGATATCCACCGCAGCACCCAACGCCACGCCGGGTGCCAGATTGAACGACATCATCACCGCAGGGAATTGCCCCAGATGGGTGATCGCCAACTGCGCCTGGCGCTGTTCGATGCGCGCCAGACTCGACAATTTGACCTGGGCACCGTCGGTGGTCTTGACGTGAATCTGCTCCAGCGCCTGCGGCCCCAGCTCGCTGCCCGAATCGGCTTGCAGCACGACCCGGTATTGGCTGGCCTGGGTGTAGATCGTCGAAATCTGCCGTTGCCCGAAGGCGTCGTACAACGCATCGGTGATATTGGCCACCGTTACACCGACACGGCTGGCGGCATCGCGATCGATCAGCAGGTAGACCTGCAAACCCTTGTCCTGCAAGTCGCTGGCAACGTCGGTCAGTTCAGCGCGCTTGCTCAATGCATCAACCAGTCTGGCGCTCCACAGGCCGAGCATCTCGGCGTCCGGCGACGACATGCTGAACTGATACTGGGTACGGCTGACCCGATCCTCGATAGTCAGATCCTGGACCGGCTGCATGAACAAGCGAATCCCGGACAGTTTGTCCAGTTGCGGCTGCAACCGCTGGATGATCTGGGTCGCGTCCAGATCACGCTGACTATGGGGCTTGAGATTGATCAGAAAGCGTCCGCTGTTCAGCGTCGTATTGTCACCGTCCACGCCGATATAAGAGGACAGGCTGACCACCGCCGGATCTTGAAGAATGATTTTTGCCAGCGATTGCTGGCGCTCGCTCATGGCAGCGAACGACACCGATTGCGGGGCTTCGGAGATGCCTTGTATGACCCCCGTGTCCTGCACCGGGAAAAACCCTTTCGGCACGATCATGTACAGCAAGACCGTCAACGCCAATGTCGCGATTGCCACCAGCAGCGTGAGGGGCTGATGCTTGAGCACCCAGCGCAATTTGCGCCCATAGGCGTCGATCAGCCAGTCCAGCCAGGCACCGCTGGCCCGATAGAAACGGCCCTGTTCTTCGGGTTTGGGCTCGCGCTTGAGCAACCGGGCGCACATCATCGGCGTGAGCGTCAGGGACACCACCAGGGAAATCAGGATGGCCACGGCCAGGGTAATGGCGAACTCTCGGAACAGCCGACCGACTACGTCAGCCATGAATAGCAACGGGATCAGCACCGCGATCAGCGAAATGGTCAGGGAAACCAGCGTGAACCCGATTTGCCTGGCACCCTTGAGCGCTGCCTGCATGGGCGACTCGCCCTCTTCGATATGCCGGGAAATGTTCTCCAGCATGACGATGGCATCGTCCACCACGAAACCGGTGGCGATGGTCATGGCCATCAGTGTCAGGTTATTCACCGAGAAACCGGCCAGATACATCACGCCAAATGTACCCACCAGGGACAGCGGCACCGCGATGGACGGAATGATCGTGGCGCTGAAACGGCGCAGGAACAGGAACGTCACCAGCACCACCAGCGCGATGGCGATCAACAGTTCATGCTGCACGTCGGTCACCGACGCGCGGATGGTTTGCGTTCGGTCGGTCAGGACCACAACGTCCAGGCCTGCGGGCAAGTTGTCAGTGATGCTGGGCAGCAGCGCCTTGATACGGTCGACGACGTCGATCACGTTGGCACCGGGCTGGCGCTGGATATTGAGCAGCACCGCCTGGTTTTCATTGGCCCACGCCGCCAGGCGCTCGTTTTCCGCACCATCGACGATCTGCGCCACATCCTTCAAGCGCAAGGGACCGCCGTCTTTATAAGCCAGGATCAGATTGGCGTATTCCTCGGGTGACTTGAGCTGATCATTGGCATCGAGCATCGATACGCGGGTCGGACCGTCGAAGTTGCCCTTGGGCTGATTGACATTGGAAGCACCGACCAGGGTTCGCACGTCGGACAGGTTCAAGCCCGCTGCTGCCAAGGCATCGGGGTTTACCTTGATCCGCACCGCCTGCCGCTGGCCTCCGGCAATGCTGACCATGCCCACGCCACTGATCTGGGCGATTTTCTGCGCCATGCGGGTATCCACAAGATCGTTGAGCTTGGGCAACAGCATGGTCTTGGACGTGATTGCAAGAGTCAGGACCGGGGTATCGGCCGGGTTAACCTTGTTGTACACCGGTGGTGCGGGCAGATCGGTAGGCAACAGGTTGGTGGCGCCGTTGATGGCCGCCTGCACTTCCTGTTCGGCGACATCCATGTTGATTTCGAGGCTGAAGCGCAACGTAATGACCGACGCACCGCCAGAGCTGGTCGACGCCATTTGCGTCAAACCTGGCATTTGCCCGAATTGACGTTCCAGAGGCGCTGTCACCGCGCTGGTCATCACCTGGGGACTGGCGCCCGGATACAGGGTCATGACGCGAATAGTCGGGTAGTCCACCTGCGGCAAGGCCGAAACCGGGAGCAATTTGTAAGCAATCAAACCCGCCAACACCAAGGCGAGCATGCTGAGCGTGGTAGCGACCGGACGCAGGATGAACAGCCGTGAAATGTTCATGCGTCGCCTTTATCCGCCTTGCCAGCCGCAGCCGATTCACCGTCGGCCTTGGACGGCTTGCCTTGCAGCTGCTGGCCCGGACTGTTCGGCACGTCCTTGCTGTCGCTGACGATCTCCACCTCGCTGCCGTCGCGTAGCCGGTCAGTGCCTTCGAGCACCACACGATCACCCGCAGCCAGGCCTTCGCTGACCACGGTTGACTGCTCGTCACTCGGCCCGGTCTTGAGGCCGCGAATCTTGACCTTCTTGTCGCCATCCATCACGTAGACAAAGGTGCCATTGGTGCCGAACTGCACCGCTGCCGTCGGTACCAACACCGCCTGTTTCAGGGTATCGGCGCGCAAGCGCACATTAACGAACTGGTTTGGAAACAGTATTTCGTCCTGATTCTCGAAACGCGCCTTGAACTTCAAGGTTCCTGTGGCCACGTCGATCTGGTTGTCCAGACTGGCCAGCACGCCGTTGGCCTGGAGCTTCAAGTCGCCACGATCCCAGGCTTCCACCGGCAGCTTGTCACCACTGCGATAGCGACTGATGACCGCCGAAAGATCTTTCTCCGGCAAGGTGAAATTGACCGTGATGGGTTTGGTCTGGGTGATGACCACGAGGGCTGTGGTGTCATTGGCCGCCACCAGGTTGCCCACATCCAGTTGCTTGAGCCCTGTGCGACCGGCAATGGGAGCGCGAATCCGGGTGAAGTCCAGGTTGAGTTTCGCGTCCCCCACCGCTGCCTGATTCGTCTTGATGGTGCCCTGATATTGATTGACCAGAGACTCGGCGGTATCAAGGGTCTGCTTGGCGATACTGTCCTCGGCGTACAGGCCACGATACCGCTGCACATCGAGCTGAGCGTTTTTCAGCAAAGCCTGATTGGTGGCCAGCGTCCCCTCGGCCTGCTGCAACGCAATCTGGTAACTGCGCGGGTCAATCTCAGCCAGCAAGTCGCCCACCTTGACCATCTGGCCTTCCTGGAAGTTGAGCTTGACCAATTCACCCGCGACCCGACTGCGCACATTGATGGTATTCATCGCCGTCACAGTACCCAATGCCTTGTAGTAGATCGGAAAATCGCCCAGCACGGCAGGCGCCACACGCACCGGCACCGGACCGGTTGCGCCACCAAAGCCTGGTCGAGCCGGGCCCGTCTTCGAGGCGCTGGCTGTCCTGCTGGCGCCGGCACCTTTGCCTGCGTCTTTCTGAGCGCCAGACGACGGCCAGAACCACCAGCACAACGCGATGATAATCAACAGGACAAGCAGACTGATCAGCCAGCGACGGGAACTACGGGAACCAGACAATTGCATGAATAATCAACCATTGCGGGTGGGGCTTCTTCAGGAGTTGAACAATAAGCACAGACGGACTACAAGCAAAGCGCCTTTACCGGCAATTTACGTTGGCGTTACTTCTGTTAAGCGCCTGAAGCATAAATAAAAACGGCCTGAACAGGATCAGGCCGCCGAAGTGTTGCCGGGTATTACTTCAATACAGACAGCGCAGCCTCGTAATCAGGCTCCTGACCGATTTCCGGGACCAGTTCGCTGTGCAGGACCTTGTCGTTTTCATCCAGAACGACCACTGCACGAGTGGTAAGACCCTGCATCGGGCCATCGGCAATTTCCACACCGTAATTCTTCATGAATTCGCGGCCGCGCATGGTGGACAGGTTCTTCACATTTTCCAGGCCTTCAGCGCCACAGAAACGTGCCTGGGCGAACGGCAGGTCCGCCGAGATGCACAACACGACTGCATTGGTCAGGTCGTTGGCCTGGGCGTTGAATTTACGCACGGAGGTCGCGCAAGTCGGTGTATCGACACTCGGGAAGATATTCAGCACTTTGCGTTTGCCGGCAAAGTCAGCCAGGGTCACGTCGGCCAGGTCACCCCCCACCAACGTGAATGCCGGGGCGGCGCTGCCCACTGCCGGCAGTTCACCATTGATTTGGACAGGGTTGCCTCTACGAGTCACTTGAGCCATGAACTGAGTCCTTTTTCCAGGGTTGGGGAAGAGCCGGAAGTTAACCACGAAAGTGTCCGGCGACCTATATCGGATGCGGCTGAATTTGCTTCAACCGTTGAGTTTTTCCAGAAGTTCTCTGCGTGCGCACACCTCCACCAGCCAGTCGACAAATACCCTGACCCGACGCGACATCTGCCGATGCGGCGGGTATAGCGCGAGCAACGCCATGGGCGGCGGACGATAGCTATTGAGCACTTCCAGCAATGTTCCCTGACGAAGCTGCGCGGCGATATGGTAATACGGCGTTTGCACCAAACCGTAGCCCGCTTCGCACGCCGCCAGATAGCCATCGGCGCTGTTGATCGACATGGCCTTTGGCAAACTGAAGTCCTTGGTCTTCCCGTCGATCATGAATTCCAGGCCGTAACGCTTGTTGGAGCTGGCCGAAAAGTATTCGATCACCTTGTGGTCCTGCAGATCAGCCAGGGTATGTGGCGTCCCGTATTGCTCAAGGTAGCTGCGACTGGCGCACGTCACTTGCGTCATGGTGGCCAACGGACGCGCCACCAGCGCCTCATCCTGTGGCGGGCCGGCGCGCAATACGCAATCAACGCCTTCGCGTATCAGGTCCACGGGACGATCGCTCATACCGATTTCCAACTCGATCAATGGATAACGGTTGGTGAATTCCGGCAGGGCGGGAATCAGGATCATCCGCCCAAACCCTACCGGAATATCAATGCGCAATACGCCCTTGGGCGCGACGCTATCCGAGGAAAAAACCGCTTCCACATCGTCCAGGTCAGCCAGCAGGCTGACACATCGCTGATAGTAAGCACGCCCATCCAAGGTAGGACTGACGTGGCGAGTGGTGCGCTGCAACAGTTGCACGCCCAGATGCGCTTCCAGTTGCTTGATCAGAATTGTTACCGAGGCTCTGGGCAAATGCAGGCTATCGGCCGCTTTGGCGAAGCCACCGAGCTCGACAATGCGAGTAAACACTCGCATGGCATTGAATCGATCCATTGCGATGTCCTTTATTCCATTATTTAGATTTTCTAAACAGTAAATGCATTTTTATCGTCTTTATCCCGGTTTTGTCGAGGAGTAAAACTGTCGACCTCGTTCACTCAAGAGGCATCCATCATGCAAACCCGTCAATTAGGCCGTAATGGCCCACGCGTTTCTGCTATCGGCCTTGGCTGCATGGGCATGACTGACTTCTACACCACCGGCAGTGATCGCAAGGAAGCGATCGCCACGCTGCATCGAGCGCTTGAGCTAGGCATCACCTTACTCGACACCGCCGACATGTACGGCCCTCACACCAACGAAGCGCTGCTGGGCGAAGCCTTGCAAGGCAAGCGCGATCAAGTGTTCCTGGCCAGCAAGTTCGGTTTCGTGCGCGACGCCAATGACCCCACTGCGCGGGGTTTGAACGGCAGCCCCGAATATATCCGCAGTGCCATCGACGGCACCCTCAAGCGGCTGAAGATCGACACTCTGGATCTCTATTACCAGCATCGGATTGACCCTCAGGTTTCAGTCGAAGAGTCGGTGGGTGCCATGGCTGAATTGGTCAAGGCTGGCAAAGTCCGTTATCTGGGCTTGAGTGAAGCGTCCGCGCAGACATTGGAGCGAGCGCACAACGTCCACCCTATCACTGCACTGCAAACCGAATATTCACTGTGGAGCCGTGACCCTGAAGACAACGGTACCCTCCAGGCCTGCCGCCGGCTGGGGATTGGCTTTGTACCGTATAGCCCACTGGGCCGAGGATTTCTGACCGGCACCCTCAAGAGTCCGGATGACTTCGCCGCTGATGATTACCGTCGCAGCGCGCCCCGTTTTTCAGGTGAGAACTTTGCAAAAAACCTGCTGCTGGTTGAAAAAGTACAGGCAATCGCCACCGAAAAGGGCGTGACAGCCGGACAACTGGCACTGGCCTGGGTGCTGGCCCAAGGCGACGACATCGTACCGATCCCCGGAACCAAGCAGCGTAAATACCTGGAGGAGAACGTTGCAGCACTGGACATCAAGCTCAGTGCCAGTGAGCTTACAGCGCTAAAGGATCTGTTCCCGGTCGAAGCGATTGCCGGGCAGCGATATGGCGAGGCTTCGTTGAAGTTGGTCAACGGCTGAGGCGCGGCAAAATCTCGGCGCGGGCCATCCGCTGCCGAGGATCTTATGTCGGCTACTTCAAAAATCCCGCTTATAAAAAATATCCAACGAGCTGGCAATGCCGCTGGCGGCTTCCAGATAAACCCTCTTGCTGAGCATGTAACGCAATGCGATGGTATTGGCCGGCTCGAAAACGCCGACGCCGTAGCGCAGGCTCAACTTTTCGGTAATCTTGCCGCTCGCGACGACGTTGGTCTTGTCACCGCTGCCCTCGGTATCCAGTTCGAAATCCTTTATCCCCAAATCCCTCGCCAGCTTCCCGGTGGTGGATTCACTGCCGGCCAATCCCAGCGCCAGCGCAGCTTGGGCCATCATATTGCTGTCTTCGCCGGTGTTGTTCAGCGGTCTGCCCAGCACCAGATAAGACAATGCCTGCTCCTGACTCATGGCCGGTTCGGCAAACACTGTGGTGGTGGGCTGCTCAGCACTGCCCGTCAGGCGAATGCCAGCAATCACATCATCCGTCTTGCGAATCGCTTCTACATCCAGATAAGGCTGATCAACGGGACCGGCAAACAAAATGCGCGCCTTGCGGATCGTCAATCTTTGGCCATAGGCGCGGTAACGACCGTTTTTCAGGTTCAGTTCACCCCGAGTGTCCAGGTTATCGCCGACATGCACTTGACCGACCAGATCGGCGGTCAGTCCAAAACCGGTGAAACTCAGTTTTTCCTGCCCCACTTCAACATCGATATCCATGGCAATCGCCATGGGGGGCTCGCCCTGTTCGGTCTGCTGTCCGACGATCACGGTATCCCCCGACAATTTCACCGTGGAAGGCGGCAGTTCACGCACAGTGATCACACCTTTGGGGATCAATACCTTGCCGGAGATGCCAAGCCGGTCCCCGTGCATGGAGATATTCAAGTCAGGCGCAGCTTCCAGCGTGGCGTAGGGTTCAACGGTAACGGGCAGACGCGAACCCTTGAGATGCAAATCCACCAGGAGCGCCTGCCCCCAGTTAACGTGTCCACTCAGACTGCCTTGCCCAACCTCCCCGCTTTTCCATCCCCCCTGAAGCTCGACACTTTCCCCGGCAATCAACGCCTTTATCTGTAAATCCTCCAGGCTGATGGGCAATTCAGGGCCGGAAATCTCGCCTCCGACCAGGGTCACGGCGCCATTGACCTGGGGCGCCAGCAGCCCGCCTGACAGCTGCCCGCTGCCACTGAGCCGCCCGGTCAGTTTTTGCACCATTGGCAGAAACGGACGAGCAATGGAGACATCAAGGCCGCTGAGATTGAAATCCCCCTTCAACGTCTTGTTTTGGGCCAGCGGATCAATTCTCGCGTTGAGCAGCAGCGTGCCGAGTTTACCTCCGCGAAAATCCAGCCGACTGTTGATGAGTTTCGGCGTCAGCGTAGTGTTGAGGACCAAACTCTCATACGGGAAATCCAACCACTGGAGTTTGTCCTTTATGCGTAAGGTGCCGCCGCTGGCGTCAAGGGCGATTTGACCATTGGGGCCACCCGCAGGCACATCGAGTTGCACGTCGGCATTGAGCGAGCCCTTCCAGGCGAAATCCTTGGGCAACCACTGCGCCAGACTGTCGAGGGGAAAGTTCTTGAGGTGATAGCGCAGGCGCGGCTCCGGCATCAGGCGCTGGTCTTCGCCGCAGAGGCTGGCGGACCCGGAAAGCCAGCAATGAGCGCCAAAATTGACTTTGCCGTCAGCCAGCCTCTCAAGCTTGGCCGGCTGCTGCAGTCGCCAGTTCTGACCGCCGCTCTGCACCGAGCCGCTGGCCAATCTTCCGCGCCAGTTACCCTGATCCTGATTGCCGTCCAACGCCAAGGCAAGCTTGAGCAATGGTCCCTGTAAATCAACGCTTAGCTGCTGACGTTTTATATCACCCTGAGCACCGACCATCAGGGTGCCCAATTGAGTGTCGCCAGCCTGAATACCGCTGCCTTTGACATCAATGACTGCGCGCTGCGCATTGTCGAGCCTGCCATTTACCGTCAGGCTTTTCAGGCGGTTGTGCTGAAATGCCAGTTGTGCGCCTTGCAGCGCCAGCACGCCTTGGGGCGCCTTCAAGGTTCCAGCCAGATCCATGCGGCCCTTTATTTGCCCCTGCAAGCCAGGCCAGAGTTGACCAAGCCGTGTCAGGTTCACGTCCAACTGGCCGAGCAGCCGCTGCTGCAAACTGCCACTGCCCTGAATACGGTTGTCACCCAGGCGGATATCGAGATTGCTGAGACTCCATTTGTCTCCTTCCCCATCGGCCTTGGCCTGTAACAGGGCGGGCTGACCACGCAAGCGCCCCTTGAGGTCAAGATCGGCATTCAGGCTCAATTGCTCATTCCTGAACTGTCCCTTGCTACGCAGAGGACCGGCCAGGGTTCCGGGCATTTGCGCCAGCCAGTAGGAAGGATCGATGGCACTCAGATCAAGCGCGGTGTCCCAGGCGATGCCGTCGGCAAATTGCACATTCAGATGGCCGCTGGCCTTACCCTGCCCTGCAATCATTTCCAGTTGCGGCAGAAAGACCTGTGTGAGATCGCCACTGAATGGACTACTCAGACGAAACGCGCCAGCAGGTCCATCCAGATTGGTGGTGAAGTTGCCCAGGTACTTGCCATCCGTGTAGGACACTTCTGCGCTGAACTTGCGCACCGTCACCTGCGGCTCGGCAACTTCGGGATACAGTCGATGCCAAGGGAAATCCAGCCAGTCGATCCTCGCATCGGCCCGCAAGCCCTGCTCCCAGTTCAACTTACCGTTCAACTTGACTCGCTGCTCAGAACCGGCCTTCAGGTCCAGCGCGTCAATATCAGCACCTTTGGCATCAACCCGCCCCTTGAGTGCGAGGGCGACCGGGCCTTGCTCGGCCGGCAGGTTGGCGTTACCTGTCAACAGGTAGCCGGTATCGAGGTTACCTTTGGCATCGAGCACCAGTTGATTGAGCTGCAAGGTGTCGGGCAGCGCCGCGCTGGCCTTAAACGCGTCCGAGGTGATCTTCAGCTGCGCCGGGAAATGTTCAACCAAGGGCTGCAACTGGCCCATGACTCTGGCTTGCAAATAGCCGCTGCTGATCCCCTGCAACTTCAGGCTTTTGACCAAGTCACCCTGAACATCCAGATTAAGCATCCAGGGCTTGCCGTCCTGATCCGGTAATCTCAGAAGACCATTGGCGGTCAGCGGCCAATCGCCACCCGGCTTGAGCAAACCGGCCAGATCAAGCACCAGTTCGTCACGGCGCAGGTGGAGATTGTCGATGCGCAGGCCATCCCGGGTCCAATGCGCAGCCATTTGCAGATCGCGGAATTGTTCGGTGCCGTCCAGGTTCAGGCTGCCAATGCGCACATCACCCAACTGGATGGCGAGTGGCAACGTGAGGTCTGGCAGAGTGATCGGCCCTTCGCTGCTCTGCTCAGGGGCAGGCGCCAATTGCACACGGATCTCGTCAGCCTGCAATTCGTTTAGGCACAGCGTCATTGAAAGCAGGCAGTTCGGCGACCAGGCAAACACCAGAGCGTCAAGTTCCGCCTTGGTGCCGCCTTGTTCCCAACGCAGATGATCCGCGCTCCAGCGCCCGCCCAGTTGGCCCTGGAAATTATCAACGTCGAGACCCGGCACCTGGCTCAGCGTCCAGCGACTGCCCGATTGCGTCCCCAGCAACGCCCATAACCCGATGCTCCCCAGCAGCACGACGGCCAGGATGCCCGCGCCGATCAACATCAGCAAACGCCGCCAGTTGAAAGTCTTCACAGTTCCGGTCCCATGGAAAAATGCAGGCGTACCCCGCCGTCGTCATCCAGTGCGTGGGCCAGATCCAGGCGCAAAGGTCCGACTGGCGATACCCAGCGCACACCGATACCCACGCCCGTCTTGAGGCTGGGCAAGTTCAGGGTATTGAAGGAGTTACCCTGATCAATAAAAGTTGCCACGCGCCACTTCTCGGCAATGGAGTACTGATATTCCACGCTACCGGCCACCATGTAGCGCCCACCGATGCGATCTCCGTCGGAGTTTTCGGGGGACAGGGTCTGGTAGTCATAGCCCCGCACGCTCTGGTCGCCACCGGCGAAGAAACGCAGTGACGGCGGAATCGACTTGTACCCATTGGTGGCGTTGCCGCCAAATTGCACCCGACCCAGCAGGCGATGATTCTGGCCCAGCGTGGTCAACCCTTTAATCAATACGTTGCCATGCAGGAGATTGGAGTCCGACATCAGCCCTTCCTTGGCCACCTGGGCATCGAACTGCAACCGATAGCCGTTATGGGGATCGATCCGGTTGTCACTGCGCAGGAATGAATAGCTGATCCCGGGCATCAGCAGCGTGCTCAGGCCCGAGTCGTCACCAAGGCGGTATTCCTCACGCTGCCATTTGAGTGAGATCACCCGTTCCCAGCCGCTGGGCAACTTGCTGTGCCACTCGGGGCCAATGGTGAGCAATTTGCTCAAACTGTCGGTACCGGCGATTTCCTCATATTGATAGCCACCGGCGTAGCGCAGCTTGTCGGTCAGGGGCGGATCGAGCGGCACGTCGTACCAGATGCCCACATTTTGGCGAGGGGCCGAGAGTTCCGACTCGATACCGTAGCTGTGCCCCTGAGGATTGACCCAATGACGCGTCCAGTTAGCCTTGCCCCGGGGACCGACATCCGTGGAGTAACCCAGGCCCAACCCCATCGTGCGGGGCTTGCGGGTGTCCAGCGACACAGTCACCGGAATATTTTGCCCCACCGCAGCGGTGGGCGCTGCGTCGACCCGGACCCCTTCGAAGTAGCCGCTGCTTTGCATGGCCTGGTTGAGTTCCGCGATCAACTCCGAATCGTAGGGTGTTCCCTCCTTGAAGGGCACCATTCGCCTCAAGAGATCGTCGTCAAAGGGAGCATCGCCGCTGAAACTGACCTTGCCCAGCGAATAGCGCGGGCCGCTGTCGTATACCAGGTCGATATCCGCGACCCCGGCTGCGGGATCCACCGACAGCCGTTGCCGGGTAAAGTGGCCGGAGAAGAAACCGTATCGCGAAGCCTGATTCAGAATCAGCCGCTTGGCGTCTTCGTAGTGACCGTGGTTGAGCACCGCACCGGTTTCGAGGGCGTCGCTTTTCGGGACGCGAAACGCTTTGAGAGAGGACGCCGGACCGTCGATGCGTACCGTGACATTGCGCAGGTGGATCGGCTCGCCGGCCTGAACATTGATGACCAGCTGCAAGGTTCCGTCCTTGCTTTTGACGACTTCGCTATCGATGCGGGCCTGATAATACCCTAACGCCTGCGAAGCCCTTTGCGCCTGCTCTTCGGCGCCAATGCTGAAATGTTCGAGGCTCTCCTGGTCACGTTCGCCCGGGGTGCCCACATAACCTTCAATATTGGCTTTAAGTTCAGAGTTGACGGGGGTAATTCTCACGTCAAGCCGCGAAGCGGCCAGGGCCGCCGCGCTTGAGCAAATGAGCAATAAACCGCTGATGATTTTTACAAAAGGCTTCATAGGCGCGAATGCTAACACGTGCGACCGGCGCCACTAAAACACAGGTAAAGGTATGAATTTCATGCCATTACGCCATAACCTTCAGTGAAACCTGGGGGTTTGGATGGAAGAATACGTGCTCTCGGATTGGTCCTACCGCAACTTCGCCGATTTCCTCATAGCCCTGTCGCTTATAGAACTCAAGATAATGAGGATTTCCCGTATCAACGACGATGCCTTGAGAGTCCTCGTCCACCGCGCACCAGTCGTGCAACGCCTGTAGCAATTGCTCGCCCAAGTGTTTGCCTTGAAATTCAGGGTGGATACCCACTAGAGGCAAGACATGCACCGACTCTGACGGCAGGCACGCCAGTACCGCGTTGTAATACTCCAGATAGCGCTTGGTGCAATTGAACCCGGTGCTCAAGACCATGCGCAAACGCCAGGCCCAGCTTTCGGTGATACCCAGACGACGCTGCGGTGGAGCAATCAGCGCGGCACCCACCAGACGGTCTTCGACAAACAGCCCCAGAGCGGGAAGATCCTGCAGAAAATGCTGCTTGACCAGCTCACGAATCGTTGCCCGCACCCGCTGATCAAACCCGGCCCGCTGGGAGTTGAACAGATAAGCGAAACTGGGCTCATGGCGATAGGCGTGATACAGCAATGAGCGCGTTTCCCGGGAATAACCGCTGTCGAGTTGGCGGACTTCGGCCACGATGGCAGACGATTCAGGCATGGAATTGACCTCGCATTGACGCAGCTGCTCGAACGGCAGCGTTCTCGTGATGCTAACGCTTCGAGTCCTGGCCTGCGCCGAAAGTTGCGATAAACCTTTGCATGGCGCCTTGAGCGTAGCAGCCGGGCTGCTGATGTGCGCAGTGGCGCAAGGGCACTGGCCGAGAGCCGAGAGGTGGGCTAGCATCGTTTTTTGTTTTTGTCAGGACTGCCGCCACATGAAAATCGTCTCCTTCAATATCAACGGTCTGCGCGCCCGACCCCATCAGCTGGCGGCGCTGATTGAAAAACATCAGCCGGATGTGATCGGCCTGCAGGAAACCAAAGTCTCGGACGAGCAATTTCCTCAGGCCGAGATCGAGGCGTTGGGTTATCACGTGCACTTCCATGGGCAAAAAGGCCATTACGGTGTTGCCTTGCTGTCACGCAAAATGCCATTGGCGCTGCACAAGGGCTTCGACACCGACGATGAAGAGTCGCAGAAGCGCTTTATATGGGGCACTTTCGCAGATAACGACGGCCTGCCGGTGACCATCATGAATGGCTATTTCCCTCAAGGTGAAAGCCGTGATCACCCCACCAAATTTCCAGCCAAGCAGCGCTTCTATAACGATCTGCAAGCCTTGCTGGAGTTACGCTTCAGCAACGACCAGCCTCTGGTAGTCATGGGCGACGTTAATATTTCGCCTCAGGACAGCGATATCGGCATTGGCCCGGATAACGCCAAGCGTTGGTTGAAGACAGGTAAATGCAGTTTCCTCCCTGAAGAACGTGAGTGGATGGAGCGCCTGAAAGCCTGGGGGCTGGTCGACAGCTTCCGGCACCTTTACCCGGAAGTGATCGATCAGTTCAGCTGGTTCGACTATCGCAGCCGCGGATTTGAAGATGAGCCCAAACGCGGCCTGCGCATCGACCTGATCATGGCCTCTCATGGCCTGCAACCCAGAATCAAGGCAGCTGGCGTGGATTACGATCTGCGCGCAATGGAGAAACCCTCCGATCATGCACCGATCTGGCTTGAATTGTTGTGATCGGCTGACTGCTGCCCGGACACTTCAGGCTCCTGGCCAGGTCATTTCCTGACCAGGAGCGGATTGTTATCACACCGTCACATTCCAGTAACTTATCCGACTTATTCTCCCGGCACTTTCCTTCATCCATAAGGTGCCGCACATGCTGCGCGCTGTATTTCCCCCAAGAGTCGGCCACCTTGCGTCAGCGTTGCTGGCAGTTGTTGCTCTGGGACCGATAAGCGTATCGGCGGCGCTGCCCGTCCCCGCAGACAATATCCCGGCCCTGCGTATCCAGGGCTCCAACACCATTGGCGCGCAACTGGGGCCAGCCCTTGTCGAAGGTTTGTTGCGCAAGCAGGGCCTGCAATCAGTACACACTGAGCCGGGAGCACAGCCGAACGAGGTGCGGGTATCTGGCGTAACCACCGAAGGGCAAAGGGTTTTCACTGAGGTGGCGGCCCATGGATCAGGCACCGGTTTCACCGCGCTGAAAGCCGGCCAGGCCGACCTTGCCGCTTCTTCGCGTCCCATCAAGGACCAAGAGGCTCAGGATCTGATTGCTTTAGGGAACCTACGAAGCCACACGTCCGAACAGGTAATCGCGATTGATGGCGTTGCGGTAATTCTGCATCAGGGCAACCCCTTGAACGAGTTGACCACTGAGCAATTGGCAAACGTGTTTTCCGGGCAAATCACTAACTGGGAAGAGTTGGGCGCGCCAAGGGGTCCTATTCATCTATATGCCAGGGACGAGCAATCAGGCACCTACGAAACCTTCAAGGAACTTGTGCTGCTTAAATACGGCAAAGGTCTCTCGCACGGTGCCCGGCGTTTCGAGTCCAGCGAACAGCTGTCGGATCAGGTCAGTCAGGACCGATACGGCATCGGATTTATTGGCCTGCCGTATGTGCGTCATGCCAAAGCAGTGGCGATTGCCGATGGCGAGGCCAGACCCATGCTGCCTACGATGAGTTTGATCGCCACCGAGGACTATCCCCTCTCCCGACGCCTCTATTTCTATCTGCCACCTGAACTGCATCAACGCTGGGCCCGTGCCCTCGTGCAGTTCGCTCAAAGCCCCGATGGGCAGGCCATCGTCGCGCAAACCGGGTTCGTGGCGCAGACCGTACAGGTCATCAAGGTCCAGGCCACACCGCAAATGCCCCTCGACTACCAGGCTTTAACGCGCGAAGCGCAGCGGCTTTCTGTCAACTTTCGCTTCGCCCAAGGCAGCGCCAGGCTCGACAGCAAGGCGCAGCTGGACTTGAAACGCGTCATCGAATACCTCAAGCGCAACGACAAACTAAACCAGCGCGTCACGCTGGTGGGTTTTGGCGACGCCAAGACCGATCCGGCGCGAGCCACCCTGCTGTCGAAACTGCGCGCCATGGCTGTGCGCCGGGAGTTGATGAAAAACCAGGTGATCGTGAGTGAAGTTCGAGGATTTGGCGACGAAATGCCCGTGGCCGGAAACGAAGTGGATGACGGTCGAATCAAGAACCGCAGGGTTGAAGTCTGGGTCAATTGAGCAGCCCACGGGAAGGCGCGTGAGCCGGCACTTGCAACCCATTGACAGCGATGCAAGCACCAGCGTTGCGGTTGAGCCTGTAGCACAAGGCCGGCGAGCCGTCAGCACCCTTCGCTTTTGAGCATGTCCTTGGGCAGGTACTTGCCGAGCTCAAACTTGCCAATGGCGGCGCGATGCACTTCGTCCGGGCCGTCGGCCAGGCGCAAGGTTCGTTGCATGGCGTACATATAGGCAAGGGGAAAATCATTGGAGACCCCGGCCCCGCCGTGAATCTGGATAGCCCGATCAATCACCTTCAACGCCACGTTGGGCGCCACCACTTTGATCTGGGCGATTTCGCTCTTTGCCACTTTGTTGCCGACGGTATCCATCATGTAGGCCGCTTTGAGGGTCAACAGCCGCGCCATGTCGATTTCCATACGAGAATCGGCAATCTTGTCGATATTCCCGCCCAAACGGGCCAAAGGTCGGCCAAACGCCACCCTGCTTTGCGCGCGCTTGCACATCAGCTCCAGCGCCCGTTCAGCCATGCCAATCGAACGCATGCAGTGGTGAATACGGCCTGGGCCGAGTCGCCCTTGAGCGATCTCAAATCCGCGCCCTTCACCCAGCAGCACGTTTTCATAGGGAACCCGCACGTTTTCAAACAGCACCTCGGCATGACCGTGGGGCGCGTCGTCATATCCAAAAACCGGCACCGGTCGTACGATTTTCACCCCCTGCGCATCGGTGGGCACCAGGATCATTGAATGTTGTTGATGCCGCGGCCCGTCGGGATTGCTCAAGCCCATGAAAATCAGGATCTTGCAGCGTGGATCGCAGGCGCCGGAGGTCCACCATTTACGACCGTTGATGACCCACTCATCACCATCACGCTCGGCGCGAGCGGCCATATTGGTAGCATCGGAGGACGCCACATCAGGCTCGGTCATGGCAAAGGCCGAACGAATCTCGCCTCGCAGCAAAGGCTCAAGCCATTGTGTTTTTTGCGCCTCATTGGCATAGCGCACCAGTACTTCCATATTTCCAGTGTCCGGGGCAGAGCAATTGAAAGGCTCCGGCCCCAACAACGAACGCCCCATGATTTCTGCCAGCGGTGCGTATTCAAGGTTGGTCAGCCCGGCTCCCAGCTCGGACTCGGGGAGAAACAGATTCCATAACCCCTGTTCTTTGGCCTTGGTCTTGAGCTCTTCCATTATCTGTGTCGGCTGCCAGCGATCGCCTTCGGCCACCTGACGCTCAAAAACCGGTTCGGCCGGGTAAACATAAGCGTCCATGAACGCGGTGACGCGTTCGCGCAACTGCTGAACCTTCGGTGAATACGCAAAATCCATGAGTAACTACCTTCTGATGAGGTTATCTGGTCATGTAACGGATGCTAGGTCAGGCACCAGTATTTATCTAATCTATTCTCAGCGTGTATAAACATTCATAACCGATATATGATCGGACAACGCGGTGATCGAGCCGCGACACAACAAAAACAACACCGAGGCGCATCGAATGAACCTGAGCAAGGTCGATCTGAACCTATTCATCGTGTTTGACGCGATTTATACCGAGGCCAATCTGACCCGTGCCGGGCAAATTGTCGGTATTACCCAGCCCGCTGTATCCAACGCGTTGGCCCGCCTTCGGGAAACCTTCAACGACCCACTGTTCGTGCGCACAGCCCAGGGAATGGTGCCCACGCCGATGGCCCAGAACATCATCGGCCCAGTGCGCAATGCCCTTTCGCTGCTCAGGGTCTCGGTGCAGGAGAGCCGCATTTTCAATCCGCTACAGGCCAACAAGAATTACCGCATCAGCATGACGGACCTGACTGAAGCGGTAACGCTGCCTGTCTTGTTCCAGCGTCTGCGGCGCTTGGCCCCCAATGTCACCATCGAAAGTTTCCTGTCCAAGCGGCGGGAAACCACCAAGGAACTGGCGGCAGGCCGTCTGGACTTCGCCGTGGATGCGCCGCTGAACACCGATCCTCAAGTGCGGCACGTCAAGCTCATGGAAGACAAGTATGTTTGCGCTATGCGCCGTGGCCACCCCTTGGCGGCCAAGGAGCATTTTAAGCTGGAAGACTACTTGTCTCTGACCCACATCCACATCTCAAGCCGCCGAAGCGGGCTGGGGTATGTCGATCTGGCGCTGGGAAAAATGGGGATCCAGCGCAAGATAGCCCTGCGCTCTCAGCATTACCTGATGGCTTCACAGGTCTTGCAGCAGACCGACATGGTCATGACCGTACCGGAGCGTTTCGCGCGGCGTCACGATCTCCATTACGTGGCGTTACCGGTGAGCGATGTGCCGTCCGTGGAAACCCACTTGTACTGGCACGAAAGCACTGATCAAGACCCGGCCAATCGCTGGATGCGCGAGCAAATCATCGAACTGTGCCAGACCATTACGGCCAAAGAAAACCTTTCCAAAGAATTTGAGAAACCAGCTATAAGCGCTTAATTAATAACGGTATTTGCATAGAAATTAATGTGGTTTCTATTGTTGCGTTCTAACAGAATTTCAAAAGAGGCGCGGCGCCAGCTTGACGTTAACGTCAAGCGCGCCTTAGGTTAGCGCCATGTTTTTGCAGAGCCTGCCCATGAGTAATCAGACCTATAGCATTTCCGATCTCGCCCGCGAACTGGACATCACGACCCGGACGATCCGCTTCTATGAAGAACAAGGCATGCTGGCCCCCGAGCGCCGTGGGCTGGAGCGTATCTATTCGGCTCGGGACAAAGTCACTCTGAAGCTGATATTGCGCGGCAAACGCATCGGTTTTTCCCTGGCCGAATGCCGGGACCTCATCGGGCTGTACGACCCTGCCGGCGGTAATCTCAAGCAGATGCACACGATGCTCGACAAGATTGGCGAACGACGCAACCAGCTTGAACAGCAGTTGCTGGACATCCAGCAAATGCAACTTGAACTGGATACCGCCGAGGAACGCTGCAGGCTCGCCCTTGAAGAAATGGACGAAAATCAACGGTTTAAAGATTGAAGCTCGAATAAATATAAGGGAGATCCAATGTCACTGCCCAAACGCGTCCGCCTGGTTGAAGTCGGCCCACGAGACGGGCTTCAGAACGAGGCGCGGCCCATCAGCGTTGCCGATAAGGTGCGGTTGGTTGACGATCTGTCCAAGACTGGCCTTGATTACATTGAAGTTGGCAGTTTTGTTTCTGCCAAATGGGTGCCGCAAATGGCCGGGTCCGCCGAGGTGTTTGCACAAATCCAGCGCGGCAAGGGCATCACCTACGCAGCGCTGACCCCCAATTGGCGAGGCTTCGAAGATGCGCTAGCTGCCGGCGTCAAAGAGGTCGCGGTGTTTGCGGCAGCATCCGAGGCGTTTTCCCAACGCAATATCAACTGCTCCATCAGCGAAAGCCTGGAGCGTTTTGCCCCCATCATGGCAGCGGCGCGGCTGCATGGCATTCAGGTGCGTGGCTATGTCTCCTGCGTGCTCGGCTGTCCTTATGAAGGCACCATCGCGCCGCAGCAGGTAGCGACGGTGGCGAATGAACTTCTGGCCATGGGCTGCTACGAGATATCCCTGGGCGACACCCTCGGCGTTGGCACTCCCGGTGCGACTCGCGAGCTAATCAATGTAGTTGCTGGACAGATCCCCCGAGGCAAACTGGCGGGACACTTCCACGATACCTACGGCCAGGCCCTGGCCAATGTCTATGCCAGCCTGTTGGAAGGTATTCAGGTCTTCGACAGCTCGATCGCAGGTCTGGGAGGGTGCCCTTATGCCAAGGGTGCCAGCGGCAATGTCGCAACCGAAGACGTGCTGTACATGCTCAATGGATTGGGGATTGAGACCGGGGTCGATCTGGACAAGCTGATTTTGGCGGGTCAGCGCATCTGTCAGGTGCTGGGAAGACCTAGCGGCTCCCGAGTGGCGAAGGCACGTTTGTCGGACTGACCTGCGACAACTTGTCACAGAGTGTTACCCTGCGCACCGCAACGTAGGCAACAACGCGATAAAAACGGGTAACACGGAAACAAATCTGGACGGATTAACCGGCGCTGTTGACCGTCGAAAGTTGTGAAGCCCACGCAATTAAAGGGCTCGGCAAAAACTGGCACGAGTCCTGCTATATCTCCCGTACAACAAAAATAAAATGTGCAGTAACCCAATAAAAACAATACGTAACGGCTCTGACATAACAAGAACAACACGGACAGAGACGCAGCTAACAGATTTTTTTGGAGTGGATTCGCTTTTTGAGTTTTCTGGATTTCAACTGGATTTCAGAACTCTCACAACCAGACCGAGAACAATAAAACTGCCGACAGGTAGTCCCAGCACTGGTTGGATCGATTGGATAAAAGCAGCATCAGCGCTCAAAAAAATACGTTTGCTCTTGATCCCGCGTGGGGATCGCTCAAAAAAAGCAGTCAAGGCCAGGTCGCCAAAAACAACAACAGGCCAGCCGATAATAAAAAATGAGCATGCAAAACGACTTGAAGGGGAGCTTAGGCTCCCCTTCGTGCTTTACGCGATACATCCCGCCCTCTCCCCCCCATCGGCTTCCCGTGATTCTCGTTTGACAGCGTGCGGTCGCAGGCTTACGTTAACGTAAAGGTCATAGCGACTCATTTAAAAAAAACAAAGGAACGCTACCCATGAGTTATCCCAGCCTGAATTTCGCCTTGGGCGAAACCATCGACATGCTGCGCGATCAGGTTCAGTCATTCGTCGCAGCTGAAATAGCCCCCCGGGCAGCGCAAATAGACAAGGACAACCTGTTCCCGGCCGACCTGTGGCGCAAGTTCGGCGAGATGGGCCTGTTGGGTGTCACCGTCGATGAAGAATACGGCGGCGCGGGCCTTGGCTATCTCGCCCACGTGGTGGCAATGGAAGAAATCAGCCGAGGGTCCGCCTCCGTCGCGCTTTCCTACGGCGCTCACTCCAATCTCTGTGTTAACCAGATCAACCGCAATGGCAATCCGGCCCAAAAGGCCCGGTACTTGCCCAAACTGATCAGCGGTGAGCATGTGGGGGCCTTGGCGATGAGCGAGCCCAACGCGGGCTCAGATGTAGTGTCCATGCGCCTGCGTGCCGATAAGCGCGGTGACCGTTATGTCCTCAATGGCAGTAAAACCTGGATCACCAACGGCCCCGATGCCAACACCTTCGTGATCTACGCCAAAACCAGCCCGGAAAAGGCTGCCCACGGTATCAGCGCTTTCATTGTCGAGCATGACTGGAAAGGGTTTTCCCGCAGCACCAAGTTCGACAAGCTCGGCATGCGTGGCTCCAATACCTGCGAGCTGTTCTTCGACGACGTAGAGGTGCCGGAAGAAAACCTGCTGGGCGCCCTTGATGGCGGCGTGAAAGTGCTCATGAGCGGATTGGATTACGAGCGGGTAGTGCTCGCCGGCGGCCCGACAGGAATCATGCAAGCCTGTATGGATGTGGTCGTGCCATACATTCATGACCGCAAGCAGTTCGGCCAGAGCATCGGCGAGTTCCAGCTGATCCAAGGCAAGGTGGCAGATATGTACACCCAACTCAATGCCAGCCGAGCGTACCTGTATGCCGTTGCCCAGGCCTGCGAGCGCGGCGAAACCACCCGCAAGGACGCCGCTGGCGTCATCCTCTACAGCGCTGAGCGCGCTACCCAGATGGCTCTGGACACCATCCAGATTCTCGGCGGCAACGGCTACATCAATGAGTTTCCGGCGGGTCGCCTGCTCCGCGACGCCAAGCTGTATGAGATCGGTGCGGGAACCAGCGAAATTCGCCGAATGCTGATCGGTCGCGAACTGTTCAATGAAACCCGATGAAGCCGCTATAAGCACCACGCTTCAAGCGCATGGCGTTGCCTGCGCTTGCGGCCTGTGGGTTCAATGTTCAGGGAATAACTGATGGCCATTTTGCTTACCCGTATCAACACACGCTCACCAGAATTTCTCGCCAATAGCGATGCCATGCGCGAGCACGTCAACGCGTTGCGCCAACTGCTGGAGAAGGTTCAGCAAGGCGGCGGCCCCAAGGCACAGGAGCGCCACGCTTCGCGAGGCAAGCTGCTGCCTCGCGAGCGAATCAATCGTTTGCTCGACAGCGGTTCGCCATTTCTGGAAATCGGCCAGCTTGCGGCATTTGAGGTGTATGACGAAGAAGTCCCCGCTGCCGGGGTGATTGCGGGTATAGGCCGGGTCGAGGGCGTGGAATGCATGATCATTGCCAACGATGCCACGGTCAAAGGCGGTTCCTATTACCCGCTCACCGTCAAAAAGCACCTTCGTGCCCAGACCATTGCCCAACAGAACCGCCTGCCGTGCATTTACCTGGTGGATTCGGGAGGCGCCAACCTGCCACGCCAGGATGAGGTGTTTCCGGACCGCGAGCATTTCGGGCGGATTTTCTTCAACCAGGCCAACATGAGCGCCCAAGGCATCCCGCAAATCGCTGTGGTCATGGGTTCCTGCACGGCGGGCGGAGCTTACGTGCCGGCCATGGCGGACGAAGCAATCATGGTCCGTCAGCAGGCGACGATCTTTCTCGCCGGACCACCGCTGGTCAAGGCCGCCACCGGTGAAGTCGTGAGTGCCGAAGACCTGGGCGGTGCAGATGTGCATTGCCGCACGTCCGGGGTCGCTGATCACTATGCCGAGAACGACGAGCATGCCCTTGAGTTGGCCCGTCGCTGTATCGCCAACCTCAACTGGCGCAAACAGGGTCGGCTTGAGGCGATTGCTGCAGCAGCCCCGCTCTACCTCGGCGAGGAGTTGTACGGGGTGATTCCCACGCAAGCCAAACAGCCTTTCGATGTTCGGGAGGTCATCGCCAGACTGGTGGATGGCTCGCAATTCGATGAGTTCAAGGCCCTGTTCGGGACAACGCTGGTCTGTGGTTTCGCGCGCTTGCAGGGTTACCCCATAGCGATTCTGGCCAACAACGGCATTTTGTTCGCTGAAGCCGCGCAGAAAGGCGCGCACTTTATCGAGCTGGCCTGTCAGCGGGGCATTCCCTTGCTGTTCCTGCAAAATATCACCGGCTTCATGGTCGGTCAGAAATACGAAGCGGGCGGTATCGCCAAGCACGGCGCGAAACTGGTGACTGCCGTGGCCTGCGCCAAGGTGCCGAAATTCACGGTGATCATCGGCGGTAGCTTCGGCGCCGGGAATTACGGCATGTGCGGCCGCGCCTATGACCCACGCTTTTTGTGGATGTGGCCCAATGCGCGCATTGGCGTCATGGGTGGCGAACAGGCAGCAGGCGTGCTGGTGCAGGTCAAGCGTGAGCAGGCCGAACGTAGCGGCCACTCTTTCAGCGCCGCACAGGAAGCAGAGATCAAGCAGCCGATCCTCGATCAGTACGAGCAGCAGGGTCACCCCTACTACTCAAGCGCGCGCCTGTGGGATGACGGAGTGATTGACCCGGCCCAGACCCGGGATGTTCTCGCCCTGGCACTTTCCGCCGCGCTGAACGCGCCCATCGAGCCCACCACATTCGGCCTGTTCCGCATGTAATCCGGGGCGGCCAAGGACTGACCATGACTGATTTTCATACTGTAGAACTCCACCGTCATCCCCGCGGCTTCGCCACACTGTGGCTGAATCGTCCGGACAAAAACAATGCATTCAATGCCCAGATGATCCGGGAGCTGATTCTTGCCCTGGATGAAATCCAGGGCGACGCCAGCCTGCGTTTTCTGCTGATTCGCGGACGCGGCAAGCACTTCAGTGCCGGTGCCGATCTGGTGTGGATGCAGCAATCGGCAAACCTGGATTACAACACCAACCTGGACGACGCCCGGGAACTCGCCGAACTGATGTACAACCTGGCCAAGCTGAAAATCCCCACGCTGGCGGTGGTCCAAGGCGCTGCCTATGGCGGCGCATTGGGGTTGATCAGCTGCTGTGACATGGCTATCGGGACCGAGGATGCGCAGTTCTGCCTGTCGGAAGTGCGCATTGGCCTGGCTCCCGCAGTGATCAGCCCGTTCGTGGTTCAGGCCATTGGCGAACGCGCGACTCGCCGGTATGCCTTGACCGCCGAGCGCTTCAGTGGCGCAACGGCGCGACAGATCGGCTTGCTCGCCGAGTGCTACCCGGCACACGCGCTGGAGCAGCACGTCGATCACTGGGTCGATAACCTGCTGCTCAACAGTCCGATGGCGATGCGCGCCAGCAAGGACCTGCTGCGCGAAGTCGGGAGCGGGCAACTCACGCCTGCCCTGCGTCGCTACTGCGAAAATTCCATTGCCCGGATCCGCATCAGCGCCGAAGGCCAGGAAGGTCTGCGGGCCTTCCTGGAAAAGCGCACGCCCGCCTGGCGAGACGATGACAAGGAGCCACGCCCATGAGTATTCCTCCCATCACCACTTTACTGGTGGCCAACCGAGGTGAAATCGCCTGCCGCATCATGCGCACGGCCAAGCAGATGGGCCTGACGACTGTCGCGGTGCACAGCGCTGTTGATCGCGACGCGCGGCACTGTCGAGAAGCCGATATCCGGGTGGACCTGGGAGGCAGTAAAGCCGCCGAGAGTTATCTGATGATCGACAAGCTCATTGACGCCGCCAAAGCCAGCGGCGCCCAGGCGATTCATCCGGGCTACGGTTTCCTGTCAGAGAACGCGGACTTCGCTCGCGCCATCGAAGCCGCCGGCCTGATATTCCTCGGCCCGCCCGCCTCGGCCATCGACGCCATGGGCAGCAAGGCGGCCGCCAAAGCCTTGATGGAGTCGGCAGGCGTGCCGCTGGTGCCCGGTTATCACGGCCAGGCCCAGGATCTGGACACCTTTCTCGCTGCGGCCGAAGGTATCGGTTACCCGGTATTGCTCAAGGCAACGGCGGGCGGCGGTGGCAAAGGCATGAAGGTCGTGCTGCGCGCCGAGGAAATGGCTGAAGCCCTGGCCTCCGGGCAGCGGGAAGCGCAAGCATCGTTCGGCGATTCTCGGATGCTGGTGGAAAAGTACCTGCTCCAACCGCGCCACGTTGAAGTCCAGATCCTGGCCGATCAGCATGGAAACTGCATTTATCTGCATGATCGCGACTGCTCGATTCAGCGTCGCCATCAGAAAGTCGTGGAAGAAGCCCCTGCGCCGAACATCAGCGTAAAGCTGCGCGAAGCCATGGGCCAGGCTGCGGTGCGTGTGGCGCAGAGCATCGACTATGTCGGCGCCGGCACCGTCGAGTTTTTGCTGGACGCCCGCGGTGAGTTCTTTTTCATGGAGATGAATACGCGCCTGCAGGTCGAGCATCCGGTGACGGAATACATCACCTGCATGGATCTGGTGGAATGGCAGATCCGAATCGCTCAAGGCGAACCACTGCGTGATCGCCAGGAACTTGTCATGCAATGCGGTTATGCAATTGAGGTTCGGCTGTATGCGGAAGACCCTGACAACGACTTCCTGCCGTGCACCGGCACCCTGGAACTGTACAGAGAGGGCTTGCGAGCACCCGGCGAACGGATCGACAGCGGGGTCGACGAAGGAGACAGCGTCACACCGTTCTACGACCCGATGCTGGCCAAACTGATCGCCTGGGGAGAGAGCAGAGAAGAGGCGCGCCTGCGATTGCTGCGTATGCTTGATGAGTTCGCCGTTGGCGGGGTAAAGACCAACCTGCCCTTCCTGCGCCGCATCATCGGCCATCCGAAGTTCGCTGCTGCCGAGCTGGACACCGACTTCATCCCGCGCTATCAGCAACAACTGCTACCCGGGCCAACCAAATTGTCGGAGGATTTCTGGCGCGCTGCCGCCGAGGCCTACAGCCAAAGTCAGACGGCTCGGGTTCGTCAGGACGACCCGAATTCGCCATGGGCGTCGTGCAGTGGGCTGCGACTGGGACTGCCCGACGAAATCGATGTGCATCTGACCTGCGACGGTCAGCATCAGGCTATTCGCTTGCGGCACAGCGGCGCACCCATGATGCAACTGCGTGGAGACCACCTGTACGTTCCGGAAAATGGGGTTTGTCGTCAGCATCTGGCAGTGCGCCGGGGCCACACCCTGTATTTCAAGTGGCAGGACGAGGTGCATGCCATCCAGCGTTTTGACTCGATTTCTGAGGTCAGTGCCAGCCATCTTCCACAAGGAGGGCTCACAGCCCCCATGAATGGCAGCATCGTCCGGGTATTGGTGCAGCCAGGACAGCATGTCGAGGCCGGCACTCAACTGGTGGTGCTCGAAGCCATGAAAATGGAGCACAGCATCCGCGCCGCCCACGCTGGCGTGGTTGCGGCGCTGTACTGTAATGAGGGTGAGATGGTCAGCGAAGGAACAGTGTTGGTGGAATTGGCAAACTCCAGCATCTGACTGTGGGAGCAATGCCTGCAAGGGCTGCGGGTCATTGGAGATTATCCTCGACTGACCCGCAGCGCTAACAATCATGCTTGCTGCTACAGAACACGCCCCCTTCGATCAGGCCGCCACCTCATACAATTTGGGCAACTCCACTTCCCCGCTGATCAAACTGGCGCGCATGCGCGACGCTTGCAGACCGGCAGCCTTCATGGCGCTTTCCTTGATGTGACCGTAGCCGCGAATTTTCTCTGGCAAGCGCGCCAGGCTCAATGCGGTATGGCGGTTGACTGCCGTGAGGTGTTGGAGAATCAGTTCAATGTCGCTGACATAAGACTCAATCAAGTCCCGTTCCTGTCGACGCTCCAGACTACGACCGAATGGGTCAAAGGCCGTACCGCGCAGGAATCTGAATTTCGCCAACACGTCGAAGGCTTTCAGCATCCAGGGTCCAAAGCTGCGTTTGCGTGGCAGCCCGGTCAAGGTGTCGCGTTTGGCTAGCCATGACGGCGCGAGGTGGAATTCAAGACGGTAGTCACCTTCAAACTGCGCCTGTAATTGGCGTGTGAACTCACCGTTGCTGTACAACCGCGCCACTTCATACTCGTCCTTGTAGGCCAACAACTTGAAGTAGTTGAAGGCCACCGCTTCCGTCAGGGCCAGTTGCTGTCCTGGGAACAGACGCGCCTCCGTTTCCTGAACCCTTCTCACCAAACGCATGTAACGCTTGGCATACGCGGCATTCTGGTAATCGGTCAGGGCCTCGACGTTAAGTTGCACACGCTGATCCAGGCTCAGGGATTGGGGCTCTGACGCCGGCGGACTCATCGGATTGGCCACTGCTTGAACCGCTGGCAGGTCATGGGCCGCACGACGCCCCCAGAGAAACGCCTGCTGATTGAGCGTGACCGACACGCCGTTGAGCTCGATGGCCTTCTCAATCGCAGCCGAACTCAACGGGATCAAGCCCAACTGAAAGGCATAACCGAGCATGAACAGGTTGCTGGCGATGGTGTCGCCGAGCAGCCTGGTCGCCAGGTCCGTGGCCTCGACAAAGTGGGTATGTTGCTCGCCCACCGCATCGCGAATGGTCTGCTTCATGGCTTCAGCAGGAAATTCGGCATCCGGGTTGCGGGTGAACTCGGCAGTGGGTGTTTGCTGACTATTGACGACGGCATGGGTGAAGGTGGCGTTGAGCTTGGCAATCGCATCCGGGCCGGACGCGACCAGCAGATCGCAACCCAGCAACAGATGCGCTTCACCCGCCGCGATGCGCACGGCGAACAACTCTTCCTGGCGCGCAGCGATACGAATGTGGCTCACTACCGGGCCGAACTTCTGCGCCAATCCGGCCTGATCCAGCACGCTGCATCCCTTGCCTTCCAGATTGGCCGCAAAGCCCAGCATGGCACCGACGGTGGTCACGCCAGTCCCACCGACGCCCGGCAGCAAAATGTTGAACGGTCTGGCCAGGCTTGGCAGTTGCGGCTCGGGCAACTGTGCGAAAGCCTGCACCTGGGTTGGCAGCGTCGGTTTGCGCAATTTCCCGCCGTGAACCGTCACAAAGCTCGGGCAGAACCCCTCTACGCAGCTGAAGTCCTTGTTGCAGGCGTTCTGATCGATTTCACGTTTACGACCTTGGGCGGTTTCCTTTGGCAAGACGGACAGACAGCCGGATTTAACCCCGCAATCGCCACACCCTTCACACACCGCCGGATTGATCAGGGCGCGTTTTTCCAGATCTTTCAGGGTGCCGCGCTTGCGACGACGACGCTTCTCGGTCGCACAGGTCTGGTCATAGATGATCACCGACACGCCTTTGAACTCACGCAGCTCACGCTGCACGCTGTCCAGATCGCGACGATGGTGAAACGTGGTGATCGGCGCAAAACCTTCGCGGCTGGGGTATTTGTCAGGGTCGTCAGACACCAGCGCAATGCGCTGCACGCCTTCGTTGAAAACCTGACGGCTGAGCTGATCGACCCGCAGGATGCCATCAATGGGCTGCCCACCGGTCATGGCCACGGCATCGTTGTAGAGAATCTTGTAGGTAATGTTCACCCCGGCGGCCACTGCCGCTCGCACTGCCAGATGGCCGGAATGGAAATAAGTGCCATCGCCCAGGTTCTGGAACACGTGGGGCGTTTCAGTAAAGGGCGCCTGACCGATCCAGGTCACGCCCTCGCCGCCCATCTGGGTGAAGGTTTCGGTGGCCCGATCCATCCAGATGGTCATATAGTGGCAACCGATGCCAGCCAGGGCACGACTGCCTTCAGGCACACGGGTCGAGGTGTTGTGCGGGCAGCCGGAGCAGAAATGCGGCGTGCGCTGAGTGTTGAACAACGGGGCTTGCAGCGCTTGTTCTTTCTCAGCGAGAAATTGCAGGCGGGCCTGGATTTGCGCACTGCTGTAAAAAGGCGCCAGCCGCTTGGCGATGACTCGGGCAATCATCGCCGGGGTCAGTTCGCTGAGGTTGGGCAACAGCGAGCGGCCTTGCTCATCAAACTCGCCGACGACCACCGGACGGCGATCCACGGGCCAGTTATAGAGTTGGCCCGTGAGTTGATCCTCGATGACGCTGCGTTTTTCTTCAACGACGAGGATCTCTTCAAGACCCTCGGCGAAATCGTGCACCGATACTGGTTCAAGTGGCCAGCTCATGCCGACCTTGAGGACCCGGATGCCAACCTGAGCGCATAAATCCTGATCGATACCCAGCTCTTCGAGCGCCTGCCGAACATCCAGATAAGACTTGCCGGTGGTGACGATACCCAAGCGTGGCTGGGGCGAATCGATCACCACTTGATTGAGCTTGTTGGCACGGGCGAACGCCCTCGCGGCATAGATTTTGTAGGTATTGAGGCGCGCTTCCTGGGCCAGGGGCGGATCAGGCCAGCGAATGTGCAGACCGCCTTCGGGTATTTCGAAATCGTCGGGGAGGTGTGTGGTGATACGTAGCGGGTCGACTTCCACGACCGCTGACGAATCGACGTTCTCAGCGATGGTCTTCATCGCCACCCAGCATCCGCTGTAGCGCGACAACTCCCAGCCAATGATGCCGTAGTCGAGGATTTCCTGAACGTTGCTAGGGTTGAGCACCGGAATCATCGAGGCGATGAAAGCGTGTTCGCTCTGGTGAGCAATGGTGGAAGACTTGCAGCCGTGGTCGTCCCCGGCCAGGACCAGCACTCCGCCGTTCTGTGCCACGCCTGCCGAGTTGGCATGTTTGAACACGTCGCCGCAGCGATCTACGCCCGGCCCCTTGCCATACCACAGGGCAAAAACCCCGTCATATTTGCCTTCAGGGAACAGGTTTACCTGCTGGCTGCCCCATACCGCCGTCGCTGCCAACTCTTCGTTGACACCGGGCTGGAAATGGATGGCGTTCTGCTTCAGGTATTCCTTGGCATCCCAAAGGCTTTTGTCGAGGTTGCCCAATGGCGAGCCGCGATAGCCAGAGATGAATCCCGCAGTTTTGAGGCCCCGCGCCTCATCGCGTTGCTTCTGGAGCATCGGCAGGCGAGTGAGCGCTTGCGTGCCGGTCAAATACAGATTGCCGGTCGCGAGCCGGTACTTATCATCCAGACGAATATCAGCCAAAGACATTCAGGTGCTCCTTTTATTTTTATGAGCAATTCAGGCTGCGTCCCCCGAGGGGTTGGGTTCACGGGGTCGCAAGCAAGATACTGCCTGTAGCAATCGGGCTTTTTCTTTCTAAATTGACGTAAATCTGCTGATATTCGACATGTTCATTTCGATAACAATAAAAAAACGGGTCAATTCATGCAGATTAAATTAAGCCCTATCGACCGCAAGATCCTGCGTCTGCTGCAACACGATGCGGACCTCTCGGCTGCGGAGATCGCCGAGCGGGTCGAGCTTTCCCAATCGCCCTGCTGGCGGCGTATCAACCGCTTGCAGGAAGAGGGTGTCATTGAACGCAAAGTCGCCCTGCTCAACCCGAAAAAGCTCGGTCTGACCATGACGGTGTTCGTCAGTGTGAAGTTATCGGGACATGGCCGACGCTATCTGGCCGAATTTGAAGAAGCGATCACCGGTTACCCGGAGGTGCTGGAATGCTACGCGATGGCGGGGAATATGGACTTTCTGCTCAAGGTGGTGGCTCAGGACATTTCCAGTTATGAGCGCTTCCTGCGGGACCACTTATTGCAACAGCCCCACGTTCAGGAAGCGCATTCCAACATCGCCATGAGCGAAGTTAAACGCACCACTGAACTGCCGCTGGACTGAGGTCTAGCGGCGGAGGAACGATTGTTTTTCTGCATGGGCTCAAGAAAAATAGTTGACTTGCAAATGATAATGATTATTATTGCACCAACTGGTCGCGAGGTCAGTTGGATAACCCAGAAGTCTTAGGTCGGCTCCTGGATTATCTCCTCATCAGGCTAATCACGGTTTTTGACCCGGATTTTTTCCGGGTCTTTTTTTTGGTTTTTTCGTTGCTTCAGGCTAATGAAGACGTGTCGTTCTGCGATGGCGCGGATCATAGCAAAAAGAATATTGAACGGGTCTGCGAAGATGGCTTTCACATGCTCCAGTGCGCAGATAAATAGTTAATGATGACACTTCTCCTTTGAGAGCCAGTCTCATCATCCAATGCTTCAGCAAGCGTCAGGGATGACACCCCTTTTCCTCCATCAAGGAAGACTGACATGAAAGACCAGCGAGGCGATCGATCATGAGTATTCAGCTCTCGTCTTTTCCCGCTCTCCCCGCGTTGGTGCCGGATGCAGCCCTGAGCCGCGCATCCGAAGACCTGCGCACAGAGCTGCACAAGCTTTCCCGTCGCACACGACACATTTTCCTCCTCAGTCGGCTGGACGGCCTGGAATACGCTGCAATTGCCAGCCTGCTGGATGTCGACCTGAACCGCGTCGAGCGTTCCATGGTCCGTGTGCTGCAACAGGCCCGCCGCCATGCTTGTGGGCCCGTCGTGCCGATTGCTGACTCAATCAACGAGCAAGCCAGCCGCTGGTACGTGCATTTGCAAAGTCCCCAGGCAACGGCCAGTCAGCGCATCGAGTTCCGACACTGGCTCGATGCCAATCCCGAGCACCTTCGCGCCTTTGAAGCCACCGAACGCCTTTGGCGTCAATTACACGCGCCAGCGGCGGCCATGGGCGCGAGCGGCTGGTATCGACGCAAACGCCGCGTGTATCGGGTCTGGTGGCTACTGTCGGCGTTTATCGGTGGGCTGCTGGTAACGGCAGAGGCTTTTTCCTGAGCCGCGAATGACCGATTGAGTGAAGTTTGCGTCGCGGCGAGTGGCAATGTTCCGTGTAAAGTAACGGTCACATTTGGCACTGACGTACAGGAACATACCGTGACCTCACTCAGAATCAGCGCGGACTTCGACAGCGGCAACATCGAAGTAATAGACGCGAGTAATCCCGCTCATATTCAGCTGGCAATCCGCCCGGACACCAAAAGCCCGCACTTTCAGTGGTTTCACTTTCGGGCCGACGGTATGGAGGTCGGTGAGCCCCACCATTTCAGCCTCAACAACGCCCATCAATCCAGTTATAACCGGGCATGGACCGGCTACAACGCAGTGGCATCCTACGATCATCAGGACTGGTTCCGCGTGCCGTCGACATTTGACGGCACCGCGCTGAACTTCACGCTCACGCCGACTCATCCCCAGGTGTATTTCGCCTACTTCGAACCCTACAGCCGTGAGCGCCATGACGGACTGATCAAACACGCTCTGCAAGACCCTGGCACCGAGCTGCTCGCCACCGGCAAAAGCGTTGAAGGTCGGGAGATTCCGCTATTGCGCAAAGGTGATGGCGCCCCAGGCAAACGCAGTATCTGGATCATCGCCCAGCAGCACCCCGGCGAGCACATGGCCGAATGGTTCATGGAGGGCTTGATCCAGCGCCTGCAGGATCACAGCGATCCGGTCATGGCGCAGTTGCTGGATATGGCGAATCTGTATCTGGTGCCACACATGAATCCGGATGGTTCGTTTCATGGTCATTTGCGCACCAATGCCAACGGCAAGGACCTGAATCGTTGCTGGCAGGATTCCACCGAGGACACCAGTCCCGAAGTCTTTTTCGTCAAGCAACAAATGGAAAAGTATGGTGTGGACATGTTCCTCGACGTACATGGCGACGAGGAAATTCCTTACGTATTCACCGCAGCCTGTGAAGGCAACCCCGGCTACACGCCCAAACAGTGCGAGCTGGAAAAACACTTTCGCGACCATTTGAGCTCAATTACCCGGGATTTCCAGACACGTTACGGCTATCCCCGTTCGCAACCGGGGCAAGCCAATATGAATCTGGCCTGCAACAGCGTTGGCGAACGATACAAGTGCCTGTCGCTGACCCTGGAAATGCCGTTCAAGGACAACGACGACGCCCCCGATCTGGTGACCGGTTGGTCGGGCAACCGCTCGAAACGGCTGGCCAGGGACGTCCTATCAACAGTTGCGGATATGGTTGGCGTGTTGCGTTGATCTGAATGGACCTTTGCCGGCGTGCGCCTTGCTCGAACGAGACGTCGTTCCGGCAGCCGATCACTCCCGACCCCGCAACATACTGCCCAGCACTTCGTCCCTGCGTATCCAGCCATGGAACAACGCGGCGGCGACGTGCAGTGCAATCGTCAGAAACAGCAGGTAAGCCAGGTACGTATGCGCCTGACGCAGGAACGCAAAGGTGTGCGGGTTCGCGGCGACGATGGAAGGCAATCGCAACGAACTGCCCAGCATCACCGGGTCCCCGGCAGCCGAAATCATCGACCAGCCAATCAGTGGCATCGCCAGCATCAGCGCATACAGCAGATAGTGCGAAAGCCGGGCCGCTAACACCTGCCACATGGGCAAGTCGTCAGGCAACGGCGGCGTCTGGGTCGTAAAGCGCACGACCAGTCGCAGGATGACCAGGACAAGAATCGCAATACCCAGCGGCTTATGGACAGTGAGCAACCACTCATGGCGTTGGGACACGGAAGCCACCATGCCAGCGCCGATAAACAGCATCGCGATGATCATCACGGCCATTGTCCAGTGCAGCAGCCGCGCCAATGGGGCGAAGTGTCGGGTTGGCACACTCATGATTTTTTCTCCGGGACAGGCGTCGTTGTGGGCAATGTGTCTACTTCGCGGGTGCGCCGTTGATAGGAGGACGCATAGGCCGCCGAGCGAGCAGCCAGCAACGGGTCTTGCGAGCCGGCAATGCCAGCGGGCAATACCAATGGATCAAAGTTGATATCCCGACAATCGCCGTCCGCCTGAGGTTGAGCACTTTCAATCACCAGTGTCCCGGCATTGAGGGCGCGACGTTCGGCGGGCCATTGCTTACTGGCGTCGTCAATCGGATCCCCCGGTTCTGCCAGGGTGATCATCAGGTTCCAGCGCAGCGGACCACCGGCGAGCCTGCTGGCAAGATCCGGCTCCAGATAGTCGTTGGCATCCGGCGTGGAGCCGGTCGCCGAATCTTGATTAGCCGGGACCATGCTCCAGCGCACGGCCTGCCGCTGTCCAGATGCGCTCACCAGGTAGAAGGCGTTAACGCTGTTATAGGTTTCGGTGGCGTAACTGGCGGAGGGTTTGGCGGTCTTGATCCAGGCAAGGAATGGCGCAGATTCCGGGTGGTGGGCAAAAAACGCCGCCGGTTTGGCAGGATCAGGCTTGCCCGTGGCGGGATCAGGGGCCTGCGCTTGCATCAGCTCATAAAACGCTTGGGGCGTGGCCACGGGAAACACCGGCATGGCGTTCATGCCGGTGCGCCATTGCTGACCGTTGGCCTGGGTAAAGCGCAATGCCATGCTGCGCAGCGGCGCGGCGCTGTCCGGCGAATAGGGATTGCCCGTGGGCAAGGCAAATCGACCTTCTACCGGTGTACGCGTAGCTGAAAACACCTGAGCATCGGAATACTGTGCCGCGCTGCCATTGCTTTGGAAGTAACCTGCAACGCACACGCCTTTGGGATGGTTGCGCCTGAAGCCGGGATGTACGCCGTTGTTGTGCTCCAGACCATCGACGAGCCGGTCCGGCGTGAGGCGTTGTGGGTCAAGGTACCCTCTCACATAGGCCAGGGAAGTTGCGGCAGCCAGGACAACGACGCCGATGCCGGCCAGGCGCAGCAGCGTATTGGCAATGCCAAGAGGCGGTTTTTGCGGTTCATGCGATGGGTCGCGCTCGACCATGACTGATCTCCGGGCCAATGGCCTTTAGGTAAGTGGACGGTAAGACGAGCCTGACCGAACTTTATTCCCTGCCTGGACTTTAATGACTTGGCTGCTGGAATAAACCCAACCGAGCGTCGTCTTTCTGATCACACGCTGACCTGATCATAGTTGCAGACCGGAAACCGACCCATGAACGAGTTCGATGAACAGCTAAGGGAGCTGATCCCGCGAATGCGCAGGTTCGCCCTGTCGTTGACCCGCAACCCCAGCAGCGCTGACGATCTGGTTCAGGCCAGTCTGGAGAAAGCGCTGTCAGCCTGGGGTAACAAGCGACCGGAAGGCGACTTGCGCGCCTGGCTGTTTTCCATCCTGTACCGTCAGTTTCTGGACGCCCATCGCCGCTCCCGGCGTTATAGCCGGATGCTGGAGCTGTTCACCGGAGGCGGCGAAGACCATTACCAGCCCAGCGTTGAGCGCACCGTGGTCGCTCAATCCACTTTAGGGGCGTTCGAACGGCTGAACGCCGAACAACGTGCGCTGTTGCTCTGGATTTCAGTCGAAGGCTTGAGTTACAAGGAGGTCGCCGAGATTCTCGACGTACCGATCGGCACCGTCATGTCCCGCCTGTCGCGTGCTCGCCAGGCATTGCGCCTACTCAGTGATGGCCAAATCATGCCCCCTGCCCTGCGGATATTGAAATGATTACCCTGCCCCCCAGCGAACACGTACTTAATGCCTATGTGGATCATCAACTCAGCGATGCTGACCGGGCGATCCTGGAAACCTGGCTGGCGGCCCATCCCGACGTCGCCCTGCAAGTCAGGCAATGGCAGGAAGACGCGCAGCTATTGCGGGCGGCATTGAGCGGTCAACTGCAGCGCGAAGCCAATCCTGAACTGGAGCCGACGTTTATTCGCCAACGCCTGCGTCGCAACAACTTTCGGCATTACGCGACCGCTGCGGTTTTGCTGGTGGCAGTGAGTGTCGGCGGCCTGAGCGGCTGGCATGCCCGGGAACTGACCTTGAGCAGCGCGACTCCGCCCATGGCCGATGCCGTGCAGGCTTACCGGATGTTTGCGGTCAAGGACGACATGGCCAGCGACTGGAGTGCGGAAAAACCTGACGACGCCCAGGGATGGCTGGACCGCAACTTCGCTCGGGCCGAGCGACTGCCCAATATGGAAGCCGCCGGTTTCCGACCGGTCAGCGGACGCATGACCAGCACCGAACAAGGCGCAGCAGCCATGGTCGTGTACAAGGATCGCGAGGGACGTACCCTGAGTTTCTACATCCGTCCGCCCGGTGCGCAGAATCATCTGTTGCCTCGTGGCAGCCGCCTGGACGGCGATCTGCAAGCTGACTATTGGTCCGGTGCCGGTTACAACTACGCCGTCATCGGCGCGGCCAGGGACGAAGCGACCCAACGCGCCCGCAAGGCACTGCCGCAATCTATCTGACTACAGGGCTCCCGTATTTCGCACTGTCGGGAGCCTGCAATTTCAAGCCGCCACCCGGCGCCCATTGCTGCGCTGCACAAGCAAACTCAACACAGCCATCAGCGCCAGCGCGATCAGCACCGCGCCGTAGACATTGGTGGTGGGGATCAGCCCGAACCTGCGTGCGCAGAACCCAGCGGCCAGGGCGGGCACGCAAAACGCCAGGTAACTGAGCACGTAGAAGGCCGACATTAATCCGGCGCGCTCATGGCTGTGCGCCAAGGGGAGCAGCAGGCGCAAGGCCGCAAGAAAGCTTGAGCCGAAACCGATGCCGGCTATCACCGTTGCGACAAAAAACAACCACAGCCAGCCTGCGTTCACCGCGGCCAGAATCACGGCGACCCCCAACGCCAGGAAGCAGGCGCCGATCCATAACCCCAGACCCGGCGGGCGCAGGCGAAGGCTGAGGATGGCCACTGCCCCGCTCAGTGTCAGCGACGCCACCGCCAGCCCCCCATTGATCGCCGAGTTTGAACCGGTAGCTGCGGCCAACAAAGAAGGGCTCAACGATAAATAGAAACCACCCAGCGACCAGGCGGCGATATCCACGGGCAACACCAGCCATAACGTGCGCCGCGCTTGCAACGGCACATGCAACGAAGGCTTCAGGGACTTCCAGACACCCGGCTGTCGGCTGACCGTCTCAGGCATGCGCCACAGATAAACGGCCTGACCTGCGAATGCCACCAGCAACAGGTAATACGCCAACAACAGCGGGAACGGCGCAAGCTCCACCAGCATCCCGGTACCCAGTGCTCCGATCGCCATGCCAAACATCGGCGCGATGCTGTTGATCAGTGGCCCTTGTTTCTGATCGTTGTCCAGCAACGCAGCGCCCAAAGCGCTGGCCGCCATGCCCGTGGCGAGCCCCTGAAGCATGCGCGCCAAGACCAGCCAGATAACGTCAGTGGCGAGAATGAACAGCAGCATCGATACAATTTCCAGTAGCAATGCACTGAAAATCACCGGCCGTCGGCCCAGATAATCCGAAAGCGAGCCCACAATCAACAACGCCACTAACAGCGTCAGCGCATAGACGGCGAAGATCAGCGTCAGTGTGGCGGCCGAGAAACCCCAGGCCTGCTGATACAAATGGTAAAGAGGCGTAGGTGCGCTGGAAGCGGCAAAAAAACACAAGGTTGTAAAAGCCAGAAAGCCCAAATGGCTGCGACCTCGCTTGTGCATATCCGGTTTCTGGAAAGGAAGGGACATGGGTACACTCTCCACTCAAGCGATTCATTAAAGCTAATATTTAGCGTTTCAGAGTGTGCGAGCTGTTGCCGCTTAAAGCAAATACTTTGTGTTAAGGTCTGCCACATGGCTATCAAAGAAGGAATACGCACCGGAGGCCGCAGCGCCCGCGTGCAAGAGTCGATTCACAGCGCAGTCCGTGAACTGCTTCAGGAGCATGACCGTGGCGAATTGAGCGTGCCACTGATTGCGATCAGAGCTGGCGTGACGCCTTCGACCATTTATCGCCGCTGGGGTGACCTGACCACGTTGCTGGCCGATGCCGCCGTGGAACGCCTGCGTCCTGATCCGCCCATCGACTGCGGCAACCTGCGGGACGACTTGCTGAACTGGACCGAAATGTACCTGGAGGACATGAACTCTGCCCCCGGTCGGGAAATGATGCGCAACATCGTGGCCAGCAGCGGCGCAGGCTGCCCTGGCAAATGCATGGCAATTACCCGGGAACAACTGCAAATCATCATTGATCGGGCAGTGGCGCGTGGTGAAGTGGCGCCTGGCGCCGACGAGTTGATCGACCGGGTAGTTGCGCCGACCATCTACCGGATTCTGTACGCTGAAACAGCGCCGGATCTTGCGCGAGTGCACCAGTGGGTTGACGGCTGCCTCGCCGATGCCCGCTGCTCCGGCGAGCGGGGCTGATCCATGCACAGCCTTGCAGACTTGCGCGCCGGCAGACTGGCCGGAATCAAACGACTGGATTTGTCCTGCGGCCTGAAGGAGTTTCCCAGGGAAATCTTCGAGCTGGCTGACTCTCTGGAAATCCTCAACCTGAGTGGCAATGCCTTGCGGCACCTGCCAGATGACCTGCACCGACTCAAGCATCTGCGGGTATTGTTTGGTTCCGACAACCTGTTCACGGAACTGCCCGCGTGCATCGGTCTGTGCCCTGAATTGCAGATTGTCGGTTTCAAGGCCAACCAGATACGGCAGGTCTGTGCGCAAGCACTGCCGCCAAAGCTGCGCTGGCTGATCCTCACCGACAACCAGATCCAGCGCTTGCCTGAAGAGCTGGGCGACTGCCTGGCGTTGCAAAAACTGATGCTGGCTGGCAATCAATTGGAAATGCTGCCCGCCGGGCTCGCCCGCTGCGAACGGTTGGAACTGATCCGCATCGCTGCCAACCAACTGAAGGCGCTGCCGACATGGTTGCTGGAAATGCCCTCATTGGCGTGGTTGGCCTATGCGGGTAATCCGCTGTGCCCTGACCATCAACAGCCTGCCGTGGAGCAGATTCCCTGGCAGCAGTTGCACATTCAGCAGCAATTGGGCGAAGGCGCATCAGGGATCATTCAACAGGCGTACTGGAGCAGTCCTGATCAGGCCGACAAGGTCGTTGCGATCAAGCTCTATAAAGGCAGCGTCACGTCCGATGGTTCGCCGCTCAATGAAATGACGGCGTGTATCGCTGCCGGCGATCACCCTAATCTGATCAGAGTCGAAGGCCAGATCCTCGGCCATCCACAAGGCCAGACGGGCCTGGTGATGCAGCTGATTGCGCCAAGCTTCGGCAACCTGGCGGGGCCGCCCAGTCTGGAGTCCTGCACTCGGGATGTGTATCCCCCGGAAATGCACCTGTCATTGCCAGTGGTATTGGGTATTGCCAAAGGCATTGCGTCGGTCACCGCGCACCTGCACGCCTGCGGCATGACCCATGGTGATCTGTACGGGCACAACATTCTCTGGGAGCCCGATGGCACCTGCCTGTTGGGGGATTTCGGGGCGGCTTCGTTTCATCCGGACGCGACCCTGGGCCAGGCGCTGGAGAGGATCGAAGCGCGGGCTTTCGGGATTTTACTGGGGGAGTTGCTGGCGCGCTGTGACAGCGAGGCGCTGCACATGAGCGCGTTGCATCAGTTGCACATTCGTTGCGTTCAGCCGGACGTCAGCGCACGACCGACGTTACAGGAGATTCTTGGATTATTGCTGGCGTGTGAGGCCTGATCGCAGAACCGTGGGAGCGAGCAAGCTCGCTCACCTTCGGTCAACGACTGTGGTGCTTAACCCGCCAGGCCCACATAAACATTCTGCACATCATCATGCCCGTCGATGGCTTCAAGGAAAGCTTCGACTTCAGCCATTTGCTCGTCGGTCAGGCCGTCCACTGTGCTCTTCGGGCGATAGCCCAATTGCGCGGATTGCACGGTAAACCCGAACTCAGGCAGTTTTTTGCACACGGCGTCCATGTCGGTCGGTTCGGTGAGGAACAGTGTTGCGCCCTCTTCCCCAGGTTCGCAATCTTGCGCACCCGCTTCGATGGCAGCTTCATCCGGGTCGGCGTCGGGGCTGGAAGGCACTGCTTCAATCATGCCCTGATAGTTGAAATCCCAGGAGACCGACCCGGCTGCGCCGAGCTGCCCTTTGCGGAACAACACGCGAATTTCTGAAACGGTGCGATTGATGTTGTCGGTCAGGCACTCGACGATCACCGGGACGCGATGGGGGGCAAAACCTTCGTAGGTCAGGCGTTCAAACGTCACATTGTCGCCCAGCAGGCCTGCGCCTTTCTTGATCGCACGCTCCAGCGTCTCGCGGGGCATCGAGGCTTTTTTAGCCTGCTCAACCACCAGACGCAGGCGCGGATTCATGTCTGGATCAGCACCTGCGCGCGCGGCAATCATGATTTCCTTGGACAGCTTGCCAAAAATACGACCCTTGGCGTTGGATGCTGCTTCTTTATGCTTGACCTTCCACTGTGCGCCCATGCTTGCTCTCTTGATCCGATTGCGCCCTGCCCATCACAGCCACCGTCGAGACCAAACGCCGATGATGGCCGGGGCAAAGCGCTAAAAATAGGGGTATCCGAATGAAACGCGTCGTGACCGATAGACGACGTCCGGCGCATTTTATACGCGATGGGGCCAGATGAAACCCCCCTTCACGCCTGCGACAACCCTCTTGCGGTTCAAAGCCCCCCGAACGCAACTACCGACATTCCTCTTTGTGTTGTAGTCCTTTTCCGAAAAAGGTTGGAGCGATGCCCATTGACCTTGGCATTTCGTACCCTCTGCACCCTGAATTTCAAGGTGGGAGCGCAGTGGATGTTCGAACACAAGCAAATGCCGATAACGCTGGAAATCTCCGGCAGCCTGATGGATCTGCAAGTCCTCGGGTTCATCGGCAAGGATGCATTGAATGAGCTTTTTCGATTCGATATCGATCTGATCAGCACCAACCCGCATCTGGATATGCAAACCCTCGCGGGCAAGCTCGCCTGGCTGGAACTGGGCGCTGAACACGCCGGAATCCACGGACTGATCCACGGGGGCAGGCAGTTGTATGCCGGCACCTGCCTGAGCCTGTATCGCATTACCCTCGTTCCCAGGCTGCTGCAACTGGAACAGAGCCGTAAACGCCGCGTATTCAAAGACCTCAGCGTCCCGCAGTTGATTACTCATTTGTTGACCCGTCAGGGCCTGGATGACAGTTGCTATCGTTTTGAACCATTGGTGGGACTCTATCCCCCGAGAGAATTGTGTGTGCAGTACGACGAAACCGACCTGCATCTGCTGCAAAGACTCTGTGAAGAGGAAGGTATTCATTTTCGCTTCGAACACAGCCGTAACGGGGACCTGTTGATCTTTGCCGATGATCCCGTTTGCTTTCCCGAGCGTCAGGCACCCATACGATTTCAGCTCGCTGACGCGATGCATGATCGGCCGGGCATCGGTTACCTCAGCGAACACCTGACCCTACACATTGGCAGCAAGCCCGGTGACGTGCGCCCTGTATCACCCACGCCCACGGATCAGGCAGCGCATCATCGACAGATCAACGCTCGCACGCTGGAACGCCTGCGTTGCGAGCGACGTCATATTCATGGCGTTAGCCGCCATTGCGCGCTGATAAGTGGCCAGATCATGCAGGTCCTGGATCACCCCGTCAGCCTGTTCAATGATCAATGGCTACTGGTGAAAGTCCACCATCGGGGTAGACAGCCGCACATCCTGGAAGGCTGCGACCCTCACGATATTGCGGCAATCCTGAACGCTGCCATGGTGCCGACGGGTTCAGACGATACGAACGGGATTGCACAATCCTGGACGCCATCCGCCGTCGAGCCCTTTGAGGATGGTCATCGTGCCGATTTTTGCGTTTTGCCTTGGGCCATGACCTATCGCCCGTCACGCAATCACCGAAAACCCTGCATCCGCGGTAGTCAGCACGCTACGCTGATGTGTGATGCGGCCGAGCACTTCAGTAAGGGTGCGCCGGCCTGCCTTCCTATACGTTACGACTGGCAGAAACCCGACAATGCAGCCCATGAGGAAAACGGCTGGCCGCTGGCGGACCTGGCCGGCCTGACGCCTGTGTCAATCCAGGATTTGGTGAAAGGCAGTCGGCTGGTCGTCCGTCATTTTGATAATGATCCAGACCGGCCCGTTATCTGCGGCGTTGAACAGGTCGAGCTTGCAGAAGGCGAGAATTATTCAATCCGTATGAATGGTGCTTATGCCCAAAGCCCCCAGGCAGATAGGCACATAAGTGCTTTTGATAACCTGTCAGTGGCATGCAAACACCCGTTGATGATTCACGCCGCGAACGCAACTGTCCTCGTCGACTGCGCAGCCATTACCGTCAACGGCCCGAAAAAGCTCAACATTGAAGTGTCTCCCGCGACAGACACGCCACGGAGCGAACCATCAAAAGGTCTGTTCCGGGAAGAGGATTTGCGGCTGACCGAAGATCCCGGCCTTGCGGGTCCCGCGCTGGCAAATTGCATCTGGTACATCGTGTTCATGTTGAAACCCGGCCTGGATCAACTGGCTAGACTTGAACCACAACACTTTTTATTTGAAGGCAAAACTGACGAGCAAGGTTACCTTGGCCTTTCTCCCGGGCAAATTAACGAACTCGCTGCCCGGTATCGCAACAGCCCGGATCATCTCTATCTTGTGTATCCCGGCTGCTGCATGAAACTGCAGGAGTATTTCGCCCGAAACTGGAGTGCGCAGCGGCTGCGCGCGTTCATGCAGCCAGACTGACATCCCGAACGCCGCCAAGGCTAATGCCCCTTGAAATGTGGCTCACGCTTCTCGATAAAGGCCGCCATGCCTTCCTTTTGATCTTCGGTGGCGAATGCCGCATGGAACACCCGGCGCTCGAAACGGATACCTTCGGTGAGGCTCACTTCGAAAGCGCGATTCACGGCCTCTTTGACCATCATCGCCATGGGCAGGGATTTATCGGCAATTGATGTTGCGACTTTGAGGGTTTCATCCAGCAACTGATCTGCTGGCACGATACGCGCGACCAGCCCGGCGCGCTCGGCTTCATTGGCATCGATCAGGCGTCCGGTCAAACACAGTTCCATGGCCTTGGCCTTGCCCACTGCCCGCGTCAGGCGTTGCGTGCCACCCATGCCTGGCAATACGCCGAGTTTTATTTCCGGCTGACCGAAACGGGCCGTATCTGCGGCGAGGATGAAATCGCACATCAACGCCAGCTCACACCCGCCGCCCAACGCAAAGCCCGCTACCGCAGCAATCATGGGCGTGCGACGGCTGGCTACCCGATCACTCTGCGCGAACAGGTCATCAAGGTAGATCTGCGGATACGTCAGCTCAGCCATCTCCTTGATGTCGGCACCTGCGGCAAATGCCTTGGCTGAACCCGTGAGCACAATGCAGCCAATGGAGCGGTCGCGATCGAACACGTCCAGCGCATGATTCAGCTCATCGATCAGCTGTGCGTTCAAGGCGTTAAGCGCGGCTGGGCGGTTTAAAGTGACCCAGCCGACCCTTCCTCTAACTTCCGTGAGAATTGTTTCGTAAATCATTGATAATTATCCTTTTTTTCCAAGCACCTAAATCTAGAAAACACATTAATACAATTTTCTAAGCAACTGATTAATTGGCCATAACTAGAAAACCTCGATGGCCATCGCCGTCGCTTCCCCACCACCGATACAAATGGCCGCAATGCCACGTTTCAACCCTTTTTGTCGCAGGGCGTTGATCAATGTAACGAGGATGCGCGCACCGGATGCGCCGATGGGATGTCCCAGTGCGCAAGCGCCCCCATGGACATTGACCTTTTCATGAGGCAACTCAAGCTGGCTCATGGCAACCAGGGTTACGACGGCAAAGGCTTCGTTGATTTCAAACAGATCGACTTCATTCAGCGCCCAACCCGTTCTCGCGATCAGCGCCTTGATGGCGCCAATGGGGGCTGTGGTAAACAGCCCCGGTTCGTCGGCAAACGCAGCGTGGCCACGGATCACCGCCAATGTTTGCAAACCACGGCGTTGCGCCTCGGATTGCCGCATCAGCAGCAAGGCCGCTGCGCCGTCGGAGATGGAACTGGAATTGGCGGCGGTGACACTGCCACCTTCGCGAAAAGCCGGTTTAAGGCCCGGAATCTTGTCCGGCCGGGCTTTAGGCGGTTGTTCGTCCTGTTCAACCTGCCGCTGCTCTTTTGCGCAGGTGACCTGCAGCGGCACGATTTCAGCGTCAAACCAACCGTTATCGGCCGCTGCCTGAGCGCGGCTCAGCGAGGCGATGGCAAAGGCGTCCTGGGCTTCACGGCTGATGTGATGGGCCTCGGCGCAATCCTCGGCAAAAGTGCCCATCAGGCGGCCACGCTCGTAGGCATCTTCCAACCCGTCGTAGAACATGTGGTCGATCACCTGACCATGGCCCATGCGATAACCACTGCGGGCACGGTCCAGTAAATACGGCGCGTTGGACATGCTTTCCATGCCCCCCGCCACGATCACTTGCGCGCTGCCGGCCAACAGCATGTCATGGCCAAGAATGACGGCCTGCATGCCGGAACCGCACATTTTGTTCAAGGTGGTGCACAGCGTCCCGGTAGGCAGGCCGGCACCCAATGCTGCCTGGCGCGCGGGCGCCTGCCCCAAGCCGGCGGATAACACACAGCCAAACAGCACCTGCTGGACATCCGCAGGCGCCAGGCCAGCGCGTGTCACCGCTTCGCGAATGGCGACAGCCCCCAATTGTGGGGCCGTCATGCTTTTAAGATCGCCCTGGAATCCGCCCATGGGGGTACGGACGGCGCTGACGATCACCACGGGATCGTTATGAGTTGAGAAATTATCAATAGACATGATCAGAGCTCCTGAGTCTCTTGCTCACCTGGCGGCCATACGCAACGCGCCATCCAGCCGGATAACCTCGCCGTTGAGCAGGGTGTTTTCAATGATGTGCCGTACCAGTGCTGCGTACTCGTGCGGCTTGCCCAGCCGAGGCGGAAAAGGCACGCCCGCGGCGAGGGAGTCGCGCACCTGGGCGGACATGCCCGCCATCATCGGGGTTTCGAAAATACCAGGGGCGATGGTCATGACCCGGATGCCAAAGCGCGCCAGCTCTCGTGCCGCTGGCAAGGTCATGCTGACAAGGGCGCCCTTGGATGCAGCATAGGCGGCCTGGCCGATCTGCCCGTCGTAAGCGGCCACCGATGCGGTGTTGATGATCACTCCGCGTTCACCGTCCTCGTTGGCGGTGCTTTGGGCAATGGCCGCCGAAGCCAGGCGCAACAGATTGAAGCTGCCGATCAGATTGACGTCAATGACCCGCCGAAAGCTGTCCAGGTCATGCACGCCTTCTTTGCCCAGGATTTTTTGGGCGCCGACAATCCCCGCACAATTGACCAGGCCATGCAGTTCACCAAAAGCCTTGACTGACGCCGTCACGGCAGCCTGGGCCGAAGCCTCCTGGCTGACATCGGTTACCACGGACCGGGCACGGGGGCCCAGCGTTTCACATTGGCTGGCCAGCCCCTCGGCATTGAGATCCACCAGCATTACCTGCGCGCCGGCCTGAATCAGCATTTTCGCAGTTGCGGCGCCAAGCCCGGAGGCACCTCCACTGACGATGAATGCCTTGTCTTGAATGTCCATGCAGCCTCTCTCATTCGATTTTTATTGTTGGAATAACCGAAATAGTCACCCCGAGAGCGCCCACAGGCAATGGTCAAAGCGTTCAGTCTGGATGACTGGTTTGGTCAATGCCGGCGAGCACCACGCTGCGGTAGTGACCCGGATTGGAGCCGGTCCACTTGCGGAAGGCTTTGTAGAAGGAACTGGTGTCAGCAAAGCCCAGACGCACGGCGATATCCGAAAAACTCAACGCGACGTCAGTCAGCCAGCAAATAGCCAGTTCTTTGCGCACGCCGTCCTTGAGCCCTTGATAGCTTTGTCCTTCGTCCACCAGACGGCGGCGCAGGGTCGATGCGGACATGCATAGGCTTTGCGCCAGCGCTTGGGCTTCCGGCCACCGGTCGGCCGGCAGGCTGCGCAACCTATGACGAATCCGGCTGGCAAGACTCTGGGGGTCGCGGTACTTGACCAGAATATTGGCGGGGGCAGCCGCCATGAAGCGCTGCAAGTCATCCTGCGAGCGCCTTATTGGCAGATCCAGGCACTCGGCAGCGAAGATCATCCGCGAGCGAGGTCGATCGAAACGAAGGTTTTCGCCGAACATGACCTTGTAGTCTTCAAGGAAGGCAGGGGCTGCGCAGCGCGATTCGATGGCCAGAATAGGAATGCGCCGCCCACTCAGCCAACAGGCAACACCATGCACGATCATCCAGTACGTGAAGTAACTGAACGCCCTCGCCTGCCCTGTGTCGTTTTCATCCAGAACGATCTGCGCAACGCTCTGCTGCCGGATCAGGCGTGCTCCGAAACGCTCCAGCATCAACGACAGGAACGTCAGGCCGGATTCCAGGCCAATGGCCACTGTGGGCTGAGCCATGCTGGAACGACAGAGAAATTCCAGGCTGCCATGACGCAGACGCCTGGGATCCATGCCAAAAAATTCATCGTCACATGCCAGTGCCAGAGCACGCCATAACGCTGCATAGGCGGCTGCGGGGACCCGCGCGCCCGCTTCAGCCAGCAAATCCGGAGCAATGCCCACGCGTTGCAGAAGGCCCATGCCGGCTTGGGAAGTCAGGCCAGTTTGCAGCAAGGCTTCCTGCACCAACTCAATGGCGATGGTGTCTTTTTCGGGGATGATGAGTGCGGCTTTACCGGCGGTGTTCAGGGGGGCCATCCATGGGTTCGTCTGCCTATGATCTGCGCAGCATAAGGCCAGCGCCCGAGGAAAACGAATCTCCGGGACTGATTGCGGTCTGACCGGATATGCAAATTTGCCTGTACGTCACCCATGGAGCAACCCGGATGCCCTTACGCCCGTTTCGCACCTTGCTGGTCAGCCTTTTACTGATGGGGCTTTCGGCGTGCGCGCTGTTTCCCAACCGCGATCCGCTCAATATCAATGTGGTGGGCATCGAGCCATTGCCCGGTCAGGGCCTTGAGGTGCGCATGGCCGTCAAACTGCGCCTGCAAAACCCTAATGAAACCGCTATCGAATACAGCGGCGTTGCGTTGGATCTAGACGTCAATGGCAGACTGCTGGCATCAGGGGTGAGCGATCAGCAGGGCACTATCGGACGCTTTTCCGAAGCCGTGCTGGTGGTGCCCGTCAGTGTCTCGGCATTTGCCGCGCTACGTCAGGCAGTGGGCCTGACGCAAACGCAAAGTCTGGACAATCTGCCCTACACACTGCACGGCAAGCTGGCCGGCGGCGTGTTCGGCACCCTGCGTTTCAGCGACAGTGGCACGCTCAGCCTGCCGCAACCGGCCAGTGGCAGTTGGTAGACGGGCGCAGACGCTCAAATTTTATTTGCTGGACGCCATCAAGCGATTCACTTCGCTGCGAACCATATTGGCGTATTCAGGGGGGCTCATGGCGTCCAGCTCCGAACGTACCCACTCAGACCATTTGCCCTTGCGCTTGGAGCGTTCGCCAAACAGCCGGGCTGCGTCTCCCTTGGCCTTGCCCAGATTGCTTTGCCACAAATCGAACAAGCGGGATTTTTCATCTTCCAGTGCGGCACGTTCTGGCAAGGGCCGGTTGGCCAGATTAAAGCTCATGATGATTACCTGTGACTAAAAACCGGCTGCATCTTACACCCGTCACGACTCAATTCCGGGCAAATTCGACGAGTGAATTGCGATGTGTCATACAGCCCATTGCAACTTTTCGGCAAGCTCAAGACTCCATTGCTCACTGTTGTCATCCATTAGAAGGAAATAACCATGGCTCGTAAAACTGCTGCCCAAAACACTGCCGAGCAAATCAAGGATCAAGCTTTCAGCGAGCTTCAGGCGCTGATCGAAGAATCCGACAAGTTGCTCAAGGACAGCGCTGCGCTGGTTGGCGAAGATGCCGAGACGCTGCGCGCTCAACTGAGCCTCAAGCTCAAGCAAGCATTGGACTCGGTTGCCAGCGTTCGTGAGCGCACCAAGCCGGTGGTTGAAGCGACCGAGACTTACATCGGTGGCCATCCATGGCAGACCGTGGCTATTTCCGCAGGCTTTGGCCTGGTGGTGGGCCTGCTCTTGGGTCGTCGTGACTGATCGACTGCGCGGCTAAGTCCCGCGGGAGCGAAATTCATTCGCGAAGGCGTCAGTCATGACGCCGCCGACTGATGCCAGGCATGCCCTGGCCTTTCAGTCGGCCCGCTCATGGATCCATCCGATCCCACGGGCAATGAATCATCCTTCCTGGCAGCGCATGACGGGCGTCAGATCGAATGACCCGGCACCAGCGCTTGCAGCTGTTTGGCAAAGTAATCGGCCGTAAACGGCTGAGCATCCGACTCTTTCACACCGATCCGCTTCTTCTCCAGCCATTGCGTACCCTGCGCAGGGTCCTGGCAGCTGAGCGACACCAATTCCTGGGCATGCATGCTCAAGCCCGTCGCGGCAACGGATATCAAACCTTTGGTGCCCATGGCATCCGGAATGAACGCCACCTGACGTCCCGCAATTGTCAACGTCATGCGCTGCGTGCGGAATGGCGAGTTTTCGTCGGGATAACCCTTGCTTTGCGCCAGGTGCGGCTCGTATTCCACCGTGATCTGACCGCTGTCGATCAACGGCTTGAGCCACGCTTCGATCTGTTGGTAAAGCGTCGTGATGCTGGCCTCCCATTGCGCAAGGCCGGTATGAAACTGCTGGTGTTTTTGATCTTCATTGCGTTGATTGGCGCTCAGCAGCTCGCCCAATCGTTGGATTTCGTCCATAACAGCGTTCCCGGGTTCACGCGCCGAAAGATTCGAACACGTAAACCGAGGGTGTCACAGCGGCGGTTGAGTGTCGCGATTCATTTGTCGCAGGCCCCACGCGCGCTGATCACTGGACGCGCTCGATCACCACCGGATCGGCAAAACGATGCGCCTTGGTGATTTTCGCCTGGAGCAGGGCCAGTTGCTCTTCGGCTTCCTGCTGGGTGTTGTAGGGGCCGATCAGCAATTGCTGTTTACCGTCGATCGTTACCAGGAATGGCGCATAGGCCCGTTCGAGCAACCAGGCGCTGATATCACTCAGCGCCTCGCGCGCATTGAGCTGGATGTTCCATTTGACGGTAGTGTTCGGACTGGTCTGATCGGTCGGAGCCGTCTGGACCGCCTGAACTTTCGGGGGGGGCGTCGGCGTCTTGCCGACATCACAGCCGGTCAGGGCCAGAGCTGCGATCATTATTGCCATCTTGCGCACGTCTGCTTGCTCCTCGTCTGAAGTGGCGGGAGTTTATCACCCTGTCACCGGCAACGAGGCTTCAAAAGGCGGGAATGGTAGGACAGTCAACAGATGAGTGTATCAATAAGATTCTGCCCGACGACAACCCCGGCGTGACGGGCCTCGTCCACAGACTCAAAGCCCAGCTTGCAGATCACCGTCGGCATTGGGGTCTGACAGGCCATGGTGACGGTGACATGGATGATGAATTCGGCGACGTCCCTGACGCCTTTGGGATAAACGACCAGAACCTCGATCATCTGCCCTCGATAAACGTTGGAAAACGTCTTGTGCGAAATATCCATTTGAATAGCCTTTCTAATGGATTGAATCGTTTTGACAACCACGGGGGCTGATCGTTGTTTATATCGCCTCAGGCAAGGAAATAAGGGGAACATCGGCTGGCCTGACGCTGCCAAACAGGGGTCTATCCGTTTTGGGCAGAGGTTCGCGCATGTGTAATCGACATTCCATCCATTGCTTTATCCCGCCCTACATCATGGAGCACATGGCTCAATCGCCGCACGAGCGAATCAGAGTCTTGGCAATCACCAACCTTGCCAGCAGCGCGGCGTTTGTCGCGTTTCGCAGGTCGGCGCAGGCGATGCCGACCCTGCTGGCGCAGAAATCCCCCGACGGCAAGAAGAACCGGCTTGTCTATGACGCCAAGGGCAGCAATACCCTGCCAGGCACCCTCGCCCGCGCCGAACACCAGAAAGCCACAGGCGATGCAGCGATCGACGAAGCCTACGACGGTTCCGGACATGTCTACGATTTTTATGAGCAGCTGTTCGCACGCAACTCGCTGGATGGCAATGGCATGACGCTGGTTTCCACCGCCCATGTCGCTGAAGTGGATTTCCAGGGTGAGTTCGTGCCGATGAACAACGCGTTCTGGAACGGCCAGCAGATGGCCTACGGCGATGGCGACGGCGTTGTGTTCAAACGCTTCACCGGCAGTCTGGAAGTCATTGGCCATGAGCTGACCCACGGTGTGCAATCGTTTACCAGCAACCTGACCTATCAAGGTCAATCAGGTGCGCTGAACGAACATTTCGCTGACGTGTTCGGTATCCTGATTCGGCAGTGGAAAGAAGGCACATCAGTTGAAAATGCCAGCTGGGTGGTGGGCAAGGAGTTATTGGTACCTGCGCCCACTCGCCGAGGCATTCGGGATATGGAAAACCCCGGCACGGCCTACGCCAATGATCCGGAACTGGGCGATGATCCACAGCCAGCGACGATGGCCGGGCTTTATACCGGCCCCAAGGACAATGGCGGCGTGCATATCAATTCGGGGATTGCGAATCGGGCTTTCGTTTTGACGGCCAAAGCGCTGGGGGGAAATGCCTGGGAGGTGGCCGGAAGAATCTGGTACGAGGCCATGCTGCAACTGCACAGTTCAAGCCAGTTCGCCGATTGTGCCAGGATCACCGTGCAGGTCGCCGCGAGCAAACGCTATGGCACGCTCGCGAAAAAAGCGGTCCGGGCGGCGTGGAAGAAAGTCGGGATCACCGTGTGACCCCTAACACCTCCAGTCCCTACAGGAGCCAATGATGAAAATCTGTTTTGTTCAGTCCGGTGGAGTGGTCGGTGCCGTCAGAAGCTGTGAGGTCAATACTTCCAGCCTGCAGGAGCCGGAGGCCGAAGAACTCAGGCAAATAGTTCGGGAAAGTGGCCTGAATCAGTCCTGTAGTTTTGTGTCGGACCAGGCCAGGGATCTGAAGCAGTACGAGATCACCATCGAAGACGAAACCAGCCCCGTCTGTATCGTCTTCGATGACCAGAATGTCCCCGCGTCAGCGCAAAAGCTGCTGGGTTTCCTGATGCGCCGGGCCAAGCCGGGCGGGTTGTAGGGGGCAGACCGGGGCGCATTCACCAGGGATCATGCCAGGCGAATGCGATCATGGCGTAATGACATGTGAACGTCGGGCGCAGCCTAGGGTCAATGCATTAACGCAATTTTACAGTTCGCCTTAGCGATTTATTTCGGCTGAATGGGATTGGCAAGGTATCTTGCCGCCCTTGGTTTTTTTAAATTATCCATCCTGTCTCCACTACGCAGATGAGCCCACTTTGCCTGACACGAAACAGCCTCCGGATCTGATCATTTGCGAGCACTGTGACTCACTGTACGAGTCACTTGCGCTCAAGCATGGTGAAACCGCTCTGTGCCTGCGATGCGGTGCCGTCCTTGCGCGCCCTCATCGCCTGACCATCGAACAATTGCTGGCCCTGACCATCGCTGCGGCCGTGCTGTTTGCCTTCGCCAATTTTTTCCCGGTGATCAGCATCAGCATGCAGGGCCTGAGCAATCAGGTGACACTTTGGCAATCGGTGGAAGCGCTGGCCCAGGGTCGCATTACCCTGATTGCCCTCGTGGCGGGACTGGCGATTATCTTTGCGCCTTTGTTGCAGATCATCCTGCTGTTTTGGGTTCTGGTGCATGCCCACAAAGGCGTGATCGCTCCGGGTTTCAAGACCTGCATGCGTGCCCTTGAACACCTGCGGCCCTGGAGCATGCTGGAAGTCTGTCTGCTGGGTATCCTGGTGGCTATTGTGAAGCTGGCCGGTATGCTCGATGTGCATCCGGGACTTGGACTGTGGGCGATGGCAATGCTGATGGTGCTGATCATCCTTATCGCCGGCAAAGACATTCGCCGGTTGTGGAAAGAGCTGGGAGTCCAACCGTCATGAACGGGATTCCCTATGCCAGTGAATACGGGGTCTGCCTGTGCCATATCTGCGGCTATGCGTGTCCGGCCGGAGCCCATGTGTGTCCGCGTTGCGATTCGGCGGTGCATGCCCGCAAGCCTGATAGCCTGGCCCGCACCTGGGCTTTTTTGATTGCCGGCCTGATTTTCTATATACCGGCCAACCTCCTGCCCGTGATGTACACCACGATGTTCGGCAACAGCAGCCAGAACACCATCATGAGTGGCGTGATCGAATTCTTCGAAAGTGGTTCATGGGACATCGCCCTGCTGATTTTCATCGCCAGCGTGGTGGTGCCCTGTATCAAATTCGTGGTGCTGGGCATGCTGCTGATTACTTGCCAGCGCCGCAGTACCTGGGCCATGCGCGAGCGCTCGCGGCTCTATCGTTTCATCGAGTTGATCGGCTATTGGTCGATGCTCGACGTGTTAGTGGTCGCTCTGGTGGCGGCCCTGGTGCAGTTCCGTGAGCTCAGTACGATCGAGCCACGTATCGGCATTTTGTTTTTTGGTCTTGTTGTGGTGATGACAATGTTCGCTGCCATGAGTTTCGATCCCCGGCTTATCTGGGACGCAGAGGTTGAAGATGTCTGACAATGCCCTACCCCCTTCCCCCTCCGCGCTGCCAAGGCCCGAGGTCAAACGACGCAGGATGCGCATTTCACTGGTCTGGCTTGTACCGGTCGTTGCCGGTCTGATCGGCCTGTCCATGGCCTTGCATGACTGGATGAACGTCGGCCCTAAAATCACCGTGAGCTTCCTCACCGCCGAAGGGCTTGAGGCCAAGAAAACCCAGGTCAAGTACAAGAACGTGGTCATTGGCATCGTCAGCGATATTGCGCTCAGCGACGATCGGACTCACGTGCTGGCGACCATCGAACTCAACAGCAGCGCCAGCCCGTTCACCCGGGAAGACAGCCAATACTGGGTGGTTCGCCCGCGCATCGGCGCCCACGGGATTTCCGGGGTCGATACCCTGCTGTCCGGGGCGTTCATTGGCGCAGATGCGGGCAGTTCGGAGCAAACCAAGAATGAATTTCTCGGCCTGGAAACACCGCCGCCGGTGACTTTCGGCGAGAAAGGCAAGCGTTTCAACCTCCACACCGATGATCTGGGATCGCTGGACATCGGTTCGCCTATCTATTACCGGCGCATCCAGGTCGGCCAGGTGGTGTCCTACGAACTGTCAAAGGACGGCAAAGGGGTGGACATCGAGATTTTCATCAATAGCCCCAATGACCAATTCGTCAGCACCGACACTCGCTTCTGGAATGCCAGCGGCGTGGACGTCACGGTAGGCGCTGCCGGCCTGAAGATTGCCACTCAGTCGCTGACCTCGATCATTGCCGGCGGTATCGCCTTCCGCGAGCCGAACTGGAGCCCGGAAGCAAAACCGGCGGCCGAGAACGCCGAGTTCAGGATCTTCGATGATCAAGCCACAGCCCTGGCACCGCCCGATGGAGAGCCGCATTACATTCGCATGCGCTTTGAACAGTCACTGCGCGGACTGGTGGTCAATGCGCCGGTGGACTTCCTGGGTGTCAACATTGGCCGGGTGGTTTCGGTTGATCTGGACTACGACCCCCAAACCCAGACCTTCCCCGGCATTGTCGGGGCAGTGATTTATCCAAAACGCCTGGGTGCTGCGCAGGCCAAGCTACAGAAACTGGGAGGTGCCGGAGATGAGGACGAGCAGTCTGCGCGGATTCTGGGTGGATTTGTCTCTCGTGGCCTGCGAGCTCAGGCGCGAACCGGCAACCTGCTGACCGGTCAGCTGTACATCGCCATGGACTTCGAGCCCAAGGCGCCAAAAGTGGTGTTCGACCCCAAAGCCCGCCCCCTGGAAATCCCGACGGTACCTGGGAGTTTCGACAAATTGCAGGAGCAACTGCAGGCCTTTGTCGACAAGCTGGGCAAGCTGCCCATCGACGAACTGGCCAACAACCTCAACGGCAGCCTGAGCGAACTGCAAAAAACCCTGAAGCAGGTCAACGGCACGGTTCTTCCAGAAATGCGCGGCACGCTGCAACAGGCTCAGAAAACCTTGCATACCGCCAACGACAGCCTGGGTGAGGATTCTCCGGCGCGTGTCCAATTGGGCCAAGCCATGGACGAAGTACAACGCACTGCCCGTTCTGTTCGGGTGCTGACGGACTTCCTCAGTCGTCATCCAGAAGCACTGATTCGCGGTCGTACCGGTGACGCCGCACCAGGCTCTTACAAAGCCCCCGCTTCTTCCCGTGCAATTGAACTGGAGCCACAGCAATGACCCTGCGCCTGAAATTTTTCGTCCTGGCTGCAGCGCTGGGCGTCAGCGCCTGCGCGTCCACCGCAACGCATTACTACACGCTGATCGCACCCGCCAATACCGGCGCTCAAACCCCGGTCGCGGTCGCGCCATTCCAGTTCGAGATGTTGCCGGTCCTGATGCCGGTGCAGGTGGATCAGCCGCCACTGGTGATACGCCAGGGTAATGGCAGTCTGGCGATTCTCGACGCCGAACGCTGGGGCTCGCCACTGGGGGACGAATTTCATGACGCCCTGACCGGCCAGCTGGAACGACGTTTCGGCAGCCGGGACATGGCCGGCTTGCCCAAAGACAGCAGCCAGCCAGTGCTGTCACTGCGTACCGATGTGCGCCGCTTCGAGTCCGTACCTGGCAGTTACGCAATGATCGATGTGGTCTGGAGCCTTGGGCTGCGCAATTCCGGCTCGAAGGCGCAAAACCTGACCTGCAGCAGCGTGATTCGTGAGCCTGCCGGACCGGGCATGGAAAACCTGGTGCTTGCTCATCAACGGGCGGTTTCGCGTCTGGCAGACGTCATCGCCAAAACCGCTGGCGCATGGGCCCGTGAGCAGCAATCACGCTGTAACTGAAACCCGTTACACCCAGGTCTCGCTCGCGTAAGGCCCCGGCATTCGGGGCCTTACGGCCGTAAACGTCCCCGCCGCCCCCCTCGTCATGCGCCGGATATACGACGAATGACCTCAATTGAATATTTCCTACCGCCTCGTACCAACAAACGATCCACTTGGAGGAAATAGGCGTATCGTTCAACTCGGTTCAAGCCGAGCAGAACGTGGAAGCAGTAAATGTGAACGTCGTACCTTCCTGCGACTTCATCCTTCTTGCGCCCATTCTCGATGAACAATGCCCTCTTATTTCGCCGGGTTGATCCGGCGAGTTATTGTTTGGAAGGAAGATAGCCATGACTGGAATTGGCCAGCGCCTTAAACAGGAACGCTTGAGACTCAAACTTTCGCAAAGTGCCCTCGGGGCGGTCGGCGGCGTAGAAACCAACGCACAAGGCAACTACGAAAACGGAATACGTTCCCCTCGCGCCGATTATCTGTCGAGGATTGCCCAGGCTGGTATTGACGTGGCTTTCGTCGTCACTGGCTTGAGACTGTCAGAGGCATTGAGCCCGCAAACACCGCTGGAGCTTTCCCAACCCCAGACCCTCATTGAAGGGCAACCCTCAGAAGATCGTCTGGCCAATCTGGTCGAGCGTCTGCAAGGCAGCCTGCATGACATCACGGACAATCTGTATCAGATGACACGGCTTGCCGATTCCAGGGGGGAATCGGGAAAGTCCGACAGCTTGCAAACCCAACTGGAGAATATCAAGGGCGACGCTGAAGCCATTGCCCTGGCCACTGTGCGCCTGATTTTCGTCACTTCACGCCTGAACTGACACCGTGCCAGACGGTTATATCGATGTAGCTAACTGATCTATCCGCAAAGCCGGTTACGCTTGCCAAATGCACTGCAAAAGCCGCTATGTTCAAGGCTCCAGTCAGCACGGATTGCCACCGTTGCAGGTCTTGGGTCGTTACCTGGTCGTCTCCGCCTGGCTAACCGTCTGCCAAACCTGCATATAAAAGACAGGAAGCGCGACGATGAGCGAACCACTTGATCTACAAGCTTTGAAAACCCGGCAGATGTCCGCCTGGGCCAGCGGCGATTACGCCGTGATCGGCACGACGCTGCAATTGGTGGGTGAGTTGCTGGCCGAGGCCTGCGACCTGCGTTATGACGAACGTGTCCTCGATGTAGCGGCCGGCAATGGCAACGCCACCTTGGCGGCTGCCCGGCGCGGTTGCGTGGTGACTTCCACCGATTACGTTTGCGGACTGCTGGAGCGAGGTCGAGAGCGCAGCCGTGCAGAACATTTCGACGTCAGTTTCCTTGAGGCGGACGCTGAAGCCCTGCCCTTCGAGGACGCCACGTTCGATGCGGTGTTATCGACGTTTGGCGTGATGTTCACCCCCGATCAGCAACGAGCGGCGGCGGAAATGGCAAGAGTGTGTCGCCCCGGCGGGCGTATCGGGCTGGCCAACTGGACGCCCGAAGGGTTTGTCGGCCAGATGTTCAAGACACTGGGCAAACACCTCCCACCACCGGCCGGGGTCAAACCGCCTTCACTGTGGGGCGTTGAAGGACATTTGAAGGAACTGTTCGGTGCCAACGCAGCGGACATAAAGGTGACGCGCCGGGAATTCAACTTTCGCTACCGTTCCCCCGCCCACTTCATCGAAGTGTTTCGCACCTGGTACGGCCCGGTGCACAAAGCCTTTGCCGCACTGCCGCCCGATGGGGCCATGGCTCTGGAACGCGACCTTACCGCGCTGCTATCGGGTTTCAACCGGGGCGGCGAATCGTCATTGGTGGTGCCAAGCGAATACCTTGAAGTGGTGATCACCCGGCGATAGGTTCGCAGCAAGCTTGCTGCCACGACATCCCCTTGTAGTAGCAAGCTTGCTGGACGCCAAAGGTTCGGCTCAACCACTACTTATTGCGCCGCGCTCACCATCGCTCGCAGCAACACCGCGCAGCCGGCCGCCAGATCTTCGGGGGTGGCATTTTCGATCTCGTTATGGCTGATGCCGCCCTCGCAAGGCACGAAGATCATCCCCGCCGGCCCCAGCTCCGCAATGAAAATCGCGTCGTGGCCGGCGCCGCTGACGATGTCCATATGGCTCAGGCCCAGCTGCTGTGCGCCGTTGCGTACGGCATCGACGCAGCCGGTGGCAAAGTCCAGCGGAGGGAAATCAGCCGTCGGCGTCAGTTCGTAGGTCAGCCCGTTGGCCGAACACGCCTGTTCAATTGCATCGCGCAGGTCGTCGACCATCGCCTGCAACTTGTCGCTGTGCAGGTGACGGAAATCGATGGTCATCTTCACTTCGCCGGGAATGACGTTGCGTGAGCCGGGATGAATGTTCAGGCAGCCTACGGTCCCGCAGGCATGGGGCTGACTGGCGTTGGCGATACGGTTCACCGCCGTGACCACTTGCGCGGCACCCACCAAGGCGTCCTTGCGCAGTGACATCGGCGTCGGGCCGGCGTGGGCTTCGACGCCGCTCAGGGTCAGGTCGAACCACTTCTGGCCCAGACAACCCATGACGACGCCAATGGTCTTGTGCTGGTCTTCGAGAATTGGCCCCTGTTCGATATGCGCTTCGAAATACGCCCCGACAGGATGACCCAATACGGCGCGACTCCCGGCATAGCCGATGCGTTGCAATTCTTCACCCACGACCAACCCCTGCTCGTCCTGCTTGGCGAGGGTTTCGGCCAGATCCAGCTTACCGGCGAACACCCCTGAGCCCATCATGCAAGGCGGGAAGCGCGAACCTTCTTCGTTGGTCCAGACCACCACTTCCACGGGCGCAGCGGTTTCTACGCCCAGATCATTCAAGGTGCGGATGACTTCAAGCCCGGCCATGACCCCGAAACAGCCATCAAACTTGCCGCCCGTGGGTTGCGTGTCGATGTGGCTGCCGGTCATGACCGGCGCGCGCAGCGGGTCTTTGCCGGGCCTGCGGGCGAAGATATTGCCAATGGCATCGACGCTCACGGTACAACCGGCGTCTTCGCACCACTTCACGAACAGATCCCGTGCCTGGCGATCCAGATCGGTCAATGCCAGGCGACAGACTCCACCTTTGACCGTCGCCCCAAGCTGCGCCAGATCCATCAATGACTGCCAGAGGCGCTGGCTGTTGATCAGGGCCGCGCTGGAGGAGAAAAGGTCAGGATTGAGCTGAGTGTTCATGGTTGTCTCCGGTCAGCTGATTACGATAGTTGCAGGCCGAACCCGTTCGCGCCTACAGGAAATTTCGGATCTAGACCACGCCGCCCCCGGCGATCCGCACCGCCAGTTTCACCAGACTCAAATCACTGCCCCGTGGCCCCATCAGCGAGATACCCAGCGGGACACCGTCCTTATTGACCAGCGGCATGGTCAACTGCGGTGTGCGGCACAGCACCGAGATCGCCAGCAAATGATGGGATATCTGCCGGGTTTGCTCGATTTCTTCATCTTTGGCGCTGAGCAGCGGCGCAATGTCCGGCACCGTCGGCATGACCAGCACGCGATCGCCCAACAGCTCTTTCCAGCTGGCTGCGAAGGCTTCGCGCAGTGCGCAGGCGGCGTTGTATTGCTCGTCGGTCACAGCTTTGGACCAGGCAAAGCGCGCCGCCACATCGGGGCCCAGGCACAAGCCGTTTTGCTCGATGAAATCGCCCTGGGCTAGCCAGGCTTCGCGCCCCTGAATGTAGCGAAACGCCCAGTAGGCATCGGTGAGGGATGGCAGCTCGCCCTCCAGGTGCTCCAAAGGTCCGCAGCAGGCTTCGATCTGCGCCAAGGCCGGGGCCAGAGCAGCAACCGACGCTGCGGGCAACATCCCGAATAGCGCGTCGCTGATTACCAGCGATGGCTGGTCCGCCAGCGGTGCCGAGTCCTCACCCAGCAGACACTCCCCCACTAACCCGAACAGCCTGGCGTCACGGGTGAAATAACCTGCGGTGTCCATGCTTTCGCACAACGCCTGGGTGTTTTCCAGCGAGACCCTCCCATGGCTCGGACGCAGGCCAAACAACCCGCAGTAACTGGCCGGAGTTCGCACCGAACCACCGGTGTCGCTGCCCATGGCAAAGTCACACAAGCCATTGGAAACCGCCGAGGCTGATCCCGATGAAGAACCACCGGGAATCCGGTCATGGGCGGCTCCGTTGCGCGGCGTGCCGTAGTGGGCGTTTTTGCCGCTCATGGAAAACGCCATTTCATTGGTATGCGCCTTGCCGATCAGCTCGGCCCCCGCATCCAGCAAGCGTTGTATCGTCGGCGCGGTTGTGGTCTTGATCCCGGACATGGCCAACACATGCGGGTTACCGCCGCCGGTGGGATAACCGGCGACGTCGAACAGATCCTTGGCGACAAAGGTGTAGCCGACCAGCGGCCCGCTTGACGCATGGGGTACGTTGGCGGTCGGGTAAGGCATCAAGGCAAAGGCAGAATCGGTCATGACAGAGACTCGCGAAGAGGTTGGACAGCGACCTGATTCCAGTGGTGACAGCTCACTGAGTGGTCGGGAATGATGTTTTCGATGGCCGGCACCACGCTACGGCACACCTCGCTGGCCCGTGGGCAACGAGGCGCGAAGGCGCAGCCGTCCGGCAGGTTGGCCAGATCCGGCGGCGCACCGGGAATGCTGATCAACCGCTCGCCCTTGCGCAGGCCATCCTTGGGGCGAGTGCCCAGCAGGACGCGGGTGTACGGGTGCTGCGGGTTATTCAGCAGTTCAGCCAACGGAGCCTGCTCGACAATGCGCCCGCCATACATCACGGCGACACGGTCAGCCACTTCCACGGCCGCGCCAATGTCGTGGGTGACAAAGATGATCGACAGTCCCAACGCCTGCTGTAACTCGCGCAACAGGATCAGAATCTGGATCTGCACCGTAGCGTCCAGCGCGGTAGTGGGCTCGTCGGCCAGCAGAATCTGTGGCTGACAGGCCAATGCCAGCGCGATCATTGCTCGCTGACGCATGCCGCCGGACATCTCGTGAGGATAAGCATCCAGCCGTTGTTCCGGGCTGGGAATGCGGACGCTGCGCAAGGCTTCCAGCGCTGCCGCGCGGGCTTGGGCTTTGGACAGGGGGCGATGGCGGCGTAACGCTTCGACGATTTGCTGGCCGATGGTGTAAACCGGGTCCAGCGCCAACAGCGGTTCCTGGAAAATCATCGCCGCCACCGGCCCGCGCAGGGCCTGTAATTGCGTGCGGGACAAGGCCATGAGGTCTTGTCCGGCGATTTCAATATGGCCTTCGATGCGGGTGGAACGCTCTGAATGCAGGCGCATCAGGGCGCGCAGCGTCACGCTTTTGCCAGAGCCGGATTCACCGATCAGCGCCAGCACTTCACCTCGCGCCACGGACAGGCTGACACCGTTGACCGCCGACAAGATTTGCCCGCCGCGCTTGAAACGTACCTTGAGGTCGCGCACGGCAACCATGGGTTGTTCGCTCATGCCATGGCTCCTGTGTAGATCAATTGCGTCGACGGGCTTTGGCTGTGCCCTGCCCCGGGCTGCACCATCAGGCACGCGGCGTAATGGTCGCTGCCGGTCAGGGTCAACTGCGGCGGGCTTTGGGCGCAGATGGCTTCGGCATGCGGGCAGCGGGTATGAAAGCGGCAACCCGACGGTGGATCGATCGGACTGGGCGGATCGCCGGAGAGCGGCGAAACCAGCGTGCGACGGGACGGGTCCATGGACGGCATGGAAGTCAGCAACGCCTGGGTATAGGGATGCTGCGCCTCGGAAAACAGCGCCTCGGCAGGCCCGACTTCGACGATTTCCCCCAGGTACATGACCATGATCCGGTCGGACAGATAGCGCACCACGTGCAGGTCATGGCTGATGAACACGTAAGTCAGTTGCAGGCTGTCCTTGAGGTCGAGCAACAGGTTCAGCACCTGGGCTTCCACGGATTTGTCCAGCGCCGAAACTGCCTCGTCGAGAATAACCAGACGTGGATCAACGGCCAGGGCGCGAGCGATATTGACCCGCTGACGCTGCCCTCCGGAAAGCTCGTGGGCATAGCGCCCGGCGAACCGCGTCGGCTCCAGACCTACTCGCCCCAACAGATCCCGGGCGCGCAGCAAGGATTCGCGTTGGCTGACGCCATGCACCGACGGGCCAAAAGCCACGGATTGCTCCATGGTCAGGCGCGGATTGAGGGACGAATAGCTGTCCTGAAACACCATCTGCACCTGACGCCGATAATCGCGCAGGGGCAATTGATGTCCGCCCACGCTCATGGCGTCGAACACCAGCTCTCCGCTGTCATGTTCGATCAACTGCATCAACAAGCGGGCCGTGGTGGATTTGCCGCAGCCGGACTCACCCACCACGCCCAGGGTCTCGCCCTTGTGCACCACGAAGTCGATGCCGTCCACCGCACGGACTACGCTGCGTTTGCCCAATTTGCCCTTGACCGGGAAATGCTTGACCAGTTTTTCCACGTTCAGCAGTGGCTGCGCTGGACCGCCAATATCGCGCTGGGTCATCGTCAGCTCCTGATCGCCATGGCCGCTCGCAAACGGTCGGCCAGTACGTTGAAAGAGATCGAGGTGATGAAGATCATCGCCCCCGGCAGCGCTGAAACCAGCGGCTGGGTGTAAATGGCAGTGCGCAGCGTGTTGAGCATCAGGCCCCACTCAGGCTCCGGCGGGGTAACGCCCAAGCCGAGAAAGGACAGGCCCGAAGCGAGGATCATCGATACCGAGATCAAGCCGGTGGTGAAAACGAAGATCGGCCCCAGCACGTTGCCCAACACCTGAGTTCGAATGATCGTGAATGACCCGGCGCCAGATGCCCGCGCCGCCTCGATGTAATCGCGATTGCGCACCTGAGTGGTGACGCTTTCGGCAATCCGCGCCACCTGCGGCACGAAAACCAGCGTCAGGGAGATCAGCGCGTTATTCACTCCGGCGCCTAACGCCCCGGAAAAGGCGATGGCCAGTAGCACGGAAGGAAACGCATAGAACACGTCCACGGTGCGCATGATCAGGCTGTTCAGCCAGCCGCCGAAATAACCGGCAATCACGCCGATAGCCCCGCCAATGAAGAACGCGAAAATCACCGGGGTAATGCCCATGAACAGCGACAGCCGCGCCCCCAGCATCAGGCGGGACAGCAAGTCGCGGCCCAGTTCATCGGTGCCAAGGGGAAAGCCTTCAGTGCCAATGGGTTTGAGGCGTTTGAACATGGAGGTGGTGAAGGGATCCCCCGGCACGATCCACGGGCCAAATACCGCCAGGATCAGCAGCGCGAGGATGACTGCGGCGACCACCAGAGCGACCGGGTCGCGACGCACTCGACCGAACACCTCACTCCAGTAACCCGGCGAGCTTTCCACCGGGGTGATGACCGGCGCGGCCGGTCGCAAAATCGACAGGTTCATGCTCAGCCCCTTTTGATGCGTGGATCGAGCAGCGTCTGCAGGATATCCACCAGCAGATTTAGCGCGACGAAGAACAAGGCCAGCACCCAGATCGTGCCCTGCAGCAACGGCAGGTCACGCTGGAAAATCGCCGAGTTGAGCAGCAGCCCGGTGCCGGGCCAGGCAAACACGGTTTCCACCAGAATCGAGCCGCCCATGAGGTAGCCGATCTGCAACCCCATCACCGCCATGGCCGTGGGCGCGGCATTCTTGACCACGTGCAGGAACAGGCCCCATTCCCCGAGCCCTTTGGCCCGCAGGCCGATGATGAATTCCTGAGACAGGGTTTCCGCCACCTGCGCCCGAACGGTACGCGCGATGATTCCGGTAGGAATCACCGACAAGGTAATGGCCGGCAGGATCATGAATTGAAAGTGCGCCCAGTCCCATGCCCAGGCCGACTGGCCCATGGGTCCGCCACCCGTGGCGGGCAGCCAGCCCAGTTGCGAGGAAAAGACGATCACCATCAGCATGCCCAGCCAGTAATGGGGCACGCTGACGCCGATGGCTGAAATCGCCGAGGCAATATTGTCCAGCCAGCTGTCCTGAAAGTAGCCGCCGACAAAGCCGAACAGACTGCCGAGAACAAAACCAAACAAGGTGGCCAGCACCGCCAGACGTAATGAATAACTCACGGCGTTGAGCACTTCGCTGGTCACCGAACGGCCGCTGGCGATGGACATGCCCAGGTCGCCATGCACCGCATGCCAGATCCACAGGCCAAACTGCACCGGCAAGGGTTTATCGAAACCATAGGCCTGGACCAGTTGTTCGCGCAGGGCTTCGGAAGCGTCCGGCGGCATCACCGACACCAGCGGATCGCCGGGCGCCATGTGCACGAGCATGAAACACACCAGCGCCACGCCCAACAGAATCGGGGTCGCGAGTAGGATGCGACGCAAAATGTAGGCAAGCATAAAGCCCCTCACACAGGTCATCACGGGAATGGAATGCCTGTAGGAGCCAACTCGTTGGCGAGACGACAAACCTGACACACCGCCTCGCCAACAAGTTGGCTCCTACAGCTCCGGTCAACAGCAGGCTTCTCAGTCCTGCTTGGAGACCAGCGACAAGTCGATGAACCAGCTTTGCGGCTGAACCACGCCGGTTACTTTCGGCGAGATGGCTCGCGGGCCGACGTCGTGGGCGACGAACAGGAACGGCACCTCATCGACAATGGCCGCATGCAACTGGCCGGAAGCTTCGTCCAGCGCCTTGGGGTCAAAGGAGTTGCGGACTTTGGTGATCAGTTTCTCGACTTGCGGGGAGGCGAAGAAGCCCCAGTTATTGGAAACCGGCGGGAAGGCCTTTTCGCTGGAAAAACGCACCATGCCGAAGTACGGGTCCATGACCGCCGCACTGACGTTAATTGCGTTCGCGCCTTGGGCGGCCGGGTCCTTGGCCCCAAGACGCCAGCCGCTGAACAGCGTGTTCCATTCAGTGACGGCAATATCCACGTCGAAATAACAGCCCTTGAGGCTTTGCTGGATGTATTCGTTCATCGGCAATGGCTGCATTTGCCCGGAACCTGAAGCCGAGGTGAGTACTTTGACCTTGACCGGGTGATCCTTGCTGAAACCGGCGTCGGCCATGAGTTTTTGCGCAGCGGCCTGGTCATACTTGATCTTGAAATCCGGATTGCCGTACCACGGCGAATCTTTCTCGTAGATGCCCGTGGCTTCCTGCATGAAACCACCCAGATACGCCTTCAATTCGCTGCGATCCAGGCACAGGTTAGCGGCCTGACGCACGCGCTTGTCGAGCCACGGCGAGCCGGGAGCGAACGAAAACTGCCACGGCCACAGGTGCGGCTGACCGTTGGCGTATATCTTGAATTTTTTGCTCTTGATCTGCTCGATGGCGTCCGGCGCGGGGGCTTCGATCCAGTCCACTTGTCCCGACAGCAACGCCGCCGTGCGCGCGTTGGCTTCCGGCAGTGGAATCAGGACAACGTGATCAACCTTGGGGATGCGCTTGGGGTCCCAGTAACCGGAATTTTTGTCCAACACCAATTCCTGACGCGGCACCATGCGATCCATCTTGAACGGGCCGGTGCCCACCGAGTGACTGGCGAATGCGGTCCAGGCCAGCTTGGAGCGTTCGGCCGGGTCGGTGGTGGTGGCCGGTACGGCGGCGAAGTCTTTCTGCCAGGCCGTCGGGGACGCCATGAACAGGTTGGTGAGGTTATAGGGCAGGACGGCATCGGGTTCGCTGGTGGTCAGCTCAACCGTCAAGTCGTCGATTTTCTTCGCGCTGCGCAGGGTCGGCATGCGCGACACGGTCATGCCGATCTGCCCCGGCGCGTATTGCGGCGCCTGCTTGTCCAGAACCTTGCCGACGTTCCAGACCACGGCATCGGCATTGAACGCCGAACCGTCATGGAATTTCACGTCGGGACGCAATTTGAAAATCCACTTGGTGTGGTCATCCGGGTTGACCGCCCATTCAGTGGCCAGACCCGGTATCAACGTGCTGGGTTTCTCGCTCTGGGACAGGTCCCACTCCACAAGGGAGTCGAACATCGTGATCCCGGTGAAACGGTTGCCCTCATAACCTTGATCCGGCTGACCATGGGTCAACGGGATATCTGCGGCGGTCATGGCGATGCGCAAAGTACTTTCGGCCATGGCGGCCAACGGCGACAGAACGCCCACGGCGATCGAACATGCCAGGGCCAGCCGGGTGAGACTACGTGCGCGGGTTGCTGGAGCATGCGTCATGGCGAGTTTCCCATCAGTCAGGTAAGGAGAGCTGACAGGCTCAACGCAATGCTCATACCAACTTTTTTATTGTCACTACGCCCGGCTGCCTGATCACCTAAAAGACCTAGCAATTTCATTGGGTTAGGACGTTTTAAAAATCATCGAACGTTTTTACCCAAACGTTTGGGTAGTGTTGCGCGGCGGTTCGTGCAATCTTTTGGTACGCGGCGCTCCAACGTGGCGCAAGGGCTCTGATTCATGAGCCGGATTCGTTGAGTCTGTGCAGCGACTCGACTTGATGCGAGCATTGCACCCTGCTCACCTGCATTTTCAGGCCAACCCATGAACCGACGTCCGGCCACGCTTCGCGGTATCGCCCAGCAACTCAATATTCACGTTTCAACCGTCTCGCGAGTCCTCAATGGCACGCTGGATCACGCGGGTCGCGCGGCCTCCAAAGAGACCATCGAACGTATCCGGGCCCTCGCCGCCAGCCTGGATTACCAACCCAACACCCACGCGCGAACGTTGAAGACACGTCATAGCCGCGAGATTGGCGTGCTGGTGCCCAGGCTTTCGGACATCGTGCTGGCCACGGTCTATGAGGGCATCGATCAAGCGGCCAGCGCCATGGGCTACACCTCATTTGTCGCCAACACCCTGGACCTGCCCGAACGCCAGCGTGAACGCGCCGAACGAGCGCTGGGCCGGAACGTGGCCGGGCTGATCATCAGTGACGTGCATTGCACGCCGGAGCCGGGCTTTCTGGAAGAGCTGGAAGATCGACAGGTGCCCTTCGTGCTGGTCAGCCGCCGGCGCGGCGAGCATTGTTCCGTCACCTCGGACGACGAAATGGGCGGTCGTCTGGTGGCCGAGCATTTATATGCTCAAGGGCATACCCGAGTGGCGGTGATTGCCGGGGAGCCCCATAGCAGTAACGCTCGGGAGCGCACCGCCAGCTTCGTCCAGTATTACCTTGAGCAAGGCATCGAGATCGCCGCCGAGCGCATCATTCCCGGTCATTTCGATACCCAGACCGGCTTCAGCACCGGCCAAGTGCTGTTAGCCCATCCGCAGCCGCCGACGGCCATATTCGCGGTCAACGACTTTCTGGCCATCGGGTTGTTTGGTGCCTTGCGCAATCGAGGGCTGGTGGTCGGACGTGACGTCGCGGTCGTCGGCTACAACGACACCCCGCTGGCTGAGCACCTGCAACTGAGCAGTATCAGCACGAGCATGCACGCTCAGGGTGTGCGAGCCGTGGAAACCCTGCTCAGACGCATCGCCGGCGAACCGGTGCAGTCACATCGTTTCCCGGCGTCGCTTGAAGTCCGCGCCAGCAGCCTGTGCCGGCCTCGAATCGATTAAAAGCCCACGGTTGCCGACACCAGCCAGGTGCGCGGTGTCGACAGAGTCAAGCCTGCCGCAGCATCCGATGAGGTTGCTGCAGATGCCCAATACGTCTTGTCCAGAACGTTTTCCACCGCTGCCCGCAAGGTGATCGGATTTGTCCCCAGTTTGAAGGCATAGCGCCCGCCCAGATCGTAACGCTGCCAGGCGTCGATCTTCTGCTCGTTGGCCTGGTCCAGATATTGCGACCCGGTATGGATGGCCCGGGCAGTCAGGGTCAGCCCAGGTAACCGATCAATGTCGTACTCAAGCCCGAGGTTGGCGTTGAGAATCGGCGAGCCCGTACCGCGCTTGCCATCGTATTGCCCCAACGAGGTTTTGGTCTGCTCGCTGTCCAGCACCATCACCCCACCCAGCAGGCGTACATGGCTGGTCAGTTCGCCGAACACATTGAGCTCGACGCCCTGATTGCGCAGTTCGCCATCGGGTTTGAAATTGCCACTGGCGTCATTGATATAGCTGGGCTGTTCGATACGAAACACGCTCAGGGTGGTGGCAAAGCCGCCCATGTCGAGCTTGACGCCCACTTCGGTCTGCTTGGACTTGTACGGAGCGAACACCTCGTCGCGGTTGGTGGCGGTGGTCGGCGCGGTTTCGCCCTGGCTCAGGCCTTCGATGTAATTGGCATACAGCGAAATATTGTCAGTGGCCTTGATGACCAGGCCTGCCGCCGGCGACGTGGCCTGCTCGTCATATTGCTGGCCGAGCACGCCATTGGCATAGGCGTCCACTTCCACTCGCTGCAGCCGTGCGCCCAAGGTCAATAGCACCCGCTCATCAAAAAAGCTCAAGGTGTCGGCCAGTGCCGCACTGGAGAACACATCTTCAGTGTGGGTCGAGGTATCGAAGCGATTGGGCACGCCGGGATACGGCTGCAACACCGGGTTGTAAAGATTGCTGGTGCGGGTCAGGTAGCGCTCGCCGCTGTTATCGAACTCCATGTCGAAGCGGTTCAGACTCAGGTTCACGGTATGACCGATGGGGCCGGTATTGAACCAGCTGCGGGCGCCGACGGTGAAGGTCTTGACCTCTTCATCGCGCTGGAATGAGCGAGGCGTCATGCTGAAATTGCCGTTACTGTTGTTCACCTGCACCGCGTGCCGCAGGAAGTCATACTCGCCGCTGCGCGCGCCGGCAGCGGCATACACCATCAGCGAATCGCCGACATCGAACTCACCGCGCACGGCTCCGAAAGTGTCCTTGGAGTCGGCGTAGGTCCAGGGCTGGGCGAAGTTGTGATGGATATCTTCGGCCTTGGGCATCTTGATGCCAGCAGCGACTTCAACCCGTTCGATGGGTGCTTCGCCATGGCGTTCGGAACGGCCCAGATCCAGCGACAGGCGCACCCGCTCCTTCTTGAAATCCAGCCCGATTACCGCGGCCTCACGCTCTACCGACTGATGATCCCACTCAGTATCGCCGGACTGGCGCACGCCATTGAAACGCACGCCGTATTCCTGCTCATCGCCCAAGCGGCGGCCAATATCGATGCTGGAGCCGAACTGGCCTGCAGAAGCGTAGCTGCCGGTGATCTCGGTAAGCGGATCCTTGCCGGCGCGCTTGGGTTCGATATTGATCCCGCCGCCCACACTGCCACGAGGCGCGATCCCCCCGAGCAACGCGCCGGGGCCTTTGAGAATATCGATGCGCTCGACCATCTCCATGTCGATGGAATAAGTCGGCAGCACACCATACAGACCACCGAACGACACATCGCTGTTGTACAGGCTCAGGCCGCGAATCGAAAACTGCTCGAAACGTCCACCCGCGGGATTCGTGGTGCGTACCGAAGGGTCATTGGCCACTACGTCGCCCAGCGTCCGGGCCTGCTGGTTCTTCACTGTGGTGCTGGTGTAGGAAGTCAGATTGAAGGGTGTCTCCATGAAATCGCGATCACCGAGCATGCCCTGATTGCCTCGGCGCGTGACCTGCCCGCCCGTGTACACATCGCCTTGGGCATCGAAGCTGCTGCCCTCGATGGACGTTTGGGGCAGCAGCATCGAACCGCTTTCACTGCTGGGCGCGGCAATCAGTGTGTAGGATTGCTCCGCCACCGGCTGAAGTTGCAGGCCGGTGCCTTGTAGCAGGCGAGCGAAGCCTTCCTCAGGCGCGTATTCACCGTCGAGGCCCGCCGTATGACGCCCCGCCACCAGCGCTGGATCCACTGACAGGCTGACACCGGCCTGGGCGGCAAAACGGTTCAATGCCGCGCTCAGGCTTGCCGCCGGTATCTGATAGCGGTGCCGCACGCCGTCTTCCGCCCAGACGGGGGCAATCAGCACGGATGCTGCGCCAAGCCCGACGAGCGCGCTGGCATGGCAACTCATGTGAAGCAAAGGACGCATACCCAGATGGGCCAGGCGCAGACGTCGAAGAAAAACTGCGGGCATTGGAACACTCTCTTATTTCGTTCACTTGAGAGCAATGACAGGCGAGCGAGGAAAAGGGGACACGAATCAGGCAGAACGTTTACCGGGCGTCAAAGTGACCCAGTATCGGGTCCGCGTCTGCACCTGCACTGGCAGGCTGGCGGCCAGCAGATCGAGGATTTTATCGGTGTCGTCCAGGCGGAACGTCCCCGTGACTTTCAGGGATTCCAGTGCAGGCTCCCAACGCAGGACTCCTTTGCGATAACGGCTCAACTCTGCCAGGAAAAGCCCCAATGGCTGATTTTCAACACTCAGCACGCCGTCACGCCAGCCCGGTTGCTGCGTATCGAAAACCTGCGCCGGTGCAACCGAGGATGCGGTCAGGGTGGCTTGCTGACCGCCATGCAGACGCAGGGTCGGTCCGTGCTCAGGGTAAAGATCCACAGTTCCGCGCCAGACCGATACCCGACAGACTTGCCCGTCCTGGCGCACGCACAGTTCGGCGTCATTGGCGAGCATTCGGCCGGGGAATGCATGGATCGTCATTGCGGGGGCGTTTGCCGCCATGTTCAGTGCCAATCCCCCTTCAATCAGCTTCACACTGCGGGCGTGCGGGCTGATGTCAACGGCGCTGGCGGTGTCGAGCTGCAAGACACTGCCGTCGGCAAGTTGCACGGTCTTGCGTTCCCCCGCCACGGTACGCAAGTCCGCGCGCCATGCCGCCACTGGCGCCTGTTGGCTGAGCAGCCATCCAGCGGGCAGCAACGCGGCCACGATCAACGAACGCTTGAGCACGGCGCGTCGTCCCGGGTCCGGACGGTCGAGACTGGCCAACGCCAGTTCGCCGGGAAGCGCCGCAAAACGGCCACGCAGACACTGGGCCTTTTGCCAGGTCTGTTCGTGGCTAGGGCACTGGTCACGCCAACGTTGCAGACGTGCTCGGTCTTCATCGCTGGCCGCGCCGGATTCCAGCAGCACCAGCCAGTAAGCCGCATCCTCGGCCACACGCCGGGACGGCGCCGCGTTGCTCACAGTTCAACCATCAGGCAATGGGTGTAGGCCTGAGCCATGTAACGTTTTACCGTGCGCTCGGAAATCTTCAGCCGCTCGGCGATCTGCGCATAATTCAGGCCTTCCAGCTGCGCCCACAAGAAAGCCCGGCGCACGGCCAGGGGCAATGCGTCGAGCAACTCATCCAGCGCTTGCAAGGTCTGCAACAGAATCCAGCGTTGTTCGGGGGACGGGATGACGGTTTCGGGCAAGGTCGCCAATGCCTGGAGATAGGCGTGTTCAAGGCTGCGACGCTGATAGTGGTTGATCAGCAGACGTTTACCAACGGTGAGCAGATAGGCCCTGGGTTCGCGCAACTGGGTCAAGGGCTCGCGGTGCTGGCTGGCCAGGACCCGCACAAACGTATCCTGGCTCAGGTCGGCCGCATCCCACGCATTGCCCAATCGGGCGCGCAGCCAGTTTTCCAGCCAACTGCGATGCTCGCGGTAGAAATTTTCCAGATTGGCCTCTGACGGCCCTGCTGTTTGGCTCATGCTGAACGGCCCACTGTGCATGTCACTAATTAAAATGAGAATCATTCTATTTAGTTAACGTGGGCTCGCCAATCTATTTCCTGTTGCTGATGTACGAAGGGGTTTGGCTGGGAAGATTTCAGTGCGCGGCCCGGCCGCCTTCCCGAATGAATCCAGTGCGACAAAAACTGCATTCATTCAGGCGCTGCCCATGCCGGGCACCGGTTTATCGGCGTTTCATCCGGTCAATAATCACCGCCAGGAGCAGGATCGAGCCGCGAATCACGTATTGGTAGAAGGTGTCGATGTTCTTCAGGTTCATGGCGTTCTCGATGATCGCCAGTATCAAGACACCGGCAATCACGTGGCGAATCATGCCGATGCCGCCACTCAGGGACACCCCGCCCAGGACGCAGGCCGAAATCACGGTCAGCTCGAAACCCTGGCCGATCATCGGCTGGCCGGAGGTCATGCGCGACGCCAGCACTACACCCGCCAGGGCGCCGATCAAGCCGTGCACGGCAAAGATGATGATTTTGGTGCGATCTACGTGCACACCCGCCAACAAGGCCGCTTCCTGATTGCCGCCGATGGCCAGCGTATTGCGTCCGTAAGTGGTGTAGTTCAGCAACCAGCCAAAGAACGCGAAACACAGGATGGTGATCAGAATCGGCACCGGCACGCCGTACACCTGACCGTTGCCGAACACGAAGAAGTCTTCGTTCATCACACCAACGGCTTTACCGTTCGAGAAGATATACGCCAGCCCGCGCACGATCTGCATGGTCGCCAGCGTCGCGATCAACGCGTTGATGCGCAATTTGGCGATGACGATGCCATTGACCAGCCCCACCACCAGGCCCATGGCAAGGGCTGCCGCGACCCCAAGAAACAGGCTGTCCGTGTCACGCATGACAATCCCGGCGATGACCCCCGAGCAGGCCAGAACCGAACCGACGGACAAATCGAAGTGCCCGGAAGCCAGACAAAACAGCATGGTGCAGGCAGCAATGCCCACCGTGGAAATGGCCAGACCGAGGCCGCGCATGTTCAGCGGGGACATGAAGTTGTCGATCAGCAGCGTGCAGAGCACGAAGATGCCCACGGCGGCCAACAACATGGCCCAGTCGTCGATGAAACGACGCAAATTGATGCCCTGGCGGGGAGCCGTCAGGCTGGTTTCGGTAGACATACGCACCTCTTTCTTGTTTTTCACGGTGTTTTGGCCAGGTTCAACCGCGGGTTCGCGGCAGTGCCAGTTGCAGCAGTCGTGCTTCGTCGGCCTCTTCGCGAGAGAGTTCGCCGGTAATGGCACCCTCGCTCATGACCAGAATGCGGTCGGCAATGCCCATGACTTCCATCAGGTCGCTGGACACCACAATGACTGCGATGCCATCAGCCGCAAGGTTATGAATGATCTGGTAGATCTCGGATTTCGCGCCGATGTCTATTCCGCGCGTCGGTTCATCCAGCAGCAGCACTTTCATGGGCATGGACAGCCAGCGGCCGAGAATCGCCTTCTGCTGATTGCCGCCGGACAGAAACAGCATCTGCTGATCCGCCGAAGGCGTCTTGACGTTCATCGACTGGATTTGCGATTTGGCGTTGTCACGCTCCCAGCGGCCCTGGATCAGGCAGCCCAGAGAGACGTGGCGCGGCCGTGCGCCGATGTTGATGTTCTCCTGCACGCTGGACAGCGGCACGATGCCTTCTTTCTTGCGATCTTCCGGGCACAGCAGAATCCCGGCGGCGATGGCGTCTCGGGGCGACTTGAGCTCCAGCGTTTTGCCTTCGATCTGCAACACACCGGCCTTGCTGCGGGTCAGGCCCGAAAGCAGGCGAAACAGTTCGGTACGACCGGCGCCCACCAGGCCAAAAAACCCCAGCACTTCGCCCTTGTGCACCGCAAAACTGACCGGCTCCTGGAGCCCCGGCCCCATCAGGCCAGTCACTCGCAGACTCGGCCCTTGATGCGTCCGGGGGCGATAGTTGTAAATGTCCTGAATGTCGCGCCCGACCATGCACGTCACCAGCCGGTCATGATCCAGTTCGGCCATGTCCTCGAAGGTGCGCACAAAGCGGCCATCCTTGAATACCGTCACCGCGTCGCAAACCCGAAAGATTTCTTCCATGCGGTGCGACACGTAGAGAATCACCCGGCCTTCGTCGCGCAACTTGACGATGATTGCCATCAGCCGATCGATTTCCCGCGCCGACAGGCTGCTGGTCGGTTCATCAAAAGCAATGACATGGGCGTTTCGCGACATGGCCTTGGCGATTTCCACCAGTTGTCGCTGGCCCAGGGACAGATCGCCCAGGCGTGTGTTGGGGTCGATCTCGTCCGCCAGGCCTTTGAGCAGTTCCCGGGCCCGACGCACCATGGCCCGGCGATTGACCATGCCCCAGCGGTTGGGCATGTGGCCCAGCAACAGGTTTTCGGCTACGGACATCTCCGGGACCAGTTGCAGCTCCTGATGAATCACGGCAATGCCAGCGGCAATGCTGTCCGCTGTGGATTTGAAGGCCTGCGTCTGCCCGCCAATGGACAAGTCGCCGCTATTGGGCTGGTACGAACCGCCAAGAATCTTCAGCAGGGTGGATTTTCCCGCGCCGTTCTCGCCCATCAGGGCGTGGACGCTGCCAGGACGCGCTTCAAAGTTGATGTCTGACAGCGCCCGCACGCCGGGAAAGGTCTTGCCGATCCCGTTGAAGCGCAGACTGCCGCCCGATTGCTGTTGTTCGATGGCCAGTGGTTGCATGGAACCCTCCTCCCCGCTCCGCCTGATCACGAAGCGAGGATCTGCAGATGGCGGCCCGAAGTTCAGGCCTCAAGACGATACGCGGCGGTTACTTGTACAGACCGATCTTGGTCAGTACTTCCTTGAAGTTCGCCCGGGTGATCAATGTCACGTCTTGCATCGCGGTATATTTCGCAGGTTCCTTGCCATCCTTGATCCATTCGTACATCTGCAAGGCGGTGTTGTAGCCCTCCTTGTCCGGGCTTGGCAGCATCGAACCGAAGAAGCCACTTTCTTTTTTCTTCAGTTCGTCGATGGCATCAGTGCCATTGATGCCGATCCCGATCACGTTACTGGCGCTGAAACCATTAGTACTGGTGGCACGAACGCCGCCCAGCACGGTGTTGTCGTTCATGCCGCCGATGATCAGGTTCTTCGCCGCAGCAGGCAGCTTGGGCAGAGCCGAGTTGGTGGCATCCATGCTGCCGGGTACGTCGAGGGTTTTCTGCGGCGCGTAAATAATGTGATCTTTGGGCAGGCCGGCTTTGGTCAGGGCTTCAACGGATCCGTCGGTGCGCTTCTTGCCGGTGTCCAGTTCGTTGTAGGTGTTGATGATGGCGTAGGTTTCTTTCCAGTCCCAATTGCGGTTCTTCGCTTCAGCAGCCATGGCGGCGCCCTGTTGCTGACCGACTTCAAACGCAGCCATGCCCAGATACGGCACGTCTTCCATGAAGTTGCCTTTGGCATCGACAAACCGGTCATCCACGGCCATGACTTTCATGTCATTGGCTTTGGCCTTGGCGACAATGGCCGGGCCCAGGGAAACATCCGGCGGGCAGATGACGAAGCCCTTGGCGCCGTTGGCGGCCAGGTTATCGATGGCAGTCAGGGTTTTTTCACCGTCCGGGACGGCGATTTTTATGACCTCAAAACCATGATCCTTGCCCGCTTTTTCGGCAAAGGCCCATTCGGTCTGGAACCAGGGTTCTTCGGCTTGCTTGACCAGGAAGCCGATCTTGATTTTATCGGCAGCAGAGGAAATGCCGCTCATGCCCACAACAGCGGTGGCGACGGCAATACAGCACAGGGAACGAATCCCGTGACGACTCAACATAGCTAACTCCTTATTTTTATTGAATAGCTACAGCGTCCAGCGATGGGTTGTCGAACCCCCGACGGGACGTCCAAACAACAGAAAACAGTCATATCATATTATGAATGCCGATTATGTAACCTAGTGTCACGGCACCCTCCCGCCTGGGAATGTCATCCTGCATAGCGATGACACACCACACCACGCACGCCGGCATCTGCCTGTAGAACAGCCCCGTCGAACGGGCCATTGGCACCGGCGGGCGAGGCGCTGGTGACATACAGCGTGGCCAGATCCGGGCCGCCAAACACGCAACTCGTGGGATGGCTGACGGGTAATTCCACCAGCCTGTCAACACTGCCATCCGGCGCGAAACGGATCAGGCAATGGCCGTCCCAGCGCGCATTCCAGACAAAGCCTTCAGCGTCCATGGCAGAACCATCAGGCACGCCACGGGCATGTTCGGCGGCCCAGATGCTGCGCGGGGCAAGACTGCCATCAGCACGGACCGGATAACGGTAAATCAGCCCATCCAGACTGTCAGCGCTGTACAGCACATCGCCGTCGGCATTCCATAACAACGTATTGACGATGCCCTGCCCATCGAGCAATGCCGTGACCGCAGCATCGTGATCGATGCGAAACAATCCGCCGGAACGCCGCTGCAACGGTAAGTCGCCGCCCTCTTCATCCAGATTGTTCTGCATGCTGCCCAACCATAGTCGGCCTTGCGCGTCGCAGCGGGCTTCATTGGCGCGATTGCCGGCCACGGGGTCGGCGACACACAGCAGCGTCAAACGCGGTTCGTCCGTCGGCGAATTCGGGTCAAGGCGGTACACACCACTGGCCAGGGTGACCAGGGCGTCGCCGGAATGCGTAGGAATAAATGCAGAGACCGCTTCAGGCATCCGCCATTTGCGAAATTGACCATCCCGCAGGCGACAGGCGAGTCGCGCCGCGATATCAACCCAGTACAACGCGTGTGTATCACTGTCCCAAAACGGCCCTTCGGCCAGCATGAAACGGTGCTCGGTTACCGGCTGCCAATTCATAAAACCACCTTTGTTATTATTTTGGTCTTTCTACCGGTATCGCTTTTATCCGGCTTGCTACGAAGCTGAACGACGTGCAAAAGAACCGTCGATCACCACCGCGGCCTGCTCGATCAAGGTCATGCAGGCCCATACGCCACGCGCGGCATCGCGTGTTGCAATGGCGTCGGCCAAATCCTTGTGCAGCGGTAACGTCTTGCCCAGTTCCCCCGGCACCGCCGAAGAAACTTCGAACGACACCGCCAGCAATGCGCCCAGCGCCGGCAGCATCTGCTCAATGAACTGGTTGTGACTGGCCGCCAGCACGGCTTCATGAAAACGCTGATCGGCCAGGTTGTAATCGCCTTTGTCTGCCACGGACATTGCCAACGCCTGGTATGCCGCTTGAATCTCGGCAATCTGCTCGGGACTGGCCCGTTCGCAGGCCCAGCGCACTGCCATGGGTTCAATGGTGCGACGCAGGTCCAGCAGATCCTTCACGAACGCTTGCGTTAAACCTTTGCGCGCCAGCCAACCCACCACCTGTGGATCGAACAGATTCCAGTTGCGCAACGGCATTACCCGGGTCCCGACCTTGGGCCCCACTTCCAGCAAACCTTTGGCGACCAGCGTCTTGATCGATTCGCGAATCACCGTGCGGCTGACGCCCAACTCCTCAGCCAGCACCGCCTCGACTTTCAACACCTGACCCGGCGACACGTTGCCTGCCGCGATCCAGGCGCCCAATCGATTCACGGTCGACGCATGGAAATTACTGCTCATGATACCTCTGCCTCGCTCAGCGGCTGTTCCGCGAAACGAGGCTAATCATCACATGATTGGCTGTCAAACCCGATCCGGGAGTGCTGATGCCACTTCAATCGGCCTCAAAGCCATGCAATCGCCTTTAACCACTAAATAGTATTACGATTAAATTTTCAAGCTCGCTTTTATCGTCTATAAATCCATTTATCGATAAGAAAGGACATGAATAGTCTTACCAATCAAGCGAGGCCAACGTGACCCCACATTGCATGCCGAAACAACGGTCATGCGCAATAACAACAAAAAAGGTAGAACAACCTATGAAACCCTCTTCCCTGCTCAGCAGTTTTGGACTGTCCCTGATGATTGCGACCCTGACGGCCAATGCGGCCGGCCTTGCCAGCCAACACAGCGCCTTTGGCACGACCCGCGACGGGACCGCCGTCGAGAAATACACCCTGCGCAACAGCCATGGCATCGAAGCCACCGTCATCACCTATGGCGCGACTCTGCAGTCGCTGCTGGTGCCGGACAAGAACGGCAAGGTCGACGATGTCGTGCTCGGTTTTGACGATGTGCAGGGCTACCAGAACAACGGCACCGTGTATTTCGGCGCGACCATCGGTCGTTTCGGCAATCGCCTGGCGGATGGGAAATTCAGCCTGGACGGCAAGACGTATCAGGTTCCGCAAAACGATAAGACCAACGCCTTGCACGGCGGCCCCGAAGGTTTCGACAAGCGGGTCTGGAAAGCCGAACCTGCCGACGGCAAAGGGTGGGTGGGCGTGAAGCTGACGTACCTGTCGGCGGACGGCGAAATGGGTTTCCCCGGTGCGCTCAACACAGAAGTGACTTACAGCCTGAACGAGAAAAACGAACTGCGAATCCAGTACCGAGCCACCACCGACCAACCCACCGTGTTGAACCTGACCAACCACAGTTATTTCAACCTGGCCGGTGCAGGCAACGGCGACGTACTCAAGCAGGTGGCAACCCTGCACGCCTCGCACTACACACCCGTCAACGAAAAGTTGATCCCCACCGGCGAACTGCCACCCGTCAGCGGGACACCCATGGACTTTCTCAAGCCCACGGCCATCGGCAAGAACATCAAAGCTGATCATCAGCAGTTGAAGTACGCCGAGCCCAAGCAAGGCGGCTTCGATTTCAACTGGGTGCTGGACACCAAAGGCGACGTAAGCAAGCTCGCCGCCGAAGTCAGCGACCCACACTCCGGAAGGCGTCTGCAACTGTTCACCAGCGAGCCTGGCGTGCAGCTGTACACCGGCAATTTCCTGGACGGCAGCATCCATGGCAAGGCAGGCAAGGTCTATCCACACTGGGGCGCGTTCACCCTGGAAACCCAGCATTACCCGGACGCACCGAACCAGCCGAAATTCCCGAGCACTCGCCTGGATCCGGGCAAGACCTACACCCAGACCACGGTATTCAAGTTTCTGGGCAATGACCGTCAGCGCTAAATGAGCGATCCCACGGAACACTCGGATGCCGCCATTTCACTGCCCGTTCATCGCCGCCGTCAGTTTGTCCACGTTGTAGCGAAACATCTGCGCATAACTGGCGGCCGGGCCGTCGGCGGGTGACAGGGATTCCACATACAACTCGCCACCCGGTCGGGCGCCGCTGGCGTCAGCGATCTGCTTGACCAGTCGCGGATCGCCGGAGTTTTCAAAGAAGTAAGCACTGACGTGTTCAGCCTTGATCTGGCGGATCAGTTTGCCGACATCGGCCGCCGAAGCTTCTGATTCCGTGGAGAATCCCAGCGGCGACAGGAACGTCACACCATAGGCATCGCCGAAATAGCCGAACGCATCATGAGACGTAAGCACCTTGCGTTTCTGCGCCGGGATCGACTGAATCTGCGTTCGGGCATAGCTGTCCAGCGCCTGCAATTGCGCCATGTAGCGCTCGCCGTTGGCCTGGTAAATGTTGGCGCCCTCAGGATCGGCCTTCTTCAGCGCAGCCACAATATTACGCACGTAGATCACGCCATTGGCGGCACTGTTCCAGGCATGAGGGTCGGTGATGCGCTGGCCGTCTTCTTCCATGCTGCGGGTCTTGATGCCATCCGACAGCACCACGGGTTGGCCCTTGTAGCCCGAGGCCTTGATCAAACGGTCCAGCCAGCCTTCCAGATGCAGGCCGCTGACAAACGCAACGTCGGCCTTTTTCAGCGCCTGGGCGTCGGCCGGGGTTGGCTCGTACACATGGGGGTCGCCGTTGGGGCCGATCAGTGACGTGACATGCACCCGATCACCGCCCACGTTGTGCACCATGTCAGCGATTACCGTGAACGAAGCCACAGCTTCCACCGGTTTGGCCTGGGCCAGCACACTAAACGCAGACAGCGCGAAGGCTGCCATTGAGTTCAACAGCATGGTGTTCTTCATGACATTTCCTTTTGGATCAATGAGCCAGATGGGGTTTGGGACACAATTGCCGCACGATGCCCGTGCGGCCGAACAACAGTGAAACGCCGTAGAAAGCGCTGGCAGTCAGGACAATCGCCGGCCCCGACGCGACGCCCAGATGGTAGGAAATGATCAAGCCGATCAACCCCGAGAGCGTGGCGACCAGAGTCGAGATCAGAACCAGTGCGCTCAGTGACGTGGCCCAGAAGCGCGCCGCTGTGGCTGGCAGCATCATCATGCCGACCGCCATCAGCGTGCCCAACGCCTGAAAGCCCGCCACCAGATTGAGCACTACCAGCAACAGAAACAGCACGTGATACAAGGAGCCGCGTCCGCCCACCGCACGCAGAAAACCGGGA
>DASVUK010000053.1:0-15798 GCA_036387095.1 Pseudomonas sp.
AATAGTCTGCGGTGGTTGTTCTGAATCTATTGAAGTAGGACAATTGCCGGCTTCACGTCACCATCAGCGACCTTGAATGGCCTTCCTTGCACTTGGTATTAACCATAAGACTGCCTCGGTAGACGTCCGCGAGCGCGTGGCTTTTACGCCTGAACAGGTGGTTGAGGCTCTGCAGCAGCTCTGCCGCCTCACCAACAGCCGCGAAGCCGCGATCCTCTCGACCTGCAACCGCAGTGAGTTGTACATCGAACACGATGAGCTCGCGTCCGAATCCATCCTGGCCTGGCTGGCTGACTATCACCAGTTGAGCCTTGAAGAATTGCGTGCCAGTGCCTATGTGCACGAGGACGATGCGGCTGTGCGTCACATGATGCGCGTCGCCTCTGGCCTCGACTCTTTGGTATTGGGCGAGCCGCAGATTCTGGGCCAGATGAAATCGGCCTATGCCGTCGCCCGGGAAGCGGGAACCATCGGTCCATTGCTGGGCAGATTGTTCCAGGCCACCTTTAGCGCAGCCAAGCAGGTGCGTACTGACACGGCGATTGGCGAAAACCCGGTATCGGTCGCTTTTGCGGCCGTCAGCCTGGCCAAGCAGATCTTCAGTGATTTGCAGCGAAGCCAGGCCTTGTTGATTGGCGCGGGGGAGACCATCACCCTGGTTGCCCGCCATCTTCATGATCTGGGCGTCAAGCGCATCGTGGTTGCTAACCGGACGCTGGAGCGCGCCAGCATCCTGGCCGCCGAGTTCGGCGCCCATGCGGTGTTGCTGGCAGATATTCCGGCTGAGTTGGTCAACAGCGATATCGTTATCAGTTCCACCGCCAGCCAGTTGCCGATCCTGGGCAAGGGGGCCGTGGAAAGCGCGCTCAAGCTGCGCAAGCACAAGCCGATCTTCATGGTCGATATCGCGGTGCCTCGGGACATCGAGCCTGAAGTTGGCGAGCTGGACGACGTCTACCTGTATACCGTTGATGACTTGCACGAAGTGGTCGCCGAGAACCTGAAAAGCCGTCAAGGCGCCGCGATGGCTGCCGAGCAACTGGTAACCCTCGGCGCCGACGAATTCATGTTACGCCTGCGTGAACTGGCCGCTGTCGATGTGCTCAGGGCTTATCGCCAGCAAAGTGAGCGGCTGCGCGACGAAGAGCTGCTCAAGGCTCAGCGCATGCTGGCTAACGGTGCCAATGCCGAAGAAGTGTTGGTCCAGTTGGCCCGGGGTCTTACCAACAAGCTGCTGCATGCGCCCAGCGTGCAACTGAAAAAACTGTCTGCTGAAGGTCGCCTCGATGCGCTGGCCATGGCCCAGGAACTTTTTGCCCTCGGTGAGGGCTCGACGGATAAACCCCCGCAATGAAAGCTTCACTGCTCAATAAGCTGGATATCCTCAGTGATCGTTTCGAGGAATTGACCGCGTTGCTCGGCGACGCGGAAGTCATTTCCGATCAGAACAAATTTCGCGCCTATTCCCGGGAATACGCCGAGGTGGAGCCGATCGTCGGGGCGTATAAACAGTTGCTCAAGGCGATGGCTGATCTGGATGGTGCCCAAGCGCTGCTCAAGGACAGCGACCCGGACATGCGTGAGATGGCTGTGGAAGAGGTCCGGGAAACCAAGCAGTTGCTGGTCGAGCTGGAAAGCCAGCTACAGCGCATGCTCTTGCCCAAGGACCCCAATGATGGCCGTAACGTGTTTCTGGAAATCCGTGCCGGCACCGGTGGCGATGAGGCGGCGATTTTCTCCGGCGACCTGTTCCGCATGTATTCGCGCTACGCCGAGCGGCGCGGCTGGCGTGTGGAGATCCTGTCGGAAAACATCGGTGAGCACGGCGGCTATAAAGAAGTGATTGCCCGGGTCGAAGGCGATAACGTCTATGGCAAGCTCAAGTTCGAGTCCGGTGCGCACCGCGTACAACGCGTGCCTGAAACCGAATCCCAGGGCCGTATTCACACCTCAGCCTGCACCGTCGCGGTTCTGCCGGAGCCGGATGAGCAGCAGGCTATCGAAATCAATCCGGCAGACCTGCGCGTTGACACCTATCGTTCATCAGGCGCTGGCGGTCAGCACGTCAACAAGACCGACTCGGCCATTCGGATCACCCACTTGCCTTCGGGTATCGTCGTCGAATGTCAGGAAGAGCGTTCGCAGCACAAGAACCGCGCGCGCGCGATGTCCTGGCTGTCTGCCAAGCTCAATGATCAGCAAACCAGCGCGGCGGCCAACGCCATCGCCAGCGAGCGTAAACTGCTGGTGGGTTCGGGCGATCGGTCTGAACGCATACGTACCTACAATTTCCCTCAGGGGCGAGTAACGGATCACCGCGTCAATCTGACCCTGTATTCGCTGGATGAAGTTCTGGCCGGCGGAGTCGATGCAGTGATAGAGCCGCTGCTTGCCGAATATCAGGCAGATCAACTTGCGGCATTGGGTGAGTAAATGACCATCATCGCCAGCTTGTTAAGAAGCGCCGAGCTTCCCGATTCGCCAACTGCGCGTCTGGATATCGAACTGTTACTGGCCGCAGCGCTGGGTAAACCGCGCAGCTTTCTGCACACATGGCCCGAACGTATTGTCAGCAGCGAGGCCGCGCTGACGTTCGCGTCCTATCTACAACGTCGCCGAACCGGCGAGCCCGTAGCTTACATTCTGGGACAGCAGGGTTTCTGGAAGCTGGACCTGGAAGTAGCACCGCACACACTGATCCCCCGGCCGGAAACCGAAATGCTGGTCGAAGCGGCATTGGAGCTGGTGCCGGGCTTTGCGCCGACCAAGGTGCTGGACCTGGGCACCGGCACCGGAGCCATTGCCCTGGCGCTGGCCAGTGAGCGTCCGCTGTGGCTGGTCACGGCGGTTGACCGGGTAATCGAAGCCGTTGCCTTGGCCGAACGCAACCGGCAACGTCTGCACCTGGACAACGCCAAGGTGCTCAACAGCCATTGGTTCAGCGCCCTTGAGGGTCAGCTGTTCGACGTGATAATCAGCAATCCGCCTTATATCGCCTCGGCAGACCCGCATCTTGATGCCGGCGACGTGCGCTTTGAGCCCAGCAGTGCGTTGGTGGCTGGCGCCGATGGCCTGGATGACCTGCGCTTGATCGTCGATCAAGCGCCTTCGCACCTGAACCCAGGTGGCTGGTTGCTGCTTGAGCATGGTTTTGACCAAGGCGCCGCCGTGCGTGATCTGCTGAGCAATCATGGTTTCGAAAAAATCCAGACGCGTCGCGATCTGGGAGAGCACGAGCGCATTACCTTCGGACGCATGCCGTGCTGACGGATGCGGAGCTGTTGCGCTACAGCCGACAGATTCTGTTACAGCATGTGGACATTGAAGGTCAGCTGCGCCTCAAGCACAGCCGGGTGTTGATCGTCGGCCTGGGAGGTCTGGGATCCCCGGTGGCGTTGTACCTGGCGGCTGCAGGTGTCGGCGAGATTCATCTGGCTGATTTCGATACCGTTGACCTCACCAATCTACAGCGGCAGATTATTCATGACACGTCCAGCGTCGGCCTGAGCAAGGTCGATTCAGCCATCGCCCGGTTGACGGCGATCAACCCCGAAATCGCTTTGGTTGCCCATCGCCATGCCCTGGACGATGACTCCCTGACAGCGGCAGTGGATGCCGTGGATCTGGTTCTGGATTGCTCGGATAACTTTGCGACTCGCGGCGCGGTCAACGTGGCCTGTGTTCGGGCGCGCAAACCTTTGGTCAGTGGTGCGGCGATCCGGCTGGAAGGGCAGTTGTCGGTATTCGATCCGCGCCGCCCGCAAAGCCCGTGCTATCACTGCCTTTATGGTCATGGCAGCGAAGCGGAGCTGACGTGCAGCGAAGCGGGTGTGATTGGTCCGCTGGTGGGATTGGTCGGCAGTCTGCAGGCCCTTGAAGCGTTGAAACTGCTGGCCTGCTTTGGCGAACCATTGGTAGGACGCCTGTTATTGATCGATGCATTGACCACCCGTTTCCGCGAATTGAAGGTCAAGCGCGATCCCGGATGTAGCGTTTGTGGGTCCGGCGGGGAACAGGGCAAGCATGAGTAGAGCCAGTGATGCGCCGGTAGGTGTCTTCGATTCAGGGGTTGGCGGGCTTTCGGTATTGAATGAGATACGCCACCTGCTGCCAAATGAGTCATTGCTGTACGTCGCCGATTGCGGGCATATCCCGTATGGCGAAAAAACCCCGGAGTTCATTCGTGAGCGCTGCATGCTCATTGCCGGATTCTTTCGCGAGCAAGGTGCCAAAGCGCTGGTCCTGGCGTGTAATACCGCCACTGCTGCCGCCGCTGCTCAGCTGCGTGAGCGATACCCGGACTGGCCTATTGTTGGAATGGAGCCCGCGGTAAAGCCGGCGGCGGCCGCTACTCGCAGCGGAGTGGTCGGGGTGCTGGCAACCACCGGTACTTTGCAAAGCGCCCGATTCGCCGCATTGCTTGATCGCTTCGCCGGGGATGTCCGGGTCATTACCCAGCCATGCCCAGGTTTGGTGGAGCTGATTGAAACCGGCGATCTGCTCAGTCCGACCATTCGGGTGTTGCTGCAAAGCTACGTTGCGCCCTTGCTGGCTGAAGGCTGCGACACCATTATCCTGGGTTGCACCCACTATCCCTTCCTCAAGCCGCTGCTGCGCGAAATGATTCCGGAGTCAATCAGCCTGATCGACACGGGCGGCGCGGTTGCCCGGCAACTGCAGCGATTGCTGACACAGAATGATTTATTGGCCGATATTCCCGCTCGGGATACGGTGTTTTGGACGAGTGCCAGTCCAAATAAATTCAGAAACATCCTACCTGTACTCTGGAAAAAATCTGACAGTGTGAGAAGCTTCGATTTGTAAAAAAATCGTGAAAAGCCCGATTTTGCACTGAACTATCGTGCGAACGCGCATTTCTATAGCAACTCTGGTGCAGTTAAAAATCCTAATAACTGGTAGGAAGTTTCTGATGAAGCGTCTTCTTTGTTTGGCTGCAATTGCGGCCGCACTTGTAGGGCTCAATACAACCGCGCAGGCCGCTGGCGTCGAGTTCTCGGTCGGACAGACCGGTGAACAAACTCAGACATATCGGCTAGGTATGAAGTTTGACTGGGACAAAAGCTGGCTACAGAGCGATGTCGGTCGCCTGACGGGCTACTGGGACGGTGCCTACACCTATTGGGATGGCGATAAACGCTCAAGCAACAATAGCCTGTCGTTTTCCCCTGTTTTTGTTTATGAATTTGCGGGTGAAACGGTCAAACCCTACATCGAAGCCGGTATTGGCGTAGCGGTTTTCTCCAACACGCAAGTGGAGGACAACAAATTGGGGTCGGCATTTAACTTTGAGGATCGCATCGGATTCGGCCTGCGCTTTGCCGGTGGGCATGAAGTAGGTATTCGCGCTACGCACTATTCAAATGCGGGTATCAAAGAACCAAATGATGGTATTGAAAGCTACGCGTTGCATTACACGATGCCGCTGTAAGCGTCCTGAGCTCATCGGGGGATTTGAACCGCGAATTCATTCGCGAAGGCTTTAGGTTCGACGCCGGAAATGTGTCGGCCTTTTCGCGAATAAATTCGCTCCCAAAAACTCTGTGTCTCGCCCGCCCCGGCGTTGGGTCACGAGTTATAGATAAGCGGTCTCAATCCCCCGCCGCTCATTCATGCAATCCTCCGAGCCCGTCTCGAACTCCCGGCAGATCAGCGGTCGCTTTTCATAGATCGAGCACATCATGGTGTTGCGATCCAGTGCAGCACACCAGCCGTCTTCCAGGCGCAGCATCACTTCGCCGCCCCAGTCGTCATTGTCGATGTAGCGTTCGGGCACGCCGGTGTCGGTGATCAGCATCACTTCCAGTTGGCAGCAGCAGGCAGCACAGGTCGAGCAGGTGACTGCCGTTTCTGTGCGGATTTGATGGGTGGGGATCAATGTCGGTGTCATAGGCGCGCAGTGTATGTCAGCGCAGGTCACTCGTGTGGAATGCCTGATCGGCGCCCGCTTGGGGGATCGGGCTGTATTGCCCGAAAATACCCGGCCAGCCATTGCAGGAACGGAAACACCGCCGCCCATATCGCCGCCAGTATCAGCATGCTGGGCCACAGGCCGAGCGGCAAATGGACGCCGGCCAGCTGCGAGCCTGCATAGTAGGACATCGGTCCACCAACAGCGCCCAGCAAACTGGCGCGCCACCAGGGCCTGGCGGTCCAGCTCAGGCAGTGATTCAGGGTCGTTGCCAGCACCGGCCACAGCAGCATTAGCCAGAACGGTATCAACGGTCCGCCCGCATCGAAATCAAACACCCCCAACATCAACAACACGCTGTCCAGAACCGTACCCAGACCGGTTATCCACAGCAGCAGCTTTCCTTCGGCCGCCCACGAACTTATCCACAGCAGATGCAGGATCAGCACGCCCGTCGGAATAAGCAGCCAGACACTGTCGCCCCCCAGAACGCAAGCGAACCAGCCGGCCTGAAACAGCGCTGCGTTGGCGATCTGCTTAAGCATCGAAGCGGCCGAGCAAAGGTTGCGGCAGTGCCGCCGGTTTGGCCAGCAGCAACTGCGCGGTGCCAATGGTGCGCTCCAGAAAGCCGCCCTCGCAGTAACACAGATAAAACTCCCACAGGCGCAGGAAGTAGTCGTCGTAGCCCAGTTCCATCAAATAACCGTGGGCGTGGCTGAAGTTTTCCTGCCAGAGACGCAAGGTTCGGGCGTAATGCAGGCCGAAATCTTCCATGTGCAGCAGGTTCATGTCGGTATCGCGACCGACGATTTCGATCATTTTGTGCACAGACGGCAACGCGCCGCCGGGAAAGATATAGCGCTGGATGAAGTCGACGCCGCGCCTGGCCTGCTCGTAGCGTTGCTCGCGAATGGTGATGGCTTGCAGCAGCATCAAGCCGTTGTCTTTGAGCAGGTGCGAGCATTGCTTGAAATAGGTGGGTAGAAAACGGTGGCCTACTGCTTCGATCATCTCGATAGACACCAGCTTGTCGAACTGGCCGGTAAGGTCGCGGTAATCCTTGAGCAGCAAGGTGATTTGATCCTGCAAACCCAACTGATGGATACGTGTATCGGTATAAGCGTACTGCTCCATGGACAAGGTCGTTGTGGTGACCTTGCAACCATAATGCTGGGCCGCATAAATGGCCATGCTGCCCCAGCCAGTGCCGATTTCCAGCAGATGATCGTCAGGCTTGAGTACCAGTTTCTGGCAGATACGCTCCAGCTTGTTCAACTGCGCCTGTTCCAGCGTGTCATCGGCGGAGAGGAACTGCGCAGCGGAATACATCATGGTCGGATCGAGAAACTGCTCGAACAACTCATTGCCCAGATCGTAATGGGCTGCGATGTTTTTCTGCGATCCTTCTCGGGTGTTGCGATTGAGCCAATGCAGACCCTGAATGAATGGCCGTCCAAGGCGCGCCATCCCGCCCTCCATGGCATCGAGCACATCCAGGTTGCTTACGAAAATCCGGATAACCGCGGTCAGGTCTGGCGAGGCCCAGTAACCGTGGATAAATGCTTCGCCTGCGCCGATCGAGCCGTTGCTGGCGACCATGCCCCAGGTGGCCGAGTCCAGGATATTCACCTCCCCTTGAAGCGTAGCCCCCGCAACGCCGAAAACGTGACGCTCATCGCCCTCGTTGATTACCAGCTGGCCGACGCGCAATTTTGCCAATTGCCGCAACACGCCACGACGCAGAATGCTGGCGGTCAGGCTATTGGTACCCAGATTGGCAGAAAACCCACTGCTACTGCTTTTCATGGCGATGATCCTTGGGTTGCGCGGCGGCTGTGCGATAGTCGCCTTCTGCGGCCTGATGGGGAAAAATCGGAATGCGTTTGATGAACAGACGCACAGCCTGCCAATAGATAGCCAGACAGGTCTTGGCGGTCATCCAGGGAAATGTCAGCAGGTAGCGATGCAGCGAGCGGCGGTTCAAGTCCTGACGTTGCAGACTAAGCGTGGCGTCGAACATCTTCAGCTCGCCCTGCCAGTCAGCCATGTGTACCCCCAGCCGGGCGGCGGGCTGGCTGAAACTCATGCGGTATTCAAGATCCCGTGGCAGGAACGGCGATACATGAAAGGCCTTGGCTACCGCGAAATGCTGATGACCGTCGCCATCGGCGGGCAGCACATAGTGGTATCGCTCGCCCCAGGGCGTATTGGTGACTTCGCAGAGGATAGCGGCCAGCGTGCCGTTGGCTTCATGGCAGTAAAAGAAGCTGACGGGATTGAACGCCAGGCCCCAACTGCGCGGCTGGGTCAACAGGCACACGTTTCCCATGGGTACATGCCCCAATGCTGCACCGACCCGTTCCCGCACGGCTTGGATCAGTGGCATGCCGGACCCCGTCAGTGCGTGCAAATAATCCGTTTCACGAAAGGAAAACGGCGCAAACCTCTGCCTGCCTGCCAACGGCGACAGACCGAGGACGTCTGATTGCTCGTCCAGATCCAGGTAAAGCAGGCCAATCCGGTAACGGAAGTCATGGGCCTTTGGCGCGAAACGGCGATGGCTGATCCAGCCGCTGTACAAGGCGCTGTTCACAGGTACTCACCAAACTCGGCGGCTACCCGCAGACCGCTGACCACGCCGTCTTCGTGGAAGCCATTGGCCCAGTACGCGCCGCAGAACCAGGTGTGATTGGCACCGTTGAGTTCCTGCCAGCGGCTTTGGGCGACCACGCCCGCCAGGCTGTATTGCGGATGGGAATAGTGATAGCGGGCAAGGATTTTCGTCGAGTCGATGGCGGCCGTCTGGTTCAGGCTGACGCAGAAGGTGGTGTCGCTTTCAATCCCTTGCAGGATATTCATGTCATAGGTGACCGCCGCCATCTGCTGCTCATCGCCGCCCAGCCGATAATTCCAACTGGCCCACGCCAATGATCGTTTGGGGAGCAGGTTGGTATCGGTATGCAGCACTACCTCGTTTTGCGCATAGGGGAGAGCGCCGAGAATGTCCCGTTCGGCGGGCGTCGGTTCAGCCAGCAGCTTCAACGCCTGATCGCTGTGACAGGCAAAAATGACTTTTTCGAAACGCTCACTGCCCGCCGCGCTATTGACCGTTACGCCGAAGGCATCACGTTCGACGCTGTGAACCGGGCAGGCCAGGCGAATTTTTTGCCGAAAGGAGGCGGTCAGCGGTTCTATGTACCGGCTTGAGCCGCCTTCAATGACACACCACTGTGGACGATCGCTGATTGAGAGCAGCCCGTGATTCTTGAAGAACCTCACGAAAAACTGCAAAGGGAAGCCCAGCATGTCTGCCAGGGACATCGACCAGATCGCCGCGCCCATGGGCACGATGTATTGCTCGATAAAACGCTGGCCATAGCCGCCGCTTTTCAGGTATTCACCCAATGTTGTGTCTTGCGCGATTCCCTTGTTTTGCAGGTCGTTAAGTGCTTCGCGATTGAAGCGCAGGATGTCGCGCAACATGCCCCAGAAGCTCGGCGACAACAGGTTGCTGCGCTGGGCGAACAGGCTATTGAGGTTATTGCCGTTGTATTCGGTGCCGTTTTTGGAATCACAAACCGAAAAGCTCATTTCGGTGGGCTTGAACGCTACCCCAAGACTTTCCAGCAGGCGGATGAAATTCGGGTAGGTCCAGTCGTTGAACACGATGAAACCCGTATCGATGGCGTAATCGCGGCCATTGACCGTTACGTCAACCGTATGGGTGTGGCCGCCAATCCAGTCAGCTGCCTCAAATACGGTGATGTCATGGGATCGGTTGAGCAGAAATGCACTGGTCAGGCCGGCGATTCCGCTGCCGATGATGGCAATTTTCATTGCGCGTCCTTGAGCGGCGTTGCAGGACGCGCCATGCGTTTGCCCAATGCCAATTGCAGGCGAGTCGGCAGCAGCGATAGCAGCCGCAGGATCATGATAAATGGCAACGGAAAGGCTATTTCCAGTGGTCGGCGGTTGCGCTGCAAGTGCTTGGCAATGTGAGCGGCAGCCCGTTGTGCGGACCAGCGCAAGGGCATAGTAAAGTCGTTTTTGGCGGTCAGCGGTGTATCGACGAAGCCGGGGCTGACCACCGTGACATCAATGCCTTCATGGGCCAGATCAATGCGCAAGGACTCAAACAGGTAACGCAGTCCGGCCTTGGATGCACCGTAGGCTTCGCTGCGGGTCAATGGCAGGAAGGTGACCGAGCTGCAAACCCCCACCAGATGAGGTTTCTGTCCATGCCGAAGCAGTAACAGCGCTTCCTGCACACAATAGGAGCTGGCCAGCAGATTGGTGCGAATCACGCGTTCGAACAGCGCGGCATCGTAGCGGCTGCTGTCGATGTATTCGCAGGTTCCGGCGTTGAGGATGGCGGTGTCCAGTGAACCCCAGACCTGAGTGATGCGGTCGCCGATAGCCGTGACTTGCTGACCATCCGTCACATCGCCAGGTGCTAGCAGCACCTGCCTGGGGAAGCGTGCTTCCAGATCTTCAAGGGGTTTGAGTGTCCTGGCAGTCAGCGCCACGAAATGGCCGTCCTTGAGCAACTGCTCGGCAAGCGCCAGGCCAATGCCGCTGCTGGCGCCTGTTAGCCAGATGCGTCGAGCGTTCGGATTCGTCATGCCAGTCTCCCTTTAAGCCACGCAATGCCCCGACCCATGATCGGCAGGTGCTCGTACAGCAAAGCCCCTGCGTCGAAGTAATCGCGGTGTTGATAAACCTTGTCCCGCCAGAGCAGGTGCGAACAGCCATCGACGCGAATCAGGCGACCCTTGGCAAGCCGCGGATGTGAGTAACTCATGGTCCAGCGCAGATAGCCGTTGCCTGTGGTCACTTCGTCGAAACCGTAGAAGTCGAAATGCAAACGGGTGACGTTGGCGTAGAGCTGGCCGAAGTAGTCCTGCATGTTCTTGAGGCCGTGAATGGTGTGCAGCGGATCGGTGAACACTGCGTCGTCGCTATACAGCGTGGCCAGTCGATGCAGGCTGTTTTTATCCAGCGCGGCGAAATCCCGGGCGAAACGACGCAGATAATCACTCATGGCTTGGCTCACCTGCAGGCTGGCGATGGGGCAGCGACTTGAACGCGGCCAGGGCGCGCGCACGGCTTTTACTTAGGTCCACGATAGGTTTCGGGTAATCCGCCACGCCAAACAGGCCGCCCGCTGCTGCCGGGTTATGCACTTCCTTTTTGTTGAGCTCGTTCAGCTCAGGCAGCCATTGCTTGAGGAAACGCCCCTCGGCGTCGAATTTTTCCGACTGTGCCAAAGGGTTGAAAATCCGAAAGTAGGGCGCCGAATCGGTGCCGGTGGACGAGCTCCATTGCCACCCACCGTTATTCGCGGCCAAATCCCCGTCAATCAGGTGCTGCATGAAGAACCGCTCGCCTTCGCGCCAGTCGATGAGCAGGTTCTTGGTCAAGAACATGGCGACCACCATACGTAGCCGGTTATGCATCCAGCCGGTTTCCAACAGTTGGCGCATGGCCGCATCAATGATGGGTAGCCCGGTACGCGCTTCTTGCCATGCTGCGAGTTCTTCCGGGGCGTCACGCCATTTCAAAGCTTCGGTTTCGGGGCGAAAGGCACGATGTCGCGAAACGCGGGGGTAGCCGACCAGAATGTGTTTGTAGAACTCGCGCCATAGCAGTTCATTAATCCACGTAACCGCGCCAACGCTGCCGGTCTCAAATTCGCCATGGTTACTGATCAGTGCGGCATGCAGACACTGTCGCGGTGAGATCACGCCGGCAGCGAGGTAGGCGGACAACTGACTGGTGCCGGGCTTGGCCGGGAAATCCCGCTCACTGCGGTAGTAGTTGATCTGTTCGTCGCTGAACGCGTCCAGGCGCCGGCGTGCTTCATCTTCGCCAGCAGGCCACAACGCTTGAAGCGTCTCGCTTGGAGGCGAAAAACCTGCGGCCCGAGCCGGGACAGGATCACTGTCTATGGTCAGTGCCTGTTGGGCGGCAGGGGCATGGATCAGCCGGGGCATTGCCTGATGCATTCGCGCGTAACAGACCTTGCGGAACTGGCTGAACACCTGGAAATAATTACCGGTCTTGGTCAGTACGCTGCCAGGCTTGAACAGCAGTTGATCCAGGTGGCTGCGCCAATGGATGCCAGCCTCGTCCAGGGCTTTCTCTACCGCTTGATCGCGGCGGCTTTCATTGATTCCGTATTCTTCGTTGGCGTGTACGGTCTGGATCTGATGCTCGCGGCACAGTTTGAGCAGCACGTCGGGAGCTTGATCCCACGTGTCTGCATTGCGAATGAGCAGCGGCACATTCAGCGTGCCCAAGGCTTTTTCCAGTGGCACCAGATTGCGCAACCAGAAATCCACCTTGCACGGCGCGTCGTCGTGCTGGCGCCATTGCTCCGGGCTTATCAAGTAAACGGCCACCGTCGGCCCCTGCTCCATGGCAGCGGTCAATGCAGTGTTGTCGTGAATACGCAAATCGCCGCGCAGCCAAAGCAGTTGCATAGTCATTCCTTAGATAAGCCCGAGTTCTTGCAAGGCGGTCTGTACGCCAAGGGGGCCTTCGGCCAGGGTCAGGCCCTCGATCCGGGTAGGCAGTACGTTCAGTTCGTTGTAATGAATGCGCACCGTGGAACCGGCAAGCAGGGCAGGGCAGGTGACATTGGCCAAAAGCTTGGGCAACTGACTGATGTTCAAGGCCTTGCTTGAATACAGCAGCACTGCGCGGGGCTTGAGCAATTCGCTCGCCAAGGCCAGTTCGCCCGCCGGGAGCGGCCAGTCAAAGACCTCCACCGTGCAGTCGGCGCTGCTTACCAGCCAGGCCGTCAGCCACAGGTGTGGCTCCAGCGGCAGATCGGAATGATTGATCAGCAACACCGGTGGGCCACTCAATTGACGATTGTTGTGATAGATCCGCGCCCCCAGCTTGCTACGCAGCCAGGAATAGAAAAATACCCGCTCCATCTGTCCACCGAACTGCCCTTGCCAGCGACATTCCAACTCCGCCAGCAAGGGCAGTAACAGCTGTTCGCACAGTGTGCGCGGCGGATACAGCGACATCGCCTGGTTGAATACATCATCGACCCGCCGCTCGGACAGGTCCCCGATAAGGGCGATCAGGGTCTGACGCAGCGCGTCCCAGTCATTGCCTGGCACGCTGGCCTCGGGTTGACGGCTGTCAATCAGATGCTTGACCTGGCTCACCGAAACCCCACGGTTGAGCCACGTGAGAATGTCCATGACCCGTTGAACGTGATAATCGGAATAAAGACGGTGGCCCTTGGGGGTGCGGTGAGGAACGATCAGCCCATATCGGCGTTCCCAGGCGCGCAAGGTAACGGCGTTGACGCCCGTTTGTCGGGCAACCTCGCGAATAGGCAGCCAACCCTCTTCCAGCGCTGGGACCGCATCGTCTTTGTGGTCGGGATGGGTGATTTCATTCATGGTTCAGATCATATTCCGCAGGCTGAGATTTTCCGGATGGGGCTGCATGTAAACCTGCAGCGCCACATAGGGATCGGGATGTTGGCGGAAGTGATGCTTGAGCAACGTCAGCGGTACGATCAGAGGCACAATGCCTTGATGGTATTGAGCGATGAGCTGCTGGATTTCCTGTTTGTCCGCGGCGCTGATGGTCTGCTTCAGGTAGCCGGTCAAATGCTGCAGGACATTGGTGTGAGTGCGGCGTGTGGCGCACTTTTTCAGCGCCGTCATCAGGTCGCTGAAATACTGCTCGGCGATATCATTGGGGTCGCTGCGGCCCATGCCGCCGAGCATGTTGCCCAGCGCCCGGTACTGCACGGGGTCGTTGGCCATCAGCTGATACTTATAGCGAGAATGAAATTCGGTCAGGCTGCGGCGGGTGAGGCCAATCTTGAGCAGTTCGTGCCAGGCGGCATAGGCAAACACGCGAGTAATGAAGTTCTCCCGCAGCACCGGATCATTCAGACGCCCGTCTTCTTCCACCGGCAGGTTGGGATGGCGCGCGCAGAACGCCTGGGCGTAAATGCCGCGCCCACCTCCGTCCACCGGCGCACCGTTCTCACGGTAGACCTTGACCCGCTCCAAACCGCACGACGGAGATTTCTGCATGAAGATGTAGCCGCTGATGTCGTCAAGCTCAGCGGCCATCTGCACGCCGTAGTCCGCCAGCGCCTGAGTCACGTTCAGCTCGCGGTTGACGCTGCCCAGTGCCTGGGGATTCTCCGCGTCGCCGACCAGGCGAATGGGTTCGCGAGGTATGCCCATGCCGATGGCGACCTCCGGGCAGGCCGGTACGAATTCGAAATATTCAGTCAGCGCACGCGTGCACAAATGGGATTCTTTGTGGCCGCCATTGAAACGTACCTCGGCACCCAGCAGGCAGGCGCTGATCCCGAGCTTCGGCTTATGAACTACAGGCGTGGTCATGGCTAACCTCTGATCAGGACTTATACAGATCCAAGTCTCTGTACAACTTCAGCTCATCATAGGTGTGTATTTGTACAAGTCAAATTATTTGTACAGGTTTTGTAGGGTCAAGGTTCGCAGGGGGGGCGTTCATTCGTGAAGGCGGGCGATAGAGATGCAGCGAATGCTGCGCGATTGCATTCGCCACGGTTTACTGGGCGCCGGTTACTTCCAGCCCATCCGCCAGGCTTCATCGTTCTGTAGCGTCTGCCAGGCCAGGCGTTCGCTGCGCTGAGTCAGCACGGCCTGTAATTCGATTTCCAGCACCGTGCCTTCTTCATTGCGAAACAGCTCGGTGACCAAAAAATGTTTTTCGCGATTCACCGGGTGTGCTGCTGTCCATTTCGACAGCAGCAGCTTGCCAGGGTTGAGGCGGTTCAATTGAGGTGCTCCATGAGGCGCCGCGCCGCTTCCTGACCACTGAGCCATGCGCCTTCGACGCGCCCGGACAGGCACCAGTCGCCGCAGGCATAAATGCCCAGGTCGGGATCGGACAAAGCCCCCCATTCATGAGCGCTGGCGGGGCGCGCATAGAGCCAGCGATGAGCGAGGCTGAAACTTGGCGCAGGCATCGCGCAGCCAATCAGTTCGGCAAATGCGCCGTGCAGATGCTCAATCACGGTTTCCCTGGGCATGTCCAGATGTTGCTTGCTCCAGGTGCTGGTGGCGTGTAGCACCCAGGTATCGAGTGTCAGGTCGCGGCCGGGTTTACTGCGGTTGCGGGCCAGCCAGTCGAGCGGGCTGTCCTGCACGAAGCAACCTTCAAGCGGAGTTTGCAGGGGTTTGTTGAACGCCAATGCGACAGCCCAGGTCGGGTCCATTTTCACCCCGGCGGCGACCCCTGCGAGTTTCGGTGCCGCAGCCAGCAAGGTCGTTGCCTGCGGCGCCGGTGTTGCTATCACCACATGGCTGAACGGACCATGACTCTGGCCCTCGGCATCCTGCAGGTTCCAGTGATGTTCACCCTGAAAGACTTCGGTAATACGGCAGGAGAAAGTCACTGGCAGGTCCGCCAGCATGGCTCGCGTAATTGCGCTCATGCCGGGCTTGCCGACCCAGCGCACTTGCTCGTCTGGCGAAGGACTCAACTGGCCTGCATGAAAGTTGTAGAGCGAAGGTGTCCATTGGGCAACACACCCTTGAGCTTGCCATTGTTGAACAGCGGCCATGAATCGGCGATCCCGGGCAGTGAAATACTGGGCGCCCATGTCGAGGGAGCCTGCATCGCTGCGTTTGCTGGACATTCTTCCGCCGCTGCCGCGGCTTTTGTCGAAAAGATGGACACAATGCCCGGCGGCGTTGAGCGCCTGGGCGGCGGAGAGTCCGGCGATGCCGGTACCGATGATTGCGATAGGTACAGTCATAGGGGCCTCGTTACCTTGTCTGCACAGACTACGCCGTAGTTAAAACCTGTACAATATTGTTTTTTGGTATAACTTGCAG